>CACHTV010000005.1 GCA_902582875.1 uncultured Pelagibacteraceae bacterium | reverse complement strand
CTTAGTTCTCTTATTTTATCATCAATTAATTGCTTGTCTTCCCTTACAGGCAATGATGTTTTGTCAAAATTTTTAGCTCCAATTTTCTCATAGTGATCAAATAATATATCTGTTTCTTCTGGACTTATTGAAAAAAATTCTCTTTGAGAATTTTTTCTTTTGTTTCTAAAATAATGATGAAATTGATTTTCTACTTCATACATATTTTTTACTTCAATTGCTCTATGAAGTTTAAATGGTGTTGGGATCGCTGTTCGCGAAGATAAATTTGCTATTCTATCTTCTATATTTTTTGTTAATCCTATTTTTACTATTCCTGGCATAGAAATATTAGTCATAACGTATACAAAACCAGATTTGTCTTTCATAAGTAAATTATAACATAAAAACAAGCAGCTGTGGGATATTGAGTCGATAGATGTGATCAGTTATGCTGTTCTAATGGTTAAGAAAAAAAAGATTAAAAGAAGAAAGAAAAGAGAAAAAATTTTATAATAGGAAATAATGAAAAAACTTTTAGCAATTGTCATTCTAAGCTTATGCTTTATATCCTCAGTGCAAGCAGATGACATTAGAGATTTTAAAATTGAGGGGATGAGTATTGGGGATAGCTTGTTGGATTATTTTAGTGAGGAACAAATATTAGATAACAAAAAAAATTGGTTTAATCATAATGAATATACAATTACTGAGTCCATAGATAAAACATATAAATCTTATGATGCAGTACAAATAGTTTATAAAACTAATGATAGAAAAAAAAAAATAGCAGCTGTTGATGGTCTTAAAATTTACGCAGACATAAACTTATGTTATGAAGAATTAGATAATATTGTTCAAGAAATAAAGGCTGTTGTTAAAAATCTTAAAGATTTAGGTAAACAAACTTATAAGCATAGGGCTGACAAATCAGGAAAAAGCACGGTTACAGATTATGTTTTTGAATCTAAATACTCTGATGAGGTTCAGGTAGCTTGTTATGATTATTCTGAGTCGTATGGTGCTAAAGATCATTTTAGAGTTGGAGTTAGAACAATAAATTATAGAAAATTTTTACGTGATAAAGCTTATAAATAAAATCAACTAAGTATTGAAATTTTTATTGTAAATTTGATTAAACTTACTTTATATGGAAACAATTCTTATTTATATTTTTTGGTTTGTATGTCTTCTCATTTTTTATGGTATTTTCTTTTATGTTATTAAACCAGGTATTTATATTGGTCTAGAATATATGTACCGAAAAGTTTTTAAAGTATCTCCCAATAAACCTGTTTCTAGATGGATTCTCTATGCAATTTTAATGTCAATAATTTTTTTGATTGCCATGATTTTTTCATACTAGCGATATGCTTCACTATCAAGGAATTTATGAAATTCATTTGATCCCAATCCTACCATTAATTTATCTCCAATTGTTTCTTCTATTTTTTTACTCCAATCGTGACAATCTATCGAAGCTTTACCACCACCTTTTAATTTATATCTTGTATGCCATGCAAAGCTTTTTCCTGATTTATCATAACTGTGTTTAACTTTTTCATACCTTTCTATTGATGCTGATGGAAAAACTTTAGAAATTTCTTTTTCAATTTCTTTTCTTTTAGATAAACAATCTTCAATATTATCTACGAAAATTCTACCAGCTAACGAATGAATAGTATATTTATCGTCATTATTTTTATAGGCAAGTTGAATATCATCATAGTTAGAACTCTTCTTTTCTCTCAAAACAATACCTTTATATTTTCCGGAATAATCAAATTTTTTAATTTTTTTTATTTCTTTTTCTGACATGAAATCTAATAGACTATCTCCAATACTCATCCCCTCAATTTGAAAGTCTCTAATGTCATCTGCTTGAGCTGAGGATATAAAGCATAAGCTCAGAATTAATATTTTCATTATCTTTTTCATAGTTTTGTTAGGGGCGTTCTGTTGCCAGGTGCCCCGGACCCCGTAACTTAATTAACTAAGTTAATTAAGCAGCAAGTGCGTAACTTTCGTTAGCATTTGTAAATTGGCCCGTTACGTCGGAACCATCTCGTACGAAAGAATAGCTTTTAGACATCCGTCGATCCTAATTCACCCCCGTAAGTTGCAAATGGTGGAGGTGGTGGGTACTGCCCCCACGTCCGTAATGTTTATTACGAAATTCGTTTATCGTCATAGTTGGAAAACCAACATTATTAATATAAAACTCTTTTGAAGAGATTCAATAAATTTATTCAAAATGAAACTGACACCAGAGCAAAAACAAGAAATTGCGGACCAACAATCACAGCAGAATCAAACAAAAAGAGTAACATCACCTGAGTTAGAAAAAATTCTCTACGAAGCTCTTCCTGTTTTAGACCATGGATTTATTCGAGTAGTTGATTATATGGGAGACGATACTTCTATAGTTCAGTCGGCTAGAGTTTCTTATGGAAAAGGAACTAAAAAAGTTTCAACCGATGAAGGTTTAATTAAATATTTGATGAGACATTGGCATTCTACTCCTTTTGAAATGTGTGAAATTAAATACCATGTTAAGCTTCCAATATTCATTGCTCGTCAATGGATAAGACATAGAACGGCAAATGTTAATGAGTATTCAGCTAGGTACTCAATATTAGATAAAGAATTTTATCTCCCAGCCAAAGAACAACTATCAGCACAATCAAAAGTTAATAGACAAGGTAGAGGAGATTTAATTACTGGCGATCAAGCAGATGAAGTCCTTAAAATTTTAAAAGATGATGCAACTAGAACTTATAATAATTATGAAACAATGCTTAATGAAAGATTTGATGGAACTGTGATTAGTGAAAGTAAAGCTGGACTAGCCAGAGAGCTTGCCAGAATGAATTTAACATTAAATTCTTATACACAATGGTATTGGAAAACAGATCTACTAAATCTTTTGAATTTTTTATTTTTAAGAGCTGACAGTCATGCTCAATATGAGATTAGAGTTTATGCAGAAGCAATGCTTGAAACTGTTAAGAAGTGGGTTCCAATTACTCATGCCGCTTTCATGGACTATAGAGTTGGAGCTGTCAATGTTTCTGCAAAAGGAAAAAAAGTAATTCAAAAGATGGCTTCAGGTCAAAAATGTGATTTTGATAGCTCAGGACTATCTAAGAGAGAGTGGAATGAATTGATGACTTCTTTTGGTTTTACTGAAAAGATTGTTTAATTTTTTCTGCAATATCTTTAAATATTTTTGATACTTCATGATTAGGATTTGAATGGGTTAAAGGATCTCCATTGTTTGTTGCATCTCTTAAGTCTTGATGAATTGGGATTTTGCCAAGAAAAATTTTATTAAATTCTTTAGCAGTTTTTTCTACACCTCCTTCCCCAAATATTTTATATTCTTTACCGTCATCACCTTTAAAGAAACTCATATTGTCTACTAGACCTAATATTTTAACTCCAGTTTTATCAAACATTTGTATACCTCTTTTTACATCGAGTAGAGCTAAGTCTTGTGGTGTAGAAACTATAATAGCTCCATCAACTTTTACTTCTTGAGCAAATGTTAGTTGAGTATCACCTGTGCCAGGAGGCATATCAATTACGATCACATCTCTATCTTTCCACAAAACTTTTTGAGTCATTGTTTTTAAAGCACTAATCACCATAGGACCACGCCATATCATTGGAGTTTGTTCTTCAACCAAAAACCCCATAGACATGCATTGCGCTTCATACTTTTCTAAGGGAATTAATAATTTGCCATCCTCACTTTTTGGTTTTTCACTTAATTTCATTAATTTTGGAAGAGAAGGACCATAAACATCTGCATCTAAAATTCCAACTTTCATTCCAAGATTTTGTAAAGCAAAAGCTAAATTTACAGCTATAGTAGATTTACCAACTCCACCTTTAGCGCTAGAAATCAATAAAGTAAATTTTGTTCCTTTAATTGGATTTCTTACAAATTTCTTTGGTGCAAGCTTTTCTTTAATAGTTCGGTCTATTTCTTCTTTTTTATTGGTCATAATATCGCTGTTACTTAACTTGTTTTTGTATAAAAAGTCACTATATAAAGTGTCATGAGTTTGAAAGATATGATTTTTAAAAATCAATCACCTTGGGGTTCTCCTCCAGGAGGAGGATCTAATAATGGGAATGGTTCAGGCACTAGAAGAGAACCTCCAAATATTGATGACATTATCAAAAATTTTCAAAGGACAATTAATAAATTTTCAGGTGGAAAATCAGGAGGTTCAAGACCTATAATATTGGGCCTTTTAATTATTGTTGTACTTTATGTTGCTAGTGGTCTTTACAGAGTTTTGCCCGATGAGCAGGGTGTGGTTTTAAGATTTGGAAAATATATACATACAACTCAGCCAGGTTTGCATTATCATTTGCCTATGCCTTTTGAACGTGTGTTAACTCCTAAGGTAACAAAAGTTAATAGAGTTGATGTTGGTTTTAGACCAGCAAGTGACAGCGGAAGATCATCTGGAGTAGGAAACGTTCCAGAAGAAAGTTTAATGTTAACTGGAGATGAAAATATAGTAGATATTAATTATTCAGTTTTTTGGGTAATAAAAGATGCTCAAAAGTTTCTATTTAATATTCAAAGTCCAGTAGAAACTGTCAAAGCCACTTCAGAAACAGCAATGAGGGAAGTGATAGCAAAAAATGAAATACAAACAATTTTGACAGAGGGAAGATCAAATATTGAAGTAGAAGTTCAAGAAATTACTCAAAAAATTTTAGATGAATATGGTTCAGGAATTCAAATCACACAAGTTCAAACACAACAAGCTGATCCGCCTGCACAAGTTATAGATGCTTTTAGAGATGTACAAGCTGCCAGAGCAGATAGAGAGAGATCCAAAAATGAAGCCGAAGCCTATGCTAATGATGTAATACCTAGAGCTCGAGGAGAAGCTGAGCAAGTATTACAACAAGCCGAAGCTTATAAAAAAGAAGTAGTTGCTAAAGCAGAGGGTGAAGCAAGTAGATTTTTAGCAATTTATAATGAATACAAAAACGCAAAACAAGTGACCCAGGAAAGAATGTACCTGGAAACAATGGAAAAAGTTTTAGCCGACATCGACAAAGTAATCATAGATAAGAATTCAGGTTCAGGCGTAGTTCCTTATTTGCCTTTGCCAGAATTAAAGAAATCAGGAGGACAATAATAATGAGACTTGTAGTTCCTATAGTTATTATAATTGGAGTTGTTGTTTTCCAATCTGTATTTATCGTTCAAGAAATAAGTCAAGCGATAGTTCTTCAATTTGGTGACCCTAAAAAAATTATCACTAAAGCAGGTCTAAACTTTAAATTACCATTTATTCAAAACGTAGTTTATTTAGATAAGAGAATTTTAAATTTAGATAGCGCTCCAGAAGAAGTAATAGCTGCTGATCAAAAGAGATTGATTGTAGATGCTATAGCAAGATTTAAAATTATAGATCCTTTAAAATTTTATATCTCTGTTGGCAATGAAAGAGTTGCTAGATCTAGGCTTTCAACAATTATAAACTCAAGAATTAGAGGTGTTTTAGGTAAACAAGAATTAGCAACTTTATTATCTACTGATAGAGCTAAACAAATGGCTATAATTCAAAATGATGTAAATACCGAAGCAGAGAATTTTGGAATTAAGATTGTTGATGTAAGAATTAAAAGAGCTGATTTACCCCCAGCAAACAGCGAAGCGATTTACTCAAGAATGCAAACTGAAAGACAAAGAGAAGCAAAAGAATTTAGAGCACAAGGTGCTGAGATAGCTCAAAAAATAAGATCTACAGCTGATAAAGATGTGACAGTGATTTTAGCTAATGCAAATAAAAAATCTGAAATTATGAAAGGTGAAGGAGATGGTCAAAGAAATAAGATATTTGCCAATGCTTTTGGAAGAGATCCTCAATTTTTTGCTTTCTATCGAGCAATGCAAGCTTACGAAAGAGCATTGATAGGCGGTGAAACTTCACTAGTTTTATCTCCAGATAGTGATTTTTTTAAATTTTTTGGAAAATCGTCTATTCCTGCTATTAAAAAAAGATAATCCAGTTCAATTGTGAACGAACTAATTACTGCTATAGGGCTAATCTTCTTTATCGAGGGTTTATTTATTGCCATTTTCCCGTCAAGAATCAAAAGTATGCTTGAATTAATCAAGAATACACCAGAAAATAAATTAAGAGCCTTTGGGGTTATTTTTTTGATTATAGGTTTTTTAATAATTTGGTATATAAAAAATTAAATGAAATTTTTAAAAAAAACTCTTTTTATTTTATTTATTTTAAATTTAAGTTCTTTTACCAACGCTAAATCTGTTCCAGACTCATTTGCAGATCTGGCAGAAGAACTAATGCCCTCTGTAGTAAATATTTCAACAACTCAAACTGTTAGAACCTCTTCAAATCAATTTCCCTTTCAGTTTCCTCCAGGGTCACCTTTTGAAGAAATGTTTAAAGAATTTCAAAGGCCAACTGAAAGAAAAGCCTCATCTTTAGGCTCAGGATTTATTATTAAAGAAAATGGAATAGTTATTACAAATAATCATGTTATTGCAAATGCTGATGATATTTTGATCAAAGTGAATAATAAAGAATATAAAGCTGAAGTTGTAGGAGCTGATCCTTATATGGATATAGCAGTTTTAAAAATGCAAACAAAAGATAAATTTAAACCTGTTAAATTTGGAGACTCTGACAGAGCAAGAGTAGGAGACTGGGTAATAGCTATTGGAAATCCTTTTGGATTTAGTGGAACAGTAACGTCCGGAATAATTTCAGCAAGAAACAGAGATATTAACCTCACTCGTTATGATGATTTTATTCAAACTGATGCCTCTATTAATCAAGGAAATTCCGGAGGACCTTTATTTAATATAAAAGGAGAGGTTATTGGAATAAATACAGCCATCATTGCTCCAGGACAGTCAGGTTCAATAGGAATTGGTTTTGCAATACCAGCTAATGCCGCTTCAAATGTAATAGATCAATTAATTAATTTTGGCGAAACAAGAAGGGGTTGGCTAGGAGTTCGTATTCAGGAAGTAACAAAAGAAATTGCTGAGGCGGTCAAACTTAATAAACCTGAAGGAGCTCTCGTAGCTAGTGTTGGAGAAAAAAGTCCAGCCGACAAAGCTGGAATAAAGGCAGGAGATATAATCTTAGACTTTGATGGAAAAAAGATAGATGTTATGAGAACTTTACCGAAAGTTGTTGCTGCCACAAAAGTTGGAAAAAGTGTTCAGATTAAAATTTGGAGAAATAAAAAGTTAATTACTAAAAGGTTAATATTGGGACGATTAGAATCGTCATCGGAATTTAAAGCTAAAAATCCTAAAATTAAAAAAACTCAGGAGATAGAAATCGAAAGTTTAAAAATTACGGTAAGAGATTTAAATGAGGAAGATATATCTCTAAGAAAATTGAATAAAGATACAAAAGGAATAGTCATAGTAGAAATTTTTAATAAAAGTCCGTTAAAAGGTTTATTAAATGTAAATGATATTATAATTGAAGCACAAAAATCACCAATTAGGAAGACTTCTGATCTAAAAAATATAGTAAATGAAATTACAAAAAGGGGTGATAAAAATTTATTATTATCAGTAATCGACAAGAATAATCAAAGCAGATATCTTGGTGTTAAATTAAATTAATTTGTCTAAAAAAATAATTCTCTTAGCGGGTCCTACAGCATCAGGAAAATCAACTCTAGCTATAAAATTAGCCAAAAAGCTTAAAGGAGAAATTATCAATGCAGATAGCATGCAAGTATATAAAGAATTTTCAATTTTATCATCTAGACCAAACAATAAGGAGATAAAAAAAGCTAAACATCATTTATATGGGATAATTTCTGTAAAAAAGTATTTTTCAGCTGGAGATTGGCTTAAGTTAGTTAAAAAAAAAATAAATCAATGCTATAAAAATAAAAAAGTTCCAATAATTGTTGGTGGCACAGGCTTATATTTCAATACTATTACTAAAGGTATCAGTAAAATACCTGATATAGACAATAATACACGAAATAAAGTTAGAAACCTTTTTAAAAGAATAGGATATAAAAAGTTTCATAAGAAA
Organism: uncultured Pelagibacteraceae bacterium; assembly: GCA_902582875.1. GTDB lineage: Bacteria > Pseudomonadota > Alphaproteobacteria > Pelagibacterales > Pelagibacteraceae > Pelagilacustribacter. Next base: position 53,901 of record CACHTV010000005.1, on the reverse strand, counting down.
CTTTTAACAATTGATCCAAAAATAAAAGATAGAATTCTACCTACAGACTCTCAAAGAACTCAGAGGGCTTATGAGGTTATTCTAAAAACTAGAAAATCTTTATTTGATTGGATTAAAGAAACTAAATCTGATTTTAAAAATTTTGAAATGATTATGATTTTTCTAAATATTCCAAGAGAAAAATTATTAAATAAGATATCTTTAAGGACTGAATTAATGTTTAAAAACAATGAATGTATCAAAGAAGTAAAAAGATTTAATTTTTTAAAATTAGATAAATCATTATCTGCAAACAAATTAATCGGTGTTCAAGAAATAAATGCCTATTTAAAAGGATCAATTTCTTTGAATGAATGTAAAGAACTTATAAATATCAAAACAAGGCAATACGCAAAAAGACAAAATACTTGGGCCCGAGGGCATATGAAGAACTGGAACAAGCTTTATTCCAATGACTTTTCTGTACTTTTAAAAAAAACATTAAAAGTTATAAGCTAAAACTTGACGGAAGGTATTTCTAGGCTAGATTGTATCTATGCCTAAATTAATTACTGGAGCAGAAATAGTTTTTAAAGCATTGGAGGACCAAAAAGTTGAATATATTTTTGGTTATCCTGGTGGTGCAGTACTTCCTATTTATGACGAACTCAAGAATCATAAATCTATTAAGCATATTTTAGCTAGACATGAACAAGGAGCAGGCCATGCTGCTGAAGGTTATGCTAGATCTAGTGGCAAACCTGGAGTATTGCTTGTTACCTCAGGCCCTGGCGCGACTAATGCTGTAACTGCATTGACAGATGCGTATATGGACTCAGTCCCGCTTGTTTGTATTTCAGGACAAGTCCCGACTCACTTAATTGGTACTGATGCATTTCAAGAGTGCGATACTACTGGCATCACTCGACCTTGCACAAAACATAATTGGTTAGTAAAGGATGTTAATGATCTTTCAAGAATTTTACATTTAGCATTCGAAGTTGCTACTACTGGCAGACCAGGCCCAGTTTTAGTTGATATTCCAAAAGATATACAATTTAAAAAAGGTAAATATAAATTTAAAAAAAGTACTCTTAAAAAAAAAGTTAACGGCAAAACTGTTCTTAAAGTATCTAATAATGAATTAGATAAATTTATAGAATTAATAAAAAGATCATCTAGGCCAATTTTTTATACTGGCGGTGGAGTAATCAACTCAGGTCCTGAGGCAAGTAAACATTTAAGAGAATTAGTTTCACTTACCGGTTTTCCTATTACTTCTACTCTACAGGGTCTTGGTGCATACCCAGGAAATGATCCACAATTTTTAGGAATGTTAGGAATGCATGGGACTTACGAAGCAAATAATGCAATGCATGATTGTGACTTAATGATTAATATTGGAGCAAGATTTGATGACAGAATTACTGGAAAAGTTGATGAGTTTTCACCTAAATCAAAAAAAATTCATGTTGATATAGATCCATCTTCAATAGGAAAAAATATTAAGGTTGACTTACCTATAGTAAGCGATGTTTCTGAACTTTTAAAAAGTTTAATTAAAAGATTTAAAGAAAAAAATAAAAATTTTTTAGACTCTAATAAACAAAAAACATCTAAGTGGTGGGAACAAATTAATAAATGGAGAGAAAAAAAATCTCTTAATTTTATCAATAGTAATAAAATTATAAAACCTCAGCATGCTGTTCAAAGATTATATGAATTGACTAAAGACAAAGACACTTTTATCACAACCGAAGTAGGACAGCATCAAATGTGGGCAGCTCAACATTATAAATTTGATAAGCCTAATCGCTGGATGACTTCTGGAGGCTTAGGAACTATGGGATATGGTCTTCCAGCAGCGATTGGTGTGCAAATAGCAAATCCAGGGAAGTTAGTCGTTGATATTGCTGGCGAAGCATCAGTTTTAATGACAATGCAAGAAATGTCTACAGCAGTTCAGTATAAACTACCTATAAAAATATTTATCCTAAACAACGAGTACATGGGAATGGTGAGACAATGGCAAGAATTGTTACATGAGAAAAATTATTCTGAAAGCTATACAGCAGCTCTACCAGACTTTGTAAAACTTGCTGAATCATACGGATGTGTTGGAATAAGAGCTAAAACTCCAGATGATCTAGATGCAAAAATTAAAGAAATGATTGATGTTCAAAAGCCTGTAATATTTGATTGTGTAGTAGATAAATCAGAAAATTGTTTTCCGATGATTCCTTCTGGAAAACCACATAATCAAATGATTTTAGGGCCCGAAGAAGAAGAAGAAATTTCTGATGAAGGAAAGATATTAGTCTAATGGCAAAATCCAAATCAGCTTATAGCGTACCAGGAAAAATTGGAAAATTAGAACGTCATATTATTGTAGTATGGGTTGATAACGAAGCTGGCGTGCTAGCAAGAATTGCAGGTCTTTTTTCTGGAAGGGGTTATAATATTGAGTCATTAGCGGTAGGTGAAGTGGATAAAAAGAAACATATTTCCAGAATTACAATTGTAACTGAGGGAACACCACAAGTAATTGAACAAATTAAATTACAATTAAAAAAATTAGTACCAGTTCATAAAGTTGCAGATTTTAAAAGAAATGATAAAGAAATTTTGTTTAGAGAACTTGCGTTATTTAAAGTTTTGGCTAATTCAAAAAAACAAGAAAAAATAAAAAAAATTTGTAAAAAATTTAATCCAGTTATTTTAGATAAATCAAAAAAATCTTTTGTAATTCAAGTAACTGCATTAAGAGCCGAGATTGATAAATTAGCCCTTGATTTAAAAAGATTAGGGCTTATAAGCACATCTAGAACTGGATCAGTTGCGATGACAAAGGGCGGAAAAGTATTTAGTTAACAAAGGATAATTGATGAAAACTTATTACGATAAAGATACTAATTCTGAGCTAATCAAAGATAAAAAAGTAGCAATTTTTGGATATGGTAGTCAAGGACATGCACATGCTTTGAATTTGAAAGATAGTGGAGTTAAAGAAATAGTCGTAGCTTTAAGGGAAGGTTCTTCTAGCACAAAAAAAGCGGAAAGCGCAGGATTAAAAGTAATGTCATTATCTGATGCAGCTGCTTGGGCAGATGTAGTTATGATGCTAACTCCTGACGAACTTCAATCCGAAATTTATAAAAATCATATTGAACAAAGAATGAAAGAAGGAACAAGTTTAGCCTTTGCTCATGGTTTAAATATTCACTTTGATTTAATCAATGCAAGAAAAGATTTAGATGTTTTTATGGTAGCACCAAAAGGTCCAGGACACACAGTGAGAAGTGAATATCAAAAAGGAGGAGGTGTTCCTTGTTTAATGGCAGTGCATAAAGACAGTTCAGGAAAAGCAAAAGAATTGGCTTTATCTTATGCATCAGCTGTAGGCGGAGGTAAGGCAGGTATTATTGAAACCACTTTTAAAGATGAATGTGAAACAGATTTATTTGGTGAACAAACAGTTCTTTGTGGAGGTTTGGTAGAACTTATAAAAAATGGATTTGAAACTTTAACTGAAGCTGGTTACCCACCAGAAATGGCTTATTTCGAAACTCTTCATGAAGTAAAATTAATTGTTGACCTTATCTATGAAGGTGGAATTGCAAACATGAATTATTCTATATCAAATACTGCAGAGTATGGAGAATATGTTTCAGGCAAAAGAATTATAGACAGCAAGACTAAAGAAAAAATGAAAGAAGTACTAAAAGATATTCAATCAGGAAAATTTACAAAACAATGGATGGATGAGCATAAATCTGGTCAAAAAAATTTTCTTAAAATGAGAAAAGATTTAGCAAATCATCCTATCGAAAAAGTTGGTAAAGAGCTTCGAGCTATGATGCCATGGATTGGTAAAAATAAATTAGTCGACAAAGACAAGAATTAGCCCAATCTGATCTAAAAAATAAAGTGATTTTACTATAAGTATTTGCATATTCTCGTTTTACTTGTAATATGCGTATTCAGTATATGACAGATAAAAATAGAATAATAATTTTTGACACAACTATGCGTGATGGAGAGCAATCTCCTGGCGCATCAATGAGTTTAGAAGAAAAACTTCAAATTGCTCGAGTGTTTGATGAACTTGGTGTTGACATAATAGAAGCAGGTTTTCCTATAGCTTCTCCAGGAGATTATGAGGCTGTAACAGAAATCAGTAAAACATTAAAAAAATCAATTCCAGCTGGACTAGCAAGAGCAACTAAAAAAGATATAGATGCTTGCCATGAAGCTTTAAGACATGCAAAAAATTTTAGAATACACACATTTATTTCTACAAGCCCACTTCATATGAAGCATAAATTAAATAAATCTCCAGAAGAGGTATTAGAAGCAATAAAAGAAAGTGTTTCTTATGCAAGAAAGTTTACAGATGATGTAGAGTGGTCATGTGAAGATGGAACAAGAACAGATATGGATTATATGTGTAAGACAGTGGAACTTGCTATAAAATCTGGCGCTAAGACAATTAATATACCTGATACTGTAGGTTATACTGTTCCTTCAGAATTTAAAAAGATTATAGAAACATTAAGAAATAAAGTTCCAAATATAGATAAAACTGTCATTTCTACGCATTGTCATAATGATTTAGGTTTAGCAGTAGCAAATTCATTAGCTGGAGTGATGGCTGGAGCGAGGCAGATTGAATGTACTATTAATGGTATAGGAGAAAGAGCAGGAAACGCAGCTCTAGAGGAAGTTGTTATGGCTATGAGAACAAGACATGATTTAATGCCGTACACAACAAATATTAATACGAAACTTTTAAGCAAAGCATCAAAAGTAGTTTCTAATGCAACTGGTTTTCCTGTTCAATTTAACAAAGCTGTTGTAGGAAAAAATGCATTTGCTCATGAATCAGGAATTCATCAGGATGGAATGCTTAAAAACAGAAACACTTATGAAATTATGACTCCAGAAAGCGTTGGAGTTCATAAAACTTCTTTGGTAATGGGCAAACACTCAGGTCGTCATGCATTCAAAGATAAATTAAATGATTTAGGTTATGTGGGAGTAACTGATGATGTTATTCAAACAGCTTTTGGTAAATTTAAAGTTTTAGCTGATAAAAAGAAACACATTTATGACGAAGATATAGCAGCGATAGTAGATGACAGTTTGGTTTCAGAGGATAATGTAATTAAATTAAAATCTTTGAAAGTTTTTGCAGGTACTGGTGAGCCACAAAAAGCAGAAATGACTTTAGAAGTATTCGGAGAGGTTAAAAAAGCATCTGAAACAGGAGATGGGCCTGTAGATGCTATATTTAAATGTATTAAAAAACTTTACCCACACGAAGTTAAACTTTTACTGTATAACGTTCACGCAGTAACAGAAGGAACAGACGCTCAAGCAACTGTGAGCGTTAGAATAGAAGAAAAAGGAAAAACTACAGTTGGGCAAGCGGCTGATACAGATACATTAGTAGCATCGGCTAACGCTTATTTAAGTGCATTAAATAAACTAATAATCAAAAGAGAAAAAACAGCGCCAGACCCTAGTTTGAGCGCACAAATATAAGGAGAAATACATAATGTTTAAAGGACTTTCAGGACTATCATCATTGTGGTCACAAGATATGGCTATTGATCTAGGAACAGCTAACACTCTGGTTGTACTTAAAGATCAGGGAGTAGTGTTAAATGAACCTTCAGTTGTTGCAGTAATTGACGATGGAGGAAAAAAATCAGTTCTTGCTGTGGGAGATGAAGCAAAAACTATGTTAGGTAGAACGCCTGGAAATATTTCCGCTATTAGACCATTAAAAGATGGAGTGATTGCAGATTTCGTAGTTACTGAGGAAATGATCAAACATTTTATTAAAAAAGTTCACAAAAAAAATGCGTTTGCGAACCCAAGAATTTTAATTTGTGTGCCAACCGGCTCAACACCAGTAGAAAGAAAAGCTATTCAAGACTCAGCATTAGCTGCTGGGGCAAGAAAAGTTCAATTAATTGAAGAACCTATTGCTGCAGCTATAGGTGCGGGGCTGCCAATATCTGAAGCTACTGGGTCAATGGTTGTTGATATTGGAGGTGGCACAACTGAAATAGCCGTTATGTCTTTAGGTGGAGTAGTTTATTCAAAATCACTAAGAGTTGCAGGAGATGCGCTTGATAGATCAATCATAGATTATATGAGAAAGAAATTAAATTTATTAATTGGTGATTCTACTGCTGAGAAAATTAAAAAAGAACTTGGTACAGCAATCCCTTCAACTCCAAATACTTTTTTAATGAAAGGTAGAGATATTAGATCAGGAACTCCAAAAGAAATTGAGTTAACCGAGAAAGATGCTTGCGAAGCATTAATGCCAATTTTAAATCAAATTTTAGCTGGAATTAAAGAAGCCCTAGAAAACACTCCTCCTGAACTATCTGCAGACTTAATAGATATGGGATTAGTTCTTACTGGAGGAGGAGCTTTATTAAAAAATATTGATAAATTAATATCTCAAGACACTGGCTTACCAGTAACTATAGCTGATGATCCTTTATCATGTGTAGCAGTAGGGACAGGAAGAGCCTTAGAAAATGAAGAGCTATTTTCTACAATGCTTTCAGAGTATTAATTTATCTAAAAAGATAAATGTCTTCAAGTAGAGATGATTTTGGTATAGCGTTTCGTTCAGCCCTTTTACAAAGAGGGGCTAAGCAAAAATTTTCTTTAGTTTTTTTAATAATAGTTGCTGGTATTGTCTTTTTTTTTGATGTTTATGGTTTTGGTTTTATGAAGCCTTTAAGATCCATTATTAATGATGGAATTTATAGAGTTTCATTAGTAGTTTCATCTCCTTCTCGATTTGTACCACAAGCAACACAAGGTTTTACAAATTTTCTTAATATTAAAAAAGAAAATGAAGAATTAAAACAAGCACTAGAAGTTTATAGACAAAAAGAACTTAACGTTGAATATTTAACAAATCAAAATAAGAATTTAAGAAAAATTTTAGAGTCAGAGGAATCATTCTTAAAAAAGGAAAATATGATTTTGTCAAAAGTTCTTATTGACAAAAGTAGCCCTTATTTAAAATCTATTATTATTAATAGGGGATCTAATTCAGGTATTTTAAAAGGAATGCCAGTTTTGGACAAAGAATATCTAGTTGGAAGAGTAGTTGAAACTAATTACTTATCTTCAAGAGTTTTGCTTTTAAACGACTTAAATAGCAGAATACCAGTTACTTTTGGTGAAGACAATGTTCAAGCAATTTTAAAAGGCAGTGGAGGGTCCAGACCATTATTAGAGTATTTACCTGAAGGTTACATCGTTGAAGAAGGAATAGATGTATTTACATCTGGTAAAGATGGAATTTTTTTTCCAGGATCCCCTATCGGAGTCACTAATGAAAAAGGCGAAGTAATACTATTTTCAGAATCTAGCCAACTTTCATTTGTAAAAGTTGATCTTTCACAACATAATAAAGAGGTTTTTTAAGTGCTAAATTATAAAACGATAAGCAAAATATTAAACCTTGGTCCACTTATTCTCTTATATTATTTATCTGTTAGCGAAATAGATAGTCATTTTGAAAATTATTTTGAAATTTTGTCTTTTAACATTCAATTAATCATAATTTATTTTTGGGTTTTAAAAAGACCTGAAGTGTTGGGAAGCGGGCATATATTTTTTGCAGGATTGATTAACGACGTTGTTATGGGATTTCCTCTAGGTATAAGCTCTTTAGCTTATTTAGTTATATCGTTAGTGGCTACTTATGTAAAAAATATGACAGTTAATACAAGAATAACAACTGATTGGTTTACCTTTTTTATTGCAATCTTTTTTTCAAATTTAATGTTTTTTATCTTGTTAATTAATTTTTCAGAGATAGCAATAAATCTTACAGAAATATCATATAACACTTTCTTTACCCTGATCTTCTTCCCTTTTTTTTGGTTTCTATTTTCTTACTATAACTCAATTATAACAATTGGAAAAAATGTTTAGCTCTGGGTCAGGTAACACAGTTATAAAATCTAAATTAATAAGCAGAAGAATGTTTTTGTTAACAGTAAGCAAAGCTGTTGTTGTAGTAGGGGTTCTGGGTCGTTTGATTTCACTTCAAATTAATGAAAGCAGCAAATACAAGACATTATCAGACAAGAATAGATTTAGAGAATGGAAATTAGCTCCAGAAAGAGGGACAATAAAAGATTATTTTAATAATGAAATAGCCTCTAATAAGCAAGTTTATCAAATACACTTAATACCCGAAAACACTCAAAGTATCGAAGAAATATTTTTTAGATTAAAAACAATATTAAATATAAGTGATAAAAAAATATTTTCTTTAAAGAAAAAAATTGCAAAACAAAAACCTTGGGAACCTATTATTATTTCAGATAATTTAAATTGGTCTGAATTCTCTCGAATAAATTTGTTTTTACATGAATTACAAGGGGTTGAACCTATAGTATCAGTCGCTAGGGTATATAAAGATAGCTCCTCTGCCCATGTTTTAGGCTATGTTTCTCAAGTAAGTGAAAAAGATCTAAAAAACAAAAAATATTTAAAAGAAAAGTCAGTTCCAGGTATGGTTGTAGGAAAGACTGGATTGGAGCGTAGATTAGATGAAGAAATAATAGGTGAAGTTGGTTTTCAAAGATATGAAGTTAATGCCTTTGGAAAAAGAATTAAACAAATTAAAGTTGAACAAGGTAAAGCAGGGAAAAATTTTAAGACCACTTTAGATCTAGAAGTTCAAAAGTTTGTAGCAGAAATATTAGGAAATAAAGCAGCATCGGTATGTGTTATGGATATTTACAATGGTGATATTGTATCTCTTGTTTCTTCACCTGCTTACGACCCAAATGCATTCGTTCATGGAGTAAATCGAGATTATTGGAATGAATTAATTAATAACGATAGAAAGCCTTTAAGCAATAAAGCTATATCAGGATTGTATCCACCAGGCTCAACTATTAAAACAATAGTAGCACTAAGCGCCTTAGAAAATAAAATCATTCGACCTTTGGATACTGTTAGATGCAAAGGTAAAATCGAATTATTTGGTGAAAAGTTTCATTGTTGGAAAAAGAAAGGTCACGGTGTAATGAACATGAGAACAGGAATTAAAAGATCTTGCGATGTGTACTTTTATGAAGTTGCAAGAAGACTAGGTGTAGACCGTTTATCTGAAACAGCAAAAAAATTTGGTCTTGGAAAAAAAGTATTACAAGATTTTTTTGAAGAACGTTCAGGAGTAGTGCCTAATACATCTTGGAAGAAAAAATATATTGGTCAAAACTGGTATTTAGGAGAAACTTTACACTCAGGAATAGGGCAAGGTTATTTTCAAAGCACACCAATTCAACTATGCCTAATGACAGCTCAAATTGCTAATGGAGGTTTTGAGATCAAACCTAGAATACTATTTGATAAAACAAAAAATAATTTAAAGGAGTATTTAAAATTTAAAAATGATAATCCTGATCAGCCTTTACCTGCAGACTTATTAGTTTCGAATTTTGACTTAACACCATTATTTAAAAATCAAGAAAATATAAAAATTATAAAAGATGCAATGTATTCATCTTCGAATGAACCAGGAGGAACATCTTATAGATCTAGACTAGAAGACAAAAGATTTACTTTTGCCGGCAAGACAGGATCATCTCAAATTAAGAAATTCACTGAGGCTCAAAGAGAGGCAGAAGTGAAACAAGAGCAGTTAAAATATGAAAATCGAGACCATGCTTTGTTCATTGCTTTTGCTCCTGTAAGTGATCCAAAATACGCAATAAGCGTAGTTGTAGAACATGGAGGTACTGGAAGTAAAGCTGCAGCTCCAATAGCAAAGAAAGTTATTAAAAAAGTTTTAGAGCGTCATAGTTTAAGACAATCTATAAATAATTTACCGGGAGATTCTATTTAATGTTTCAACCTAGGTCTATACAATCATCTTTGACTTTTAAAGATAAACTTTTTTCTATCGATTACGTTTTAGTTTTCTCTATTTTAACTTTAGGAATTGTAAGCATGTTTGCAATGTACTCTACTGATGGTGGAGAATTTAAATATCATACTGAAAGCCATATAATTAGATTTTTTGTTTTCTTTTTAATGTTTTTTATTTTATCTTTTGTTCAAATAAGATTTTGGCACAATACTAGTTATTTAATTTATTTTGTTTTTCTTATTCTTCTTATAGGAGTAAAATATTTTGGAATAACATCATCAGGATCACAACGATGGCTAAGTCTCTATTTTATGAATCTTCAACCATCAGAGTTAATGAAAATAGGTTTAATTTTATTTTTAGCAAAATATTATCATCGTATTCCAATAGAAAGCGTGAATAGACTTAAATTTTTATTTTTACCGATTTTTGTTTTAATTTTTCCAGTTCTTTTAGTTGTAATGCAGCCAGATCTTGGAACCGCTCTTTTAATTGCTTTTGGCGGTTTAATAGTAGCTTGGCTTGCTGGAGTAAGAGTAAAATTTTTTGCTTATTCTACCTTAATTTTTATATCATTATTACCAATCGCTATTTCTTTTTTAAAACCATACCAAAAATCAAGAATATTAACTTTTTTAAATCCCGAAAAAGATCCTTTAGGAGCGGGTTATCAAATCATACAGTCTAAAATTGCCATAGGTTCAGGAGGTCTTTTTGGCAAAGGTTTTTTAAATGGATCGCAAAGCTATCTAGATTATTTACCTGAAAAACATACTGATTTTATATTTACTTTATTTTCTGAGGAATTTGGTTTCTTTGGATCAATATTTATCCTGTTACTTTACGGATTAATTGTTTCAAGAATAGTTAGAGTAGGAAATATGACAAGAAGCAATTTTGGAAAACTTTATTGCTATAGTTTTGCAACTGCATTTTTTATTTATGTGGTAGTAAATATGGGAATGGTATTAGGTTTATTACCAATTGTTGGCTCTCCTTTGCCCATTATGTCTTATGGCGGTTCTTCAATGATGGCTATAATGCTTGGTTTAGGCATTACAATGTCTTGTAAGATTTATAAAGATATGCCAGTTAATTAAAAAAAAGACCTATAATGAGCAGAAATTTTTTTTAAAAAAGGCTTGTTAAAAAATCTCATAGGTGATTAAATTATAAAAAAAAATTATATGTTTGGTGATAAAAAAAATAAAATCAAAGATACTGAAAGGTCACTTATAAGTGAGACAGTAAGTATTGAAGGAACGATCAACAGTTCTGGAGCAATCGATGTTGCGGGTTTAGTTAAGGGGCCAGTAATTTCAAAAGAAGTTGTAATTAGAGAAACTGGTTCAATTACTGGATCAATCGAAGGAGATAGAATTGAAATCCATGGTCACATGGATGGAAAAATATCTGGTGATGACGTGATTGTTGGAAGTACTGGCACTGTTAAAGGGGACATAGAGTTTGGAAATAATCTAAAAACAGAAAATGGCGCAGATATAGATGGATACATTAAAAAAACTCATGGATCTAAATCTAAACTTAAACCAGATTTCTTGTTTAGCAAATCAAAAGAAGAGAAAAAGCCCAAGGAAAATGGTGGCTCTGAAACAGTTCTTAATAAAGATTCAAAAGTTATAGCCTAATCTACCGCACTACAAAATCCTCCAAGTTTGCACTATAAATTTCTTATGGAAAAATATAAATGTAAATCAGTTGGTATTATCGGTTCTGGTATACAAGGCATTTGTATTGGACTTCAACTAATTAAAAAAGGAATTCCTGTAACTTTATTTGATCGTCACGATCCAATATCTTTTGAATTTAAATCTGCATCTTATGGTAACGCAGGACACTTTTCTCCTTATGCTGTTTTACAGTTTAATAGACCTGATATTTTATATGATGTCCCGAAAATGTTGTTTAGTTCTTACGGACCTTTGGCATTAAAATGGAATCATGTACCAAAAATGATTCCTTGGTTGTTTCATTATTTAAAAAATTGCAATAAAAAATCAATGTTACATACCGCAAAGTATATGCATCAAATTTTAAGTTTATCTAATGATGCCTATGAAGAAATATTTAAAGAAATAGATACAACTAATTTAATTGATAAAAAAGGAATTATTTATGTCTGGACTAAAAAGAATATTAAAAGTAGAGAAATTGAAATTAAAGTGAGAAATGATTTAGGAATAAATCAGAAATTATTATCACAAAAGGAGATTTTAGAATTAGAGCCAAATTTACAACCAGTCTTTGATGCAGGAGTAGTTTATGAAGACGCTATGCACGCTAGAGATCCGCATGGTATTTTAAAAGAGATATTTAAACTTTTTCTAAATAAAGGAGGAAAATTTATTCAAGAAAATGTCACCAGTCTAAAACAAATTAGCAAGAACGAAATCATTATTAAATCAGAAAACGAAGAATATAGTTTTGAAAAAACTGTTATTGCTTCAGGGGCCTTTTCAAAAAATTTAACAGATCAGTTAGGAGAGAATATTCCTTTGGATACTGAACGCGGATACCATGTTCATTTTAAAAATATGGATCATTTAATTTCTAGACCAGTAATTTTTTTAGATAGAGGATTTGGCATGACTCCTATGAATCAAGGATTAAGAGCTGTAGGCACTGTTGAACTAGGTGGATTAAAAAATTCTTTATCAAAGAAACGTATCGATTATCTAATAAAATCTGCAAAAGAACTTTTACCTGAACTTAAAAATCATGAAGATGAATGGTTAGGTTTTAGACCTACATTGCCAGATTTTTTACCTATTATTGGGCCTTCATTAAAAAATAAAAATATCATTTATGCATTTGGTCATCATCATTTGGGCTGGACTCTGGGCGCTATAACAGGCAAAATTGTTTCTGGAATAGTTGCAGAAGAGAAAACAAATTTAGATTTATCTCCCTACAGCTCGAAGAGATTTAACTAGGAGTTTTTTGTCAAAAAATTATTTAGCTTATTTATTTCTAGTTTTAGCAGCGTTGTTTTGGTCTGGTAATTTTATTGTTGGAAAATTTGCAACACTATTTGAAATCCCTCCTTTAACACTTAATGTTTTCAGATGGATTTCAGTTTGGTTTATATTAATCCCTTTTACTTATAAAGAAATCCTTAACAATTTACCTTATATAAAAAAAAATTGGCTTGTAATTAGTTTTATGGGAGTAATTACAATTAGCACGTTTAACTCAGTTGTTTATTTTGCACTTAACTATACGCAAGTAGTAAACGCAGTTTTAATGCTTGCAGCTATTCCAGCTGCTACAATTGTTCTTTCATCTTTAATGAAAATTGAAAAAACAAATTTTTTTCAAATATTTGGGCTATTGTTATCAATTATAGGAATTGGATCAATAATTTCTAACGGCGATATTCAAAAAATTATTTCTTTAAATTTTAATAAGGGTGACTTATGGATGTTAGTTTGTGTAATTACTTGGTCACTTTACTCTACTTTGCTTAAAAAACATAAATTCAAACTCTCTCAATTTACTTTAATACAGTTAATGGTTTCAGTTGGAATAATTTTTTTAATACCTCAATTTTTTTATGAAAAATCAATAGGCTTAGAATTAAATTACAATAAAGCATTTTTTTTAATTCTTTTTTATGTAGTAATGTTTCCCGCAATAGGAGCTTACTATTGTTGGCAAAAAGGTGTTCAGATAATTGGCCCAAATAGATCTACTATGTTTATTCAATTGATGCCTTTATTTAGTGCAGTTATGGCAATAATTATTTTTAAAGAAAAATTTGAGATATACCATTTAGCTGGAGCAACTTTTATATTAACAGGAATTTATTTATCTAATAGAAAAGTTAATGATTAAAGTTGCAGTTTTAGATGACTATCAATATGTATTTCAACAAATAGTTGAAACACAAAAGTATAAAAAAAAATATAATTTTAAAGTTTTTAATGAACCATTTTTAAATGAAAATGAGGTAATAGTTGCATTAGAAGATTTCGAGGCTCTTTTTATAATGAGAGAGAGAACTCCAATTACAAAATCTATAATTACCTCACTTCCTAAATTAAAATATATTATGACATCAGGCATGAGAAATAATGCTATCGATTTAGAAACAGCTAAAAAAAATAAGATTATAGTATGCGGAACAGAAATTAATTCTAATCCTGCTGCAGAAATTACCTGGGCTTTAATATTAGGTTTATTCAGAAATATGAAGCAAGAAGTTGATAATATGTTTCAAGGATATTGGCAAACCACAATAGGATTGGAACTAAAAGGCAAACTATTAGGTTTAATTGGACTTGGAAAGATAGGAACTCAAGTTGCCAAAGTTGCAAAAGCATTTGGAATGGAAGTTTGTGCGTGGAGCGAAAATTTAAATTTAACTCATGCGAATGAAACAGGAGTTTTACCAATGAACAAAGAAGATTTATTGAAAAATGCTGACATCGTTTCTATTCATGTAGTATTTTCAGATAGATATAAAGATTTAATCACAAAAAAAGAATTAGACATGATGAAGAAATCCTCTTTTTTAATTAATACATCAAGAGGTCCTATTGTTAACGAAAATGATTTAATTCAGTCTTTAAAAGATGAGTCAATAGCTGGAGTTGGCTTAGATGTTTATGATAAAGAACCTTTGCCTCAAGATCATAAATTGAGATTTCTCCCTAACGCTTTGTTATTACCGCACATAGGCTATGTAACCGCAGAGAACTATTCAAAATTTTATAATCAAATGATAGAAAACCTAGATAGTTGTATAAATAACAAGCCGATACGTTTGATTTCATAAAGCTTACTCTTCCATTGCAGGTTGTATTTGATATACTCATATTGAACGGAATTATTGTATTTATGTTTGTATAAATTCAATAACCTAAGAAAAATTTTAGAGGGAGTATGCGAAAAATATTTGTACTATTAGCAACTATATTTTTACTTTCAGGTTGTGCCGAGTCAGTTGCACTTCTTGGCCCATCAATTGGCGGGGCATCAAATGGAAAAATGCTCCAATCATCTTTCAACACTGCAGTAAGTTATGGAGTTAAAAAACAAACAGGTAAAGGCCCACTAGAACATGTCAGAGCCTATGCTGAAAAAGTAAATCCTGAGAAAAAAAAAGAGCAATGCCACTCTTTTCTTGAAAAAACTAACTCTGAGATTTGTTATATTGTAAAAAAACAATTAATTTTAACAAAATCTAAAATAAAGATACTGGATTAGCTAATTCCAAAAGATATTCAAAATCAAAAAACATAAGTTTTAACTACCACAAGTTGTGTTAATAAAAAATTTTCACATTCAAAATTAACTTTTATTTATAGATGAAGCGGATATACGGAACCAATTAAAACAAGTTTTAATCATGAAAAAGATATTTCTTTTATTATCAACTCTTTTTTTGTTGAATGGTTGTGCTGAATCGTTAGCACTAATAGGTCCTGGTGCCTCGAACGGAAGATTTGTTCAATCCAGTTTAAATTCGGCGATAAGTTATGGGGTTAAAAAACAAACAGGAAAAACTCCTCTGGAACATGCTATTACTTTCGCAGAGAAAAAAAATCCTGAGAGAAAAAAAGAAACCTGCATTTCCTCTTTTGAAATAACAAGGTCTGAATTTTGCACAATTGTAAAAAAACAAGTTAAGTTGAAAAGCTCTGCTATTATAGAAAAGACTACAGACATTGTGAAAGAATTTCCAAAAAATAATATTAAAGAAATATCTAAGACTGAAAAGGTAACAAAAAAAGCAATTATTTATAATAGAAGGTAGTTCTAATATTTTCTTGAAAGATGGTCCCAATATAAATAATTGGGACCATCTAATTTATTTTTATGCAGCCAAAGCTTGTTTAATATCAGCGATGATATCATCAGGATGTTCTATCCCAATAGAAAGTCTAACATATCCTGGTGTTACACCAGCCGCCAATAACTCTTCATCATTTAATTGACTATGTGTAGTTGTTGCAGGATGTATTGCTAAACTTCTAGCATCACCAATGTTAGCAACATGATAAAGCATTTTTAAATTGTCAATGAATTTAGAACCAGCTTCTCTAGTTCCAACATCCATTCCAACTAATGAACCATATCCACCTTGCATGTATTTCTTAGCTCTCTCTTTAATCTCACCTTGATGATTAGTAGGGTAGATTATATTTTTAACTTTCTTTTGTGTTTCCAGGAAAGATACAACTTTTTCTGCATTACTGCAGTGTTGTTTCATTCTAAGAGCAACAGTTTCCAAACCTTGAATAATTTGAAAAGCATTGAATGGACTTAATGGAGCACCTAAGTCTCTAAGTAAAACCACTCTCGCTCTGATCGCAAAAGGAATGTTAGCCCCCGTCAATTGAGGAACTGCATCTGCCCAAATAGCACCACCATAACTTTGATCTGGTTCGTTCATTAATGGTTGTCTTTTTCTGTCTTTTGTCCAGTCAAAGTTACCACTATCAACAATGATTCCACCAATTGAAGTTCCATGACCTCCAATATATTTTGTCAAAGAGTGCATCACAACTGCGGCGCCATGAGCCAAAGGTTTACATATTACAGGTGAAGCTGTGTTGTCTATAATTAAAGGTATTCCTTTTTTTCTACCAATATCTGCAACTTCTTTAATTGGAAAAACTCTAAGATAAGGATTTGGACAAGACTCACCGTAGTAAGCTCTTGTTTTATCATCTGTCAACTTCTCAAAGTTTTTTGGGTCAGCAGGATCTGCAAATCTAACTTCAATACCTTGTTGTCTTAAAGTATTTTTAAATAAATTTACTGTTCCTCCATATAAGTCAGTTGAAGCAACAACATTGTCTCCAGCTTGAGCAACGTTTTGTATACAAAACGCTGAGGCTGCTTGACCTGAGCCAACTGCTACTGCTGCTAAACCACCTTCTAATGCAGCAACTCTTTTTTCAAGAACATCACATGTCGGATTCATAATCCTTGTGTAAATATTTCCAAATTCTTTTAAACCAAATAAATTTGCTGCTGTTTCAGCATTTTTGAATTGATAAGAAGAAGTTTGATAAATAGGAACTGCTACTGCTGTAGTTGCGGGGTCGCTTCTATACTCACCACCGTGTAACCCAATAGTTTCCGGATGTTTAAAATTAGCCATTTTTTTTCTCCCTTTTTAGTACTTCGACGAAATGTCGGGCGTACAATATAGTTCAAATACCCGGTTTTAATTTGATAAACTTTCAAAAAAAAACCACCGGCTAAAGCGGTGGTCATTAGACTTAGTCGCTTTAGCTGGATTTGTTAAGCGCTCAGCAATTTGAATTAAATCAGCGCTACCCATACTTAACTATCTTTCTTAATAGCTGTCAAGTTGTATAAAACACTTGAATTTAAAGCTTTATAGCCTGACTTACTGATACATTTTCACCTTTGATTTCTTTTGTTATTTTTGACTTTTTTGCTAGTTTGAGATGTGAAAAAAAAATATTCAATTTTTACCCTTATAAAAAATGCTTTTTCCAATAATGAAAATTGGCAAAAAATGTGGAAGAGTCCTGAGCCTAAAAAAACCTACGATGTGATAATAGTAGGAGGTGGAGGTCATGGACTAGGCACCGCTTACTATTTGGCTAAAGAGCATGGAATAAAAAATATTGCAGTAATAGAAAAAGGCTGGATAGGTAGCGGAAATACTGGTCGAAACACTACAATTATAAGATCTAATTATCTCTGGAATGAAAGTGCTTTTCTTTACGATCATTCAGTAAAGTTATGGGAAAATTTATCTCAAGAGCTAAATTATAACATGATGTTTAGTCAAAGAGGTGTGATGAATTTGGCTCACAATGAGCACGACATTAAAGAAATGAAAAGAAGAATAAGTGCTAATAGACTTAATGGTCTCGATACTCAATGGTTAGAGACAAGAGATATTAAAAGATTAGTTCCTATAATGAATACTGACAATTTAAGATATCCAGTATTAGGCGCAGCTTTTCAACGAAGAGGAGGAGTGGCAAGACATGATGCTATAGCATGGGGTTTTGCAATGAGGGCAGATGAAATGGGAGTAGATATAATTCAAAATTGTGAAGTTCATAGTATTAAAACAAAAAATGGTAAAGTTGAGGGAGTTAAAACGTCTAAAGGTTTGATTAAAGCTAAAAAGGTAGCTGTAGTAGCATCCGGCCATACAAGTGTATTAGCAAAAACTGCAGGGGTAAGATTGCCATTACAAAGCCGACCGTTACAAGCTTTAGTTTCTGAACCTATTAAACCTGTAATCAATACAGTGGTAATGTCCAATGCAGTTCACGCTTATGTTAGCCAATCGGATAAAGGAGAATTAGTTATTGGAGCTGGAACTGATGGCTACAATTCATTTACTCAAAGAGGTGGATACGATGTTATAGAAGAAACTGTTAGAGCTATTGTTGAATTATATCCAATATTTGGAAAAATGAAAATGCTACGTCAGTGGGGAGGTATAGTAGATATTTGTCCTGACGCTAGCCCAATAATAAGCAAGTGCGAAGTGAAAGGATTATATTTTAATTGTGGTTGGGGAACAGGCGGTTTTAAAGCAACACCTGGTAGCGCTAATGTTTTTGCACATACAGTTGCTAACGATGAACCGCACAAAATAAATGCTGCTTTCAATTTAGAGAGATTTTCTGATGGTAGACTTATAGATGAACATGGAGCAGCAGCAGTAGCACACTAGATATGATTTTAATAAATTGTCCTTATTGTGGTGAAAGAGATCAATCGGAGTTTTCTAATGGAGGCGAAGCTCATGTAGCAAGACCAGAAAATTCTGAAAATCTTAATGATAAAGACTGGGGACAATATGTTTTTTATCGAGACAATCCTAAAGGAATTTTTTATGAACGATGGGTACATTCTCATGGATGTAGAAAATGGTTTAATGCTGTTAGAAATACGTCTACAGATGAAATATTAGCAATTTACAAATTAAATGAAAATCCACCTAGTAAAGAAAGTTTTATAAACACTTTAAAAACACCTTCAGGAGAACCAAAAGTTGGTTCTGGAAACTTTACGGTAAAAAAATAGAGTATGAGTGCTGCAGATAACAAAAATTCTTATTATATAACTGACAAAGAAGTTTCTTTTAAATTTGATGGAAAAAAATATATTGGTTATGAAGGAGACACGATTGCTTCAGCTTTATTGAGAAACAATGTCAGGTTAGTTGCCAGAAGCTTTAAATATCACAGACCTAGAGGGATCTACACATGTGGAATAGAAGAACCAAATGGAATAGTTCAAATTTTAAATGAACATAATGAACCCAATACTAGAGCTACGGTAAAACAAATTTATGAGGGAATAAGAGTAAGTAGTCAAAATCGTTGGCCATCGCTTAATTTAGATATTGGTTCAATTAATAACTTATTATCACCTATGTTTTCTGCAGGGTTTTATTACAAAACTTTCATGGGTCCAAAAGGTTTCTGGAAAAGAATTTATGAGCCAATAATTAGAAGAACAGCTGGACTTGGCAAGCCCCCCAAGGAATTTAGATCTAAAAGCATTCACCAAAATCATAACGTAGATATTGTTATTATTGGCGGAGGTCTAAGTGGATTAATTACTGCAAGAAAATTGATCAATACTCAATATGATGTTTTGCTTTTAGAACAAGATAGTTTTCTAGGCGGTATATTAAAAAATTCAAAAAAAATAAAAAAAATTAGCAACAAAGAACCAAATGAATGGATAAACGAAACAGAAAAACTTATTAAAGACTCAAAAAATATAAAAATATTAAAAAACTCACTAGTAACTTCCTACAATTTTGCAAACCATTTAATTGCTTTAGAGGATAAAAGTGTAGGAAAAAAAATTGACAATAATAAATCTGAGTTAACTCTACATAAAATTAGAACCACACACACTATTTTGGCTAATGGACATATTGAACGATTTATTTCGTTTAGAAATAACGACTTGCCAGGAGTAATGTTAGCTGCATCTTTTGAAAAATATATACATCGATATGGAGTAGTACCAGAAACTAGTCCTGTAATTTTTACAAATAACTCAACAACAGATTCACTTTTAAAATCACTAATTGACCTTGGTCATAAACCAGCAGCTTACGTAGATTCAAGAAATAAAGACAAAATAGGAAGAAAACTTTTAAACTATTTAGAGAAAAACAATATTCCTTTTTATATTAATGCTGAAGTGGAAGGTTGCGATGGCAATAAAAAAATAAAGACTATATCAATCAAAAAATCTAATAAAATTATTAAAGTAAAATCTTCGATGCTTTGCATCTCTGGTGGAATAAATCCTGATATACATTTATTTACTCAATCAAAAGGTTTGGTTAAATGGGATGATAAACTTGTTACTTTTAAACCAGATGTTTCCTTTCAAAATACTATAACCTTAGGATCTGTTAGTGGAAACTTTAACTATGAGAAAACAGTTGAAGAAATTAATAATAAACTATCTTTTTTAAAAACAAAAAATATCAAATCGAATATAGAACTAAACGATATCAATAATTTTAATATAAAAGAGCTTTGGGAGACAAAGCATGAGAAAAAATCTAATTGGTCTAAATCTTTTATAGATTTACACAATGATGTAACAACAAAAGATCTTAAACAAGCAGTTAAAGAAGGTTTTGATCGCATCGAACATCTAAAGCGATTTACTACAAACAGCATGGGTACTGATCAAGGCAAAATTAGTAGTATTAATTCTTTAGGAATAGTCTCAAAAATTTTAAAAAAGAAAATCTCAGAAGTAGGAACAACGACTTATAGACCTCCATATGCTCCTCTTAGCTTTTCAGCAATAGCTGGAAGAAACACTTTTGAATTTTATGATCCTCAAAGAAAAACACCTATTCATAATTGGCATATAGAAAACAAAGCAGTCTTTGAGGATGTAGGTCAGTGGAAAAGACCTTGGTATTTTAAAAAATTTGAAATGGAAAGCATGCATCTAGCTGTACAAAGAGAGTCTGAACAAACAAGAAAAACTGCTGGTATTTTAGATGGAAGCACTCTGGGAAAAATAGAAATAAAAGGAAAAGATGCTTTGGAATTTATGAATCTCATGTACACAAATGCATTTACTAAAATGAAACCAATGAGCTCAAGATATGCCCTTATGTTAGGTGAAGATGGAATGATAAAAGACGATGGCATAGTCTGCAAATTAAATGATAAACATTTTATAGTAACGACTACTTCAGGAGGAGCTCCTAAAGTTTTAGCTGATATGGAAGAATATCTTCAAACTGAGTGGCCAAATCTTCAAGTTTATGTGAATTCAATTACTGAGCAATTTAGTACATTTAATATTAGTGGCCCAAAATCAAGAGATATAGTGAGCAAAGTATTTACCGATGTTGATTTTAGTAATGAGAACTTTCCTTTTATGACTTTTAAAGTTTTTGATTACATGGATACAGAAGTTAGAATCATGAGAGCTAGTTTTACCGGAGAACTTGGTTATGAGATCTACATAACCCCTAATAAAGCTTTGGAACTATGGAAAAAAATATTTCATTTCGGAAAAGCATACGATCTTGTGCCTTACGGAACAGAAACAATGCATTTGTTAAGAGCAGAAAAGGGCTATGTAGTAATAGGTCAAGAGACAGATGGAACAGTAACACCCCTCGATCTTAATTTTAATTGGATGATAGGTAAAAAGAAAAAAGATTTTATTGGAAAAAGGTCTTTAACTAGAAGCGATACATCTAGAGAAGATCGAAAACAATTAGTTGGAATTATTCCTTTAGATAAATCTGAATTTATCGAAGAAGGTCAACATGTTGTAGAATGTGATAGATTACCTAAACGAATAACGGCTCCAGTTGAATATCTTGGCCATGTTTCATCAAGCTATCATAGCCCTAATCTTAACCATTGTATTGCAATGGCCATGATAAAAGGAGGTAACAAACTGATGGGTAGAAAATTATTTGTCTCTTCAACTTATGGAACTAAAAACATTCCAGTCGAGGTTGTTAGTCCTGTTTTTATTGACCCAGAAAATAAGAGGTTAGTATCATGACACAGTTATTATCATCTCAAGGTGTAGATATTTCTCAAAAGAATTTTCAACAGATCATTATTAGAGGTGACGGAAAAGATCAATTTAATGAAAAAATAAACCAAGAAATCTTGACATTTCCTCCATCTAAAAAATCTTGAAATAACAACAAATGATAAATTTATATTTGCAAAAAATTCCTTTGATCAGTGGAGTCTGATTTATCTAGTAGAGCAGGATTATAAAGAAGTTTTAAAGTTTATTTCTAAAATTAATTCAAATGATGAAATTCTTGCTTCAGATTATTCTTATGGCCAAATTTACTTTGAAATTTCTGGCGAAAATAAAAATGAATTTCTAAATAAATTGACACATTTTGATTTGCGTTTAAAAAGATTTCCAGCTTTTACAATGGCTCAAACTTTAATAGCTAAAATAGATTGCACCATATATAATTTGAAAGATAAATATATTGTAACTTGCAATAAGTCATACGAGGATTATTTTAAAGAAAGGTTAAAGGATTCAATTAAATTTTAAATTATTTTTTTTTTACCCAAACATATCTTGATGATAAAGGCTGTTTAGTATTAAAGGCATAAAAGATTATTGCAGTTGTTATAATTCCTCCACCAATTAATGTATTTGCTGTTGGAACCTCATTAATTCCAAATATTGGCAACCAAACCCAGAAAATTCCACCTAAGACCTCTGTCAGCGAAAGAAGAGTTAAATCTGTAGCTGGTAAATCTTTCGATTTTATAGAAAATAATATAAGTCCAGAACAAACCAGAAATCCATGTAAAGCAGAGAGAGACGAGTTTTTAACTGAAATAAAAATATTATCATCATTAAATATAAGAACTAAGATTGCGACCGCTGCACAGAAAATACCCGCTATAGCTACAGTAGTAAATTTTGGAGTTTTTCTTCTCCACCTAAGTGAAACAGTAAACCCTGCAAACCCTAAAGATGACAACAAACCATTAATTAAACCAAACAAAGAACCTTCTCCTTTACTATCTAAAGACATAAATATTATACCTCCAGCAGCTACTACTATTGCTATAAAAGTTGTCATTGAAATTTTTTCTTTCAAAAAAACGTATGCTAAAATTGCAGCTACAAATGGTTGAGTTGCTAGCATCATCATAGTGACAGCTGCAGTAGTAGTTGTTATAGAAAGAATAAAAGATATATTAGCAATACCAAGACTTACTCCACCAATTAATCCAGATAAACCAATCTTATTATAATTTTTTGTAAACTTAAGACCTTCAGCTAAAAATAAATATATATTTAGGACTAAAAAAATTACTGAACCCCTAAAAAAAAGATATTGCCAAGGAATTAATTGTGCATCATCTATATATCTTACAACTAAAGGTCCAAAGGACCAAAATAGTCCTGCAATTAAAACAATTAGTATGGCTGAACTATTTTTTATCATTTGAACTATTAGATAAATCCACTCCTGTATCTGGATCAAGCTCGATACCTAGTGGAGTGATATCTTTTGGTAGAGGTGTAAATGTTGACTCTGGATTGTCTTCATATTTTCTTTTGTTCATTCTAAAGACACCAAAGATAGTAATTACAAAGAAAAAAATAAGTAAATGAATAAAAAATCCATTTGGTCCAAAAATACTCATTAAAACTGAACACATAACGGGTCCTGCTATAGCCCCTAAACCAAATATAATGTTTAAACCAGCTCCAGCTGCAACGAACTTTTCTTTAGGAATATAATCATTAACTAAAGCAAGATTTAGAGCAAATAATGGAAGTGTCATCCCAGACAAAAGAATTATAAAAATAAATAATTTTGTTTTATCCATGCTTGTATCTGTTGAAAAATAATTAAATCTGAACATTTCTTCTACAAAAAGATTTTCAAAAGAAATTCCAGATGCCATTATAGAGAGAACAGCAAAAATAGATGATGTTATACAACATCCAATAATTATTATTCTTCTATCATAATTGTCTGATAAAGACCCTATTGGCCACTGAAAAAGTGCACCTGCTAGAGTAACCGAAAATAGTAATATAGAAATTTCTAATACTGTTAAGTTCATTGTTACAGCATAAACTGATAACATGGTGAACATAGCAGAGAAAATGAACCCTGAACAAAACGTAGAAAAACTTCCAAAAGGAGAAATTTTAAAAAGCTCCTTAATCTTTATGGAACTAGTTTTTTTAAATGTAGGAGGCTTTCTTTTTGTAAGAAGTATTGGAATTAAAGCTATAGAAAATAATAGTGAAATCAATATAAAAGGTTCATAGTTTTTAGGACTACTTACGTTTAACAATAGGTTTCCCAAAGCGAATGCAAAAAAAGTTACAAACATATATAATGATAAAACTTTACCTCTTGTTTTATTAGTTGCTCTATCATTCAACCAACTTTCAACAATTATAAGAATTCCAATCATACTAAAGCCTGTTAAAAATCTTGCTAAAGTCCAAACAATAGGATCCACAAACACAACATGAACTAATGAGCTAAGCGAAGCCATTGAGGCAAAAGCTGCAAACACTCTGATATGACCCACCTTGCTAACAAGATTTGGAATAATATTTGCACCTATGAAATATCCAATAAAATAACCAGACATCATTGTACCTGTGGCGATAAAATTAAAATTTTCTAATACAGCTCTAATTCCTAAAAGGTTTCCTTGAAAACCATGAGAAATCATAATCACTGCAAAGCCAGTAAAGAGAGCCCAAGAATTTTTTATAATTTTATACATGGTGGAAAGCCATTATGCTTTCTCACAGACAAAAGCAATAGTCTTTTTACATGTTACCGTATTTAGGTCCGCCTCCACCCTCGGGTGCAACCCAAGTGATATTTTGAGAGGGTTCTTTAATATCACAGGTCTTGCAGTGGATACAATTTTGTGAATTAATAACAAATTTCTCCTGTTGAACTTCATATACACCTACTGGACAATACTTTTGAGCAGGTTCGTCGTACTCTTTTAAAGTGTAATTTATTGGTAGATTAGGATCTTTTAACCTTAAATGTACAGGTTGGTTTTCAGTATGATTAGTTCCTGTCAAATAAACAGAGCTAGTTTTGTCGAATGTTAGCTTGCCATCAGGTTTTGGATATTCAATTTTAGGCATTTGACTTGCTGGTTTTAAAGCTTCATGATCTGCATGTTTATGTTTTAAAGTGAAAGGAAGTTTTCCTCTAAATAAGATCTGATCGATACCTGTAAAAATAATACCTAATATTAAACCCCAACTGAAACTTGGTTTTACATTTCTAGCAGCATGAAGTTCTTTATAAACCCAACTTTCTTTAAATTTTTTTTCATAAATTGATAAATCTGTTTTGTTTTTAATATTCTCAATAATGGTTTCTGCCGCAATAATTCCACTTTTCATAGCAGTGTGAGAACCTTTAATTTTAGGCATGTTTAAAGTTCCTGCATCACAACCTATTAATAATCCTCCTGGCATATACATTTTAGGTAAACTTTGAATTCCACCTTCAATTAAAGCTCTTGCTCCAAAAGAAATTCTTTTTCCACCCTCAAACATCTTTCTTATTGATGGGTGCGTTTTAAATCTTTGGAACTCATCAAAGGGAGAAAGATGTGGATTTTGATAATCTAAACCAATTACATATCCAAGATATATTTGTTTATTTTCAGCGTGATATATAAAACTTCCACCATAAGTTTTGTTATTCAGTGGCCACCCTGCTGTATGCATAACTAGACCTTCTTGGTGTTGTTGTTCGCTTACTTCCCAAATCTCTTTGAGTCCTATTCCATATTGCTGAGGGTTTTTACCATCATCTAAATTAAATTTTTTAATTAATTGTTTACCTAAATGACCTCTACATCCTTCTGAGAAAACTGTTACTTTTGCATGTAATTCCATTCCCTCTTGGTAAGTATCCTTTTTGTTACCCTCTTTATCTAAACCCATATCTAGAGTAGCTACACCTTTTATAGATCCATCTTCATTATAAAGAACTTCACTAGCAGGAAACCCAGGAAATATTTCAACACCTAGTTTTTCAGCTTGTTCCGCCAACCAACGACATAGATTAGCAAGACTAACGATATAATTATTGTGATTTTTTTGCACTGCAGGCAAAAGCCAAGTCGGCCAACTTAGAGAGGAGTTTTTTCCTAAAAATAAGAATTTTTCTTTTGAAACTTTTGTTTTTATAGGCGCCCCTTCATTCTTCCAATTGGGTATCAATTCATCAAGCGCTTTTGTTTCAAATACATTACCACTTAAAATATGAGCTCCAACTTCAGCACCTTTTTCTAGGATACAAACATTTAAATTAGGATCGATTTGTTTTAGTTTAATCGCAGTAGATAATCCGGCAGGCCCTGCACCAACAATAACCACATCATATTCCATTGCTTCTCTAGACATATTAAAACTTATATCATAAAATTTTATTTATGAATAAAATTCTGATCTTATTACCAATGCTTTTATTAATGGGATGTGCTGATTATCTTGCAGAAAGGGACAGACAAAAAGTAGAGCGTGAAAGAATGTCACAAGAACTTCAAATGAAAAATGATAAGAAAACTTGTGAATATTATGGTTTTAAAAAAGGTACATCGCAATTCTCTAATTGTTTAATGCAAATAGATATCGCTAGAAAAGAAAATATAAGAACAAGAAAAATGTTAGAATGTGAAGCAGTTAGAAGAGATAATGCCAATAGCGGTGTAACAGGCTTTTGGGGCGGAGTATTAATGGGAGCTAGAGAAAATCTAGTTTGTGATTAATGAAAAAATTTTTAGCAATTATAATTTTAAGCTTAAGTTTAATAACCCCATCCAAGTCGGATGATATCAGAGACTTTCAAATTGAAGGAATGAGTATTCGAGATAGTTTATTGGATTATGTAACTAAAGAAGAAATAAACAATCTCGCTTATAGATGGTACCCAAAAAAAAAATACAAAGTATTATATAATTTTAATTTAAAATTAAAAACTTTCGAAGTATTAGAAATTGTGGTTAAAAGTGGAGATCAAAACTACACAATCCAACAAATAGTCGGAGGTTTTTTTTATAGGGAAAATTTTAGCAATTGTTATAAAAAACAAAATGAAATCGCTTTAGACATACAAGATTTGTTTGACAAAGATGTAAAAAAAAAATCCTATGAAAAAGATCATTCAGCAGATAAAACAGGCGAAAGCAAAAATAATACAATTCAATTTACTTTTAAAACCAAAGACGTGATTAGAGTTAGTTGTTATGATTGGAGCGAGAAAATTACAAAAGAGAAAAACTGGGTTGACAGCTTAAGAGTTAGTATCTTGGGTGCAAATTTTAGAAACTGGATAAATAATAAAGCCTACAAATAAACTCATGAAACGCTTATCTCTATACTTCTTTCTTATCCTCTTCAGCTTCCAAGCTCCATCCCAGTCGGGTGATATTAAGGAGTTTCAGATTGAAGGGATAAGTATTGGGGATAGTTTGTTGGATCATTTTAGCAAACAAAAAATTTTGAACCCTGATTCTTTTTATGAGTATAAACAAAGTGACAAATTTTATCATATAGCTTTTAATTCAACGGGAAATTTTGATCAGATTACAATTACTTTAAAAAAAAATGATACTTCATACAAAATACACACAGTTGGTGGTGATATAATAGATATTAAGATAGAAGATTGTCAAAGAAAAAAGAGAGAAATTGATTCAGAATTAAATCAATTGTTCGGAAGCAATGCTGAAAGAATAGACGCTGGAAGTTTTAGATTTACTGGAGATGAAACGGGGAAAAGTTTATTCTATACAATTCGATATATGTTTAATTCGGGAGACCTAGTAGTTTTACAATGTAAAGATTATAGTAAAGAATCTGGTCTTAAAGATTCCTTGCTTTTAGATATATCAAGTAAAGAATTTAGAGACTGGTTACATTATGAAGTCCATAAAGGTAAATGATACAGAATTAAGCATAGATTACGTGTGAAATCTTATGCTAGGATCTTTGAACATGAAAAAACTTTTAGCGATCGCGGTTCTGAGTTTATTTCTAATAATCCCATCCCAAGCGGATGATATAAGTGACTTTCAGATCGAGGGAGTTAGCATAGGTGAAAGTCTCTTGGATTACGCAACTGAAAAAGAAATTAAATCTATAAAAGCAAATATTAATTATAAAACTGATAAATTTGTTACATACAGATTAGAAAAAATACATGAACTTAACCAATACGATAAATTAAACGTTAGCGTTAAAAAGGGTGATAAAAAATATAAAATAGTAGGTATTTCAGGAATTTATTATTATGCAAATTTAAATGAGTGTAATTCATTAAAAAAAGAAATTCAGTCTTATGTAAAAAAAGAATTTTTAATAAACGATAGCGATATAACCAAATTTCCTAGTTCCATGGACAAGACAGGAAAATCGATGATTTATGGTATACAAAACTATCTCAAGCCCTATCCTAGTCTTGAGTCGATAAACATAAATTGTTATGATTTTACAAAAGACAGTTTAATGAGACCAAATTTAAAAGTGTCTGTTAATACCCACGAATTTATGGATTTTATTATAAATAATTAAAAGGAGAAGAGAGGGTTAATTGAAAAAACTTACTTATATTATTCTGATCTTTTATGTTTTTAATTTTTCAAATTTATACTCAAATGATATTCGAGACTTTGAAATTGAAGGGATCAGCATTGGGGATAGTTTATTGAATTTTGTTAGCAAAGAATATATTGATAATCAAAAACCTTTTATTTATCCTAAAAGTAAAAAATTTAAAGAATACAGAGTTGATATAGAACTTTTGCAATATGATATGATTACAGCAAGTGTTAAGGCTTCTGATAATAAATATATTATATATTCAATGATGGCTGATATCTTTTTTAGAAATAATTTTGACAAATGCAAAACAAAAAAAACTCAGATTTTGAAAGAGATAAAAAGCGTTATAGGTGAATTTGAAAAAGAAGAAGACAATAGATACAAACGATCTATAGATAAATCAGGGAATAGTTACGATGAAAGCACAACCATTTATTTTAAGAATGGAGACAACATACGTGCCATATGCACAAATTGGTCTGAGACTATGGGTAATGGGGATAGATTAACTATAGCAATTAATACAGAAGAATTTTTTAATTGGATGATTAACGAAGCTTATTAAGGTCAACCGCAGGACTCATAAGCCTGGAGTCGATGTGTTAAATTGAACCAATCAGCAGACAATTTCAACTTGCCTGAAATCTTGACACTCATAGGCCACAGTGAGAAAGTCTTTGTTATGAGGAGATTATTACTAATTCTGATCTTAATGTTAAGCTTCCAATCATTAACTAAGGCGGATGATATCGGAGATTTTGAGATAGAAGGAATGAGCATAGGGGATAGTTTGTTAGATTATTTTACTAAAAATGAAATCCAAAAAGAAATGAATAGTGAATTTGTATATGAATATCCAGGAAACAAATTTATTAAGGTTGGTGTTGGTTCTGGTAAGTCTTTTATTCTTATCAAAGAACTTGATCAGTATGAGGACTTATCAATTGTCATAAAGAAAAATGATAAAAAATATAAAATTTACAGTATTCAAGGAAGAATATTTTGCATGGATGATATACAAGACTGTTTTTCTAAAGAAAAAAATATTGTTTTAGAACTAAAAGAATTTTTTGGAAATGCTGCAAAATTTAATAAGTGGGATCAATGGCACACCGCCGATAAGTCCAAAGATAGCCATGTCTATGCAAATGAATTTATATTTAAAAATCAAAGTAAAGTTGCTGTTCATATTTACGATTGGTCAAACAGATTAAAGAAAGAAAAAAGATGGTATGATCATATTAGTGTAGCTATATTATCAAAAGAATATTCGTCTTTTTTACAAAGTATAAAATACTAAATAATGAAAAAACTTTTAGCGATCCTATTTCTAAGCTTATGCTTTACAACCCCATCCAAGGGTGATGATATTGGTAAATTTGAAATAGAAGGAATGAGCGTTGGTGATAGTTTGCTAAATTATTTTAGTGAAGAAGAAATAAAAAGTTTTCGTAGAGATGATTTTCCAGGTAGTAAAAAATTCTATCAACTTACTATTCGATCTTCAAAATTAAACACTTTTGATGCACTTACTAATGGTTTCAAATCCAGTGATAAAAATTATATAATTTATAGCTTAGGCGGTGCTTTACAATTTCCAAATGATATAGACGGTTGTCTCAAGAAGAAAGATGAAATATTTTCTGAAATAAAAGAATTATTTTCCAAAGTATCAAAAAGTAAATCATATACACGAAAACAAGACGAAGATACAACCGGCGAGTCCAAATTTCATTCCACTGACTTTAATTTTTATGGAGGAGAAAGTGTACGTATCATGTGTATTGATTTTGGTAATAAATTTGAGCAAGATGGCTATATTGATAATTTGAGAGTATTTATAAACTCAACAGAATACTCGAAGTGGATAAATGAAGAAGCCTACAAATAATCACACTTTGTTACGCTGAGGATATTTCTAACAGTTCTAGTTTTAATCTGCTGAAAAAATTAAAAAAGGGAGTTAAAGTTTTTTTAAAAATTAAATATTTGTATAGAAGCTAATAAATAAATCAGTCCCAACCAAGCTCTAAGTCTTTTATTAATAATTGTAACCATTCTTTGATTTCTGACTATAAATCTACTGAATCCAATACTCATAAAAGTGGGTATACAGCAGAAGATATAAGATAATAAGATATATTTATCCAACGCAGTTAAATAATCTAGCTTAGGAATATCATCTGAAAAAACAAAGTTATATGCAATCAAAGCTAATAGAGCAACTATAGAAGTTGTTAATCTCGACTCTAGATGGTGAGTAGGAATCCACAAAACAAACCATGCAACACTTAATATTAGAAACACAGGAACAATAATTTTATAAACATAATGAGCTGAATTTCTTTCAATATCTAAAACTAAGTTGATAGAATTTTCATGGAAAGGATGTATTTTATTTGAATAGGGACTATAATAGTTATCTAAGATTATTTCTTCACTCTCTATATTGGTATTAGTTACAGTCCATTCTTTTAGATAATTTTTTGAGATTTTATTTATGTATTCCTCTAATCCTAAAAATGCACCTCTCTCAGGAGTTAAAAAATGTACTGAGCCATAACCTGTTTTTGGCCAAACATGTGAAATGTTTTGACTGCTATTCGTATTAGAGGTAATTGAAATTTTTAATTTCTGTTTATCAAAAGGAAACTTTTTAAAATTAAATACTTGTCTGAATTGCCCTATACCGTATTCACGCCTAATAGTTTTTACTTCATTGTTATCATAAGTAAAATATACAGGATAACATCCTTCAGTGACCGGAGTTCCAGTACCTGTCCTTATATCAACATCGTATTTGTATTCTTTAATATGAATTTCGTCTATGGGGTATGGCCCAGCATCATATGTGGTACAATATGTACTATCCCCCAATAACCCTTCAGCTAATGAATTAAGCTCTGGTCTTTTATTAGTAAAGTCTGCTCGAAATGTTATTTCTAGCAACCCTTTGTTAGTATCAATGTTATTTATAAATTCTAAATAAAAATTAGATAGCTTTATATCATTATAATTATAAAAGTTGGGTTTAAGAGAGATTATTTGGTTATCTTTAAAAGTAAGTTTTGCTTCAACGTTTTGTTTATGAAGTTTTCTTATTTCTTTATCTGAAGTTTGAGATAAATCTGTATCATTATATTTTTTAATAGAAACACCTGGTTGAATATCTTTGTTAAATAAAGAAAATCTTATAATAGGTAAATTTTGATTATCTCTTTTGATGATAATTTTTTTGTTACTTTTATCCCAAGCAAAATCATAAAATATTCCAATATCATTTCTTCTTTCCTGAAAAGGGTATTGTCCGATAATTTCTGTATAGTTTTCAATTATTTTATTGTTAAATTTTTCTCCTACATCGGCTTTAGCTTGAAAAAAGTCAGGTAATACCAGGCTTAAAAAAAGCAGCAAAAGAAATTTATATTTAATCAAATTCATAAACAATAAGTTGAGTTTGATTTATTATAATCATAATATTTGAAATGGCAAAAATAAGAAAAAGCGCCTCTATAGAGAGCGGTTTAATGGAGGTTTTAAAAATTTTATCTGATGAAGAAATTAATAAAGCAATCGGTAAAACTTCATCATATTTGAGAAAATGTAGTAACCCTGATTTAGCCCAACAAATTGATCACAACGACTCATTTAAACTTGATCAAGCCTGTATTCAAAAAGGCAAAGCTCCACCTTTACTTACTGCTTACGAGTATATGATTGTACATTTGTTAGAGAAAGCTGATAATTTTGAAAATAAGGATATTAATGAAATGCTAGTTAAATCTACGATATTGCATGGAAAACTTACGGAACTAGTTAAAGAGGCTAAGGACCCTAAAGGTGAGAAGGGTGAAGAGATATCAGCTTTAGAAAAAAAAGATATATTTGAAGCTATTAAAGATTTAGAAAATAAAATTCTTAAAATTAAACTTACTATTGACCGTAAAGATAAATAATTAAACCGAGTTTTTAAGATATCTTTTCATATTTATCCCACTTTCCATCTTGATCGTTATCATAAGCCATTATATCTGCGGTACCGTTATCATCTTCATCTATTTCTGCTCTATCAGCATTACCATCTAGGTCATCATCAAATAGAAAGATTTCAAAGTTTTCATTTTCATTTTCATCAAATGCTACTGCTTCAACTATACCATCCTCGTTTTGATCAATAACTGCGGCATCTATCTTTCCATTTTTGTTTTCATCTATAAACCAAACATCTGTAATACCATTTTTGTTCATATCTCTTTTTTCGGCATCAGGGTATTTTTTATCTATGCTATTTTTTTTGGCTTTTTTATTTTTTTTGGTGATCCAAGTAGGTTCTTTTTTTTTCTTTTGAATATAGTTATTTTTTTTTATTTTTTTTTCTGGTTTTTTTAGAAACTCAACCATATCGTTCACTGATATAGCAAAATTTAAATTTTCACCTTCTTTAGTAAATGTATTTACTCCAACTAATTTTTTATTTTTATTAAATAAAGGACCACCAGAGTTACCTGGATTTATAGGAGTTTGTGTTTGTATTACATCAGCAAAATGAAAGGAATTTTTATATTTCCATTTATAATTTGGCCTCAACTGACTTACCATGCCGCTGCTAAAGCTCCAAATTAAATCATCAGGATGCCCAATAGCAAAAACTGTTTCACCAATACTGACATCGTTAAAATTTCCTAATGTAACTGGCTTAATGTCATTTGGCAATTCCACAACCTCCAATAAAGCTAAATCTTTTTCTCTATCTATTTTAACAACTTTTGCTTTGTAGGAGTCTAAATTATCTAACATGTATTGTTCAGCGACTAAATCTTTAGGTTTAAGCCATACCTTTACATTTTTAGAGCCTTCAACAACGTGCCAATTAGTTATTATTTTTTTTCCTTTATGATTTATTACAAAACCTGAACCAGAAGTATTTTTTTTTCTGTTTCCTATGAAAACAACACTTTTAGCATAATCTTTATAAATATCTTCTGATGCTCCTTTAAATTTAGTTCGAGGAGGTCTGTTTTTATTTTTACTAATTAGTTTTGGTCTAATTTTATTTAAGTAATCATTATTAGCTTCAATTTCTTGGTTGATTTGTTTAATTTGTTTTTTGTTAGTTAATGGCGTTTGGTATATAACTAAATTCTCATTTCCAACCATCTTAGAGCTAAAGAGAAGACTATTAAAATTTTCTGAATAAGCCGTAGCAGAGTAAGAAATTGTAATAAATAAAATTAAAAATCTTTTAATCATTTAAGATTTTTTTTAGGGATAAATATAAAGTCTCCACCTCCATGCGCCCATGCACTAGGATAATAATATTCTGGTTTTTGAGTAAAATTTCCAACAAATGATTCCCTAACATTAAGTGCTACAGTCAGCATATTTGTAGGTGTTGAGAGTTCTTCGGAAGCTTTTAAAACATTTAAAAAAGATTGTGCAAATATAGAATTTTTTGAATTAGGAGCAGTATCGCTTACTCTGCCTGTACTTCCGGAAGATAACACAGATCTTGATCTTAAATTTAGATTATCTTTTAAGTTTTCATTAAATGATTTACGATCATCGTTGTCAGTTAAATCTAATATATTTAACCCTTTAAATTTTCCCCCAACATAACAAGAGTCAACCATTACTGCTAAGTGATGAGCTTTTATCTCTGTAAGATATATATTAAGCTCATGCACATTAATCCAATCTCCATTTCCCCATTCTAAACTACCATCTTTTGGTACCCAATAAGCTTGTTCTGCTTTTACCATTCCGTGACCAGAGTAATAAACTAAAACAAAATCATTAGTTGTTGTAAGTTTTGATAAATCTTTGAAAGCTTTAAAAATTTGTTTTTTTGTTCCATCTTTGACCATTATAATTTTTTCAAATTTATAACTTTTATCTAAAACTGCTTTAATGGCAGTTATATCGTTTACTGGAGAAACAAGATCATCCCAGCCATTGTCATCGTAATTTGAATTTCCTATTAGTAATGCATAATATTTACCTTTTGGATCTAAAGTAATTTTTTTCTTAATTGGAGATGGTAAACTTCTAGCAAATGATTTTTCTTCTTTTTGATTTTTATATAGATTAGCGATAAGTTTTTTATCATAATTTAAATTGAATATAAAATTTTCACCCTTATTTGTCGCTGCTGTACCAGTAGCTACATTTTTTTTGGTTTCAGTAAAGCTACCATGGAATGAAATGCCATCAGAACATTTACCAGACATTCTTGCGATAACACGTCCTAATGTAACATCTAAAACTGTTGTACCAATTTTACAGGTAGTTTTGCCATCGTTGAAATAAACTATTCCTTTACTAGTTTCATAACGATCATTAATTTTTTTTGAATCAGTATCAGGATTTATATATCCGTAAAAAGGTCTATCTGAACTAGCACCAGTAAAATAAACTTCTGAGACAGGAAGTTTATCAATACTATCTATGTGATTATCTTTAGATTTTTTTGTAATCCAAGATCTAACTTCTTTTGTAATTTTTTTCTCTTCTTTTTTAAATTCTTCTTTGTTTTTTTTTGACTTCTTTTTTTTTCTTCTTTAACTTAATTTTATCTTTTAATTTTTTAAGTTTAATCCATTCTTTTTTTTGTTTTTCTTCTTTTTTTATTATTTCTTTAGATTTATCACTTTTTTTAGTGATCCAGTTAGCTTCTGCAGATGAAATTAGAAAAATACCTACAAAAAATAGTATGCTAATTTTTTTAGCTATTTTAAACATTCTAATATTTTAAATAATATTAATTAAATTTCTATTCATTTTTTACCTTCTTTTTGGCAATCTACCTCCACTTTTAATACAATCTTCGATTGTTGTGAACTTTTTGAAACTTTTTGTTTGATTATAATACTGTGAACCAGCTTTGTGACAAATACCTGTTTTTGACTTTTTTACAGGAGGGTTGAGTTGATCACATGAAACAATAAAGATTATTGATAAAAAAAATATAACTAGCTTTTTCATCTTAAATTAAGGTTTATTACATTCTGAATCACGCAAACCATAGACTCTGATCTCTTGAGAGCAAATATAAATAGTTTTATACTTTTTGAGAGTGAAAATTTTTACCGCAGCTCTTTCAAATTTAACAATCTCAGTTTTAACAATTTTAAAATTTTGCTCTAATAAATCATTCATTTTTGAAGCATATAATGGACTAGACCACATGCTAAAAGTTAATAATAAAACAAATATTTTTTTCATAACTTAAATATAGAGAATTTTAAAAAAATTTCTTGTCCAAATATCTTCTAGATTTTGGACTAAAAATTTTTGTCCAATTTCCAATCTAAACCTGGACAAGAATTTTTTTAAATAACAACTATATCTCAATCATGAAAACAAAAACAAAGGAGACAAAAATGAGAAAAGTAAAAGTACAAGAAGATACGAATAGTACTTCAGTATTGCAAATACTAGGGTTTTTATTAGTTGCTTTTGCAATTGCAGATTTTGCACTGTCATGGGCTGGAGTAAATCTAACAAGCTTTATGGGCGCAGCATCAAGATTTTCCCCAATGATCTTTGGATTTCTTGGCGCAACATTAATGAGTGTTGGAAAGGATGGCGACTAAATATTTTACTCTCCCCTTTGAAATAAAAAGGGGAGATAAATTCAAAATGAATTCATTTATATCCTCAATTATTAGATTGATTATCTCTTTAGGAAAATTTGGAATTTTGTTTTATACAATTTCTTTAGCAAGCATTGCACTAAATTCATCAGATAATTTCAGATATCTTAAAAATGGATCACCTATTTTAAAATTAAGTGCTACGTATATTCAAGATAGAACAAATTCAAATATTAGAAGAAAGGTAGATGAAATAATTAAAAATAATTCAGAGGATTTGATGAATATATGAAAAATAACTTAAAACAATTAAATAGAAAGGGTTTTCTTAACACAAAAATTATGGTGAAATAACTTATGAATAAAATGAATGATAAATTTAAATGGAGCCACTTTAATGTTGAAAATATAGAAAAAAAACATGAAATTAGAGAAAAGGCTAAAAGAGATGCTATGGGTGATGAGCCAACTACTAATTCTGTAGGTTTATCAGTAACAGAAAATGAAATTACACAAGAATGTTCAACATATTTAGAAAATAATACTACAGCTTTAAGAGAGCACCTTACAATTACAGAGGAAAAACAAAATCAACTATCAAGTCACTTAAAACAAAATCATTTTGAACCAATTGTTAATAAATTAGAATCTGACTTTCATAATTTGATTACTGAAAAAGAAATGAAATTAAGAGACTTGAAAAGTAATTATGATACTTTTAAAGAAGAGCAAAAACAGTTTCAAAAATATCATCAATTACAGGGAAGAGAACCAAATTTTGCTGATACAGGAAAAACAATTAAGGCAGTTGGTTTAATATTCTTTTTATTTATATTTGAGTCTATTTTAAATGGCTTCATGATTAATGAAAAATTAGTTGGAGGACTAGCAGAAGGAGTGGCTGTTGCAATAAGTGTAGCATTTTTAAACGTCATTGCCTCAGGTTTAGTTGGTTATTATATATTTAAAAAAATTACACATCTTGAAAAAACAAAAAGAATTCTTTTTGGTTTTTTTTCATCTCTCTTTGTAGTTTTTATAGTTTATGTAAATGCTTGTCTTGGCGCTTTTAGATCAAAAGCGGGGGAGGTCTTTGAGAGACAATATGGCGATGGTGCTACAGAAGCAACAAAATTAAAAGCTCAAGAGATTAATGAAATAATGTCTTCAGTAATAAAACCATGGAGTGATGATATTTCGTTTGTTTTTACGGGTACAATTTTAACTTTTGTAGGACTTACTTTTGCTTTTATTTCAATAATGGATGGATTCACTTATAATGATACATATCCTGAATACGGGAATGTTGGTAAAAGAGTAAATAAGTATAAAGAGGATATTAGAAAAACTTTTAGTAGTTACGCTAAGGATATATCAGAAATATTCTCTAAAAGTGGAAATCAACTTCAAAAAGTATTTGACGATATTAGAAAGAATGAATTGGCTTATTGGGACACAAATACAAACATGATCCAAAAAGAATTTGTAGAATTTGAGCAGAAAGCTAAGGCAGTAGAGAGAAAAAGTGATCATATAATCAATGAATATCGAAAAGAAAATATTCGGGTTAGAAAAACTGATGCTCCTAAGTATTTTAAGGATAAATTTTCTTTACCAGATGAATCAAAAGATCCAGTAAAAGTTTTTCCTGATGTAGCCTTTCATTATATGACTGATGAACAAAGAGAAAAGAAAAAATTAGCGATCGATGAGGGTATAGATCAGAAATTTAAACAAGCTGAGAAAGAAATTGAACAGATCCAAAAATTATCAGTAGATAAACAAAGGGAGTTACATGAAAAATTTAATACTCATTAGTATCTTAATTTTGTTTTCTTTTAACTCTACGTTCTCTTTAGCAGGGAAACCAAATATCCCTAAAGGGATCAATCAAGATACATTTTGTGATAAAGAAAGAGAAAAATACGGACACGTAATTATTTTATTGGATTTAACGACTGATATTGATAGTGCAAGAAAAGAATTTATTAAAGATCAAGTTTTTTCTGAAGAATTCTATTTGAAATATGATCCTTTCACTAAGTTTTCATATTTTTTAATAAATCATAACAAATTTAGTGAAAATACATTTGTATTTACAAAATGTCGACCTAAAAATGGTAGTTCGAAAAGTAAAAAAGAAAAAGCTACAATGTTTGAAAACTCCAAAGTTCTTTCAAGTTATTTTAAAAGGTTTTATTTAGCTTCCAACAAAATATATGATGAAATCTTCTCAACAAATAAAGAGTCTCGTTATAGCTATATTTATGAGACAATTGCATATATTTTTCAAAATCCAAAATTAGATTTTGCTTCAAATCAACCATTTAGGGAGTTAATTATTGTGTCTGATTTAATGCAAAACACTACAAGACTTTCTTTTTATAAAGCGTGTAATGCTAATTCTAGCAATGCAAAGTGTCCAACTTTCAAAGATTTTATGAAGAACTTAAGTGATAAAGACTATCTTTTAGCTACATCTCCAAATGGGAAAGGTATTGATCTTCAGATGATTTATTTAAATTATAGGAAAGAAACAAATAAGGAAATAGACATTTCGCTCAAAAACTTATGGATTAACTATTTCAAAGATCAAAAATTTAACGTTAAAAAAGTTATAACTCAATTAGATATAGAATATTAATTTTAATTAAAGAAAGGAAAAAATATGGAATGGTTAATTATAATCTTAGTAGTAGGTGGTCTTTACTATGGAATTTATAGATTAGCGTTATCAAAAAATAGAAATCCATGGAATTGGATTTTACCTGCTCTTTTGATTTCACCGTTAATTATAATTATCATATTAGCTTTATGTAGTTCTTTGCCTAAAAAAAAATCAACTACAAGAAGAAAAAAAAATAAAAGCAGAGGGTAAATTGAAAAGAATTATTACTGCATTTTTAATTCTTTTTGCAATCAATACTTCGAGTGTATACTCTGAAGATTATCATTCTTATCTTAAAAAAAAAGCTGATCAAGGTGATGCCATTTCACAAAATGAACTGGGAAATATGTATCTAGATGGTTTCCCTGATTACAATATTCCTGAAGATCATGAGAAAGCAGTTGAATACCTCATTAAAGCAGCAGAACAAAATCAAGTAAACGCCATGACTAGTGTTGGATGGTTTTTATTTACAGGAGAGTATGGCGCACCTAAAGATTATGAAGAGGCAATAGCCTGGAATAAAAAAGCATCTGATTTAGGTTGTTCTATAGCAAGTTATAATATGGGTCTTTTTTATTACGGAGGATTGGCCGATTTAGATCAAGATTTAAATGAAGCAAAAAGATTTTGGCTTTTAAGTGCGTCTCAACAACTCGACCCTAATAATACATGCTACGCAGACCCTGATGAGCTATTAATAGAAATCAATCAATATAATAAAAATCCCTCAAAAGAAATGCAGAAACTTAGAGATTTTTATATAACTCTTTTAAAATCAAAGCCAATTTAAAATGAAGAAAATTTTTATAATCATAATTTTTTTTAGCTTATGCTTCATAAGTCCATCCCAAGCGGATGATATAAAAGATTTTCAGATAGGAGGAATGAGTTTAGGTGATAGTTTATTAAAACATTTTGACAAAAGTGAAATTAAAAACAATTCACATTTTTTAGAACAAGCAAAAGGAAATAAAGAATTTAAAAAGTATGGAAAAAATATTTCTGGGATATATGATAAAATAAGTGTGACTTTCAAAGCTTCTGATCAAAATTTTACATCCAAATCAATACAAGGAATAAAATGGTTTAAGGATGATATTAATTCTTGTCTTAAAATAAGAGATGAGATTATAAAAGAGTTATCTAATTTATTTATAAATCAACCAAAGAAAGACTTTGAAAAACGAGTACATACAGATGATAAAGATTCTTACTCATACGATTATTATGTCATATTTGGATCTGGGAATCTTAATTATGTAGATCATGTACTAATAAGTTGTTACGATTGGTCAAAAAAACTAGAATATCAGGATCACTTAAGAGTAGCTATTGTTTCAAAAGAATATATGCAGTGGCTAAATAAGTTAGCCAATTAGTATAAGACTTATAAATAATTATTTTTGAATAGTGTTAAGTTTGTTTAACTCAGCCAAGAATTCTGGAAGAGCTTTAAATAAATCTGCTTCTAAACCATAATCTGCAACACTAAAGATTGGAGCTTCACCATCTTTATTAATTGCGACAATTATTTTACTCTCTTTCATGCCAGCTAAGTGCTGGATTGCTCCAGAGATTCCAACAGCAATGTATAAATCTGGAACAACAACTTTTCCAGTTTGACCAACTTGATGGTCATTACTTATGTAACCAGCATCAACCGCAGCTCTTGATGCTCCAACAGCTGCATTAAGTTTATCTGCAATATCAGTAATTAATTTAAAATTTTCTCCACTTTCTAATCCTCTTCCTCCTGAAATAACTATCCTAGCTGTTCCAAGCTCAGGTCTTTCAGATTTAGTCTCTTCTCTTTTAATAAATTTAGAAATATTAAGAACTTCAGTAGGTGTAACCTTTTCTATTGGAGCTGAGCCACCAGATTTTTCAGCAGCATCAAAAGAAGTTGGTCGTATAGTAATACATTTTTTTTTATCATTACTTTTTACAGTCGCGAAAGCATTACCTGCGTAAATTGGTCTTACAAAAGTATCTGGACTATTTACTTTAATAATATCGCTAACTTGAGACACATCTAAAGCAGCTGCTACTCTTGGCATAAAATTTTTTCCAAATGTATTGGCCGATACAACTATATGATCATATTTTTCTGAAACTTTTGTAACAAGTGGGGCTAAATTTTCTGGTAGATAATTTTGATAATTTGGTGACTCACATGTTAAAACCTTTTTAACCAGAGGAACACTTGCTACTTCTTTAGCAACATTTTCGCAACTTGTACCTGCAACTAAAACATGAATTTCTGGATCTATTTTTGATGCAGCTGTTATTGCGTTTAAGGTAAACGGTTTTAATTTTGAATTATCATGCTCTGCTATTAACAACACTGGCATTATATAACTTTAGCCTCATTTTTTAATTTACTTATTAACTCTGCTACATTAGCAACTTTAATACCTGCTTTTCTTTTTGGAGGTTCCTCCACTTTTAATTGTTCAATTCTATTAGAAAGATCTAAACCCATATCTTTAGCAATTAATTGTTCCATTGGTTTTTTTTTCGCCTTCATAATGTTTGGAAGTGAAGCAAATCTTGGTTCATTTAGTCTTAAATCACAAGTTACTACTGCAGGTAAATTGATCTCAAGAGTTTCTAAACCTTCATCAATTTCTCTTACCACTTCTAATGATTTTTCTTTTAAATTTAATTTTGAAGAAAAAGTTGCTTGTGGCCAATTAAGCATAGCAGCTAACATTTGACCAGTTTGATTACAATCATCATCAATGGCTTGTTTACCTAAAAAAACCATATCAGGTTTTTCTTTTTCAACTACTTTTTTTAAAATCTTTGCAATGCCTAAAGGCTCAATATAACTATCTGCTTTGACATGTATTCCTCTATCAGCACCTACAGCTAAAGCTTTTCTAACTGTTTCTTGAGCTTTTTCTTCTCCTATTGTAATAGCTACTACTTCTTTTACTTTACCAGATTCTTTAAGTTTTACTGACTCTTCTACAGCATTATCATCAGGCGGATTGGTTGACATCTTAACATTTTCAGTGTGAACCCCAGAACCATCTTCTTTAACTCTGATTTGAACATTGTAATCAACTACTCTTTTAACAGCTACAAGGATTTTCATTTAAGCTCTCAGCAATTTATTTTCAGCATCATACGGAGACTCTTCAACTATAGAAGCTTCATGCATTTTACCAAGAATATCTATTTTTAATTTTTGCCCAACTTTAGCTAGCTCTGGTTTAACCATGCCCAAAGCAATGGATTTATTTACTCTAAAACCAAAATCACCACTTGTTGCTCTACCAACTACAGAGCCATTATCATAAATAGGATTATTACCTAAAACATCTGCATCAGTAATGCCATGAATTTCCATTGTAACTAATTTATTTGAAAAACCTTTAGCTCTCCATTTGTCTAATGCCGCACGTCCTATAAAATCTCCTTTATTTGGATGTACAAATCTATCTAGACCTGATTCATAAGGAGAGTATTCAATAGATAATTCAGTACCAACTAATTTATAAGATTTTTCTACCCTTAAACTATTCATTGCTCTAATACCATAAGGTTTTAATCCAAATTCTTTACCCGCTTCCATTAATTGATCGAATATATGATTTTGATATTCGATTGGATGATGTAGTTCCCAACCTAATTCTCCTACAAAGTTAACCCTCATAGCGCTACACGGAGCTAAACCTATATTAATATTTTGGGCACTCAGCCATTTAAATCTCTCATTGGAAAAATCTGATCTAGAAACTTTTTGCATCAGTTGTCTTGCCTTAGGTCCTGAAACAACTAAAACTCCCATGTTATTAGTTAAATTTTCATATTGAACAGTTCCATCTTTTGGCATCCATTTATGGATCCAGTCATGATCAAGTCTTTGAAACGCTCCTGCAGAAACCAAATAAAAACTATCTTCAGCTTCTCTCATTATAGTGAATTCCGAATGCACTCCACCTTTTGTATTTAAAGCATGACAAAGGTTGATTCTTCCAATTTTTTTGGGGAGTTTATTTGCAACAAGTTTGTCTAAAAATTCTTCTGCTCCTGGACCTTTAATTCTACATTTTCCAAATGCAGTCATATCTAGAAGTCCAACATTTTCTTTTACATTTTTACATTCTCTCTCTACATTCTTAAACCATTTAGATCTTCTAAAAGACCAATCATCTTCTTGTTTATCTCCTTTTTCTGCAAAAAAGTTAGCTCTTTCCCATCCAAATTTTGCTCCAAATACCGCTCCTAATTTTTTTAGACGATCATAACAAGGTGCCTGTCTCAAAGGTCGACCTGCTTGTCTTTCTTCATCAGGATAATGCACAGTAAATACATTTGCGTACGCTTCTTCATTTTTAGCTTTTAAGTAAGATTTAGTTGCATATGAACCATATCTTCTTGGTTCTACTCCCAGCATATCAATTGTTGGTTCTCCATCAATTATCCATTCAGCTAATTGCCAACCAGCACCACCAGCTGCAGTAATTCCAAAACTGTGACCTTCATTAATCCAAAAATTCTTTAATCCCCAAGCTGGTCCAACTATAGGATTTCCATCTGGAGTGTAAGCTATTGCACCGTTATAAACTTTTTTTACACCTACTTCTCCAAACGCAGGAACTCTTTTAATCGCTCCTTCAATGTGAGGAGCTAATCTATCTAAATCTTCTTGAAACAACTCATACTCACTATCTTTTGAAGGACCATCAACATAACAACAAGGTGCTCCTTTTTCATAAGGACCAAGTAAAAGTCCTCCAGCTTCTTCTCTCATATACCAAGAGTTATCACTATCTCTCAGCACCCCCATTTCAGGCTTTCCTTCTTTCCTTCTTTTTTGAATTTCTGGGTGAGGTTCAGTAACTATGTATTGATGTTCTACTGGAATAACAGGAATTTCTAATCCAACCATATGACCTGTTTGTCTAGCGAAGTTTCCACTGCAAGACACAACATGTTCACAAGAAATATCACCTTTATCAGTTTTAACGACCCAACCATCTTTAGTTTGTTTAATTTCAGTGACAGAAGTATTTCTATAAATTTCTGCTCCAAGATTTCTTGCACCAGTTGCCATCGCTTGAGTAAGATCTGCTGGTTGAATGTAACCATCTTCCGGATGCTGTATTGCGCCAACTAAACCTTCAGTATTAATTAAGGGCCAAATTTCTTTAACTTGTTCAGGTTTTAAAAATTTTACATCAACTCCAATTGTCTTAGCCACTCCTGCATATTGGTGATACTCATCCATACGATCTTGAGTTTGGGCTAAGCGAATATTTGAAACAACACTAAATCCAACATTTTTTCCTGTTTCTTTCTCTAACGATTTATATAACTGTACAGCGTACCTATGAAGTTGACCAACTGAATAGCTCATATTAAACAAAGGCAATAAACCAGCAGCGTGCCATGTTGAGCCTGAGGTTAATTCTTTTCTCTCAACTAAAACTACGTCTGCCCAACCTTTTTTTGCTAAGTGATAAAGGACGCTAACTCCAACTACTCCTCCACCCACTACCACTACTTTTGCTTTTGATTTCATAGATAATTGTTAATTTCTAAATAGAAGAGAATGATACGTCAAGATAATCTAATTTGTAAATAGTGCAAAAGTTGTGAATTTATTCAAATGTTTTAACTTCAGAACATTATCTTTAGTATCTTCGACAAAAAAGAAGAAATAAGGCATTGAAAATTTAAAGTATCTAACTATATATACAGTATGGGATGCAATAATCCAAAATGCAAATGTACTAATTGCCTAAGCGATAAATGTTCTTGCGATGGTTCAAGAGAATGCCTTTGTAAGCCTGAAGACGAAACTTGTTGCTGCAACAAGTAATCTGTCATTTAAAAATTAAATTTAATTATGAATGAATATTTAGACTCTATTATTAAAAGAGATCCTGCTGCAAAATCTAAAATTAGCATATTATTAACTTATCCTGGGGTCAAAGCTGTTTTTTTTTACAAAGTTGCAAATTTTTTTCACTTAGCTGGATTTCATTTATTAGCTAGAGTTATATCTCAAATTACAAGATTTTTTACTGGTATCGAAATTCATCCTGGAGCAAAAATTGGAAGGAATCTTTTTATTGATCATGGAATGGGTGTAGTAATAGGAGAAACATCTGAAGTAGGAGATAATGTAACTATTTATCACGCAGTTACTCTTGGAGGAAGTTCAC
Organism: uncultured Pelagibacteraceae bacterium; assembly: GCA_902582875.1. Lineage (GTDB taxonomy): Bacteria > Pseudomonadota > Alphaproteobacteria > Pelagibacterales > Pelagibacteraceae > Pelagilacustribacter. The sequence goes on along the minus strand of CACHTV010000005.1, from coordinate 8,925 downwards.
CAAGTATTGACAGTGAAAAACAAAGAGATGAAAAAAGACATCCAACGATTGGAAATGATGTTGTGATAGGTTCTGGAGCACAAATCATTGGGCCCATTAAAGTAGGAAATGGGTCACGAATTGCAGCTAATGCAGTTGTTGTAAAAGATGTTCCTGAGAACGTAACTATGGTTGGAGTTCCTGCTAAAATTATTAAGTCAAGCAATGAAGGACAGTTTAAACCATATGGTGTTGATGAAAAAGTAAAAGATGAGTAATAAAAATTGGGATCCAAATTTAACTCCTGAACAAAACTATATTTTAAAGCAAGAGGGAACAGAGTCTCCTGGATCAAGTTCTTTAAACAATGAAAAGAGAGAAGGCTCATACCATTGTGTTGGTTGTGGTACTAAACTTTTTGACTCTAGTTCAAAATATGAAAGTGGTTCTGGTTGGCCATCTTTTTTTAAATCTATACCAGATGTATTTGAGGAAAAAACTGATATGCATATCGGTTATCCAAGAACAGAATATCATTGTAAAAAATGTGGAGGACATCACGGTCATATTTTTGATGATGGTCCAAAACCAACAGGAAAACGTTATTGCAACAATGGCGTGTGTTTAGTATTTAAACCTAAAAGTTGAAAAGTTATTCACTCACCTAACAAGTGTTTTGAATACAACCACCTCAAAGATTAAAGTTTATTTTGCCATGTCCACTAGACCAAGGCATCATAAGTTTGTTAAACTTTCTTTTCATCCACCATGATAAGAAACAATGTTCCCCAAATTCTTTTTTTTATCTTTATTTTTTTATTTTTAATTTCAAATCCCGTTAATGCAAGTTGGGATCCCGCAAAGGATGGAGACAAAATTATCTTAATTAGACACTCAAAAGCCCCCGGTGTTGGAGATCCTCCTGGCTTTAAAATTAAAGATTGTAAGACACAAAGAAACCTTAGCAAAGAAGGAATAGAACAATCAAAAAAAATTGGAAAATTATTTAAAAAAAACCAAATTAAAATTGATCAAGTCTTAAGCAGCCAGTGGTGCAGATGTAAAGATACTGCTAAATATGCATTTAAAAATTACAAAGAATTTACAGCGCTTAATTCTACTTTTCAGACCCCTTATGACAAAAATGCAAATAAACAAATTAAAGAATTGAGAGATTATATTCAAAAATGGAATGGGAATGGGAGCAATTTAGTTTTAGTGACTCATTATGTCATAATATCAGCAATAACAGATGTAGCGCCAAGATCTGGTGAAATTGTTATTATAGATAAAAATTTTAATACTCTTTCAACTATTTTAACTAATTAGAAAAAAATATAATAAACAAAAATTCCAATAATTAAATATTCAATAACTGTTTTAATCATTATTAGATATCTTTTATCACTAAATTTTGAATTAATATAAAGACTTAATCTTGCAAATGCTAAGTGAACCAAAATTATACTTACTACAATTCCAAGTAATGTTTGATAAAACGAGAAATTTTTAAACCCATAAAAGCAAGCAGCAATAAATGTTAACCAAGAGATATTTGAAACAAATAATGTAATTAATAAACCAGATCCTTTTTTAAAAATACTTTGAGATTTAATAAAAGTATAAGACCATAAAAGAGTAAACAAAAAGCCAATGTATTTAATTATCATGAGCCAATATTGTAATTGCGAGAGATATCAAAGGCAAATATAAAGAGAGTATGATTATTAAGCTAGCTTTTGCTCTTGGCGCTGGGTTTATAAGTTTTTTGACTCCATGCGTATTACCTATTATCCCAGGTTATATTTCATATATAACTGGCAAAAATCTAAATGAAATAGAACGAGACAAAACAGTTGTACTGCACAAAACGATTTTGTTTTCTTTGGGATTTTCATTAGTATTTATTACACTTGGTGCTACTGCTTCCGCAGTCGGGAATATCTTATTATTTTTATCTAATGAATTAAGAGTAGGAGCTGGAGTTATAATCATTTTATTTTCTTTACAAATGTTAGGTGTATTAAATTTTCAATTTTTAAATGCAGAAAAACGATTTGAAACAAAAGGATATAAAGATAATTATATATTTCCCTTTGTAGTAGGAGCTGCTTTTGCTTTTGGTTGGACACCTTGTATAGGACCTGTTCTAGGTTCCATTTTAGCTTTGTCAGCAACAGAAGCATCAATAAGCAAAGGCATTCTTTTATTGTCATTTTATTCTTTAGGATTAGCTATTCCTTTTATTTTATCAGGATATTTTATGAATAGTTTTTTAATTTCTAAAAAGGGTTTTGGTAAACACTATAATAGAATAACTAAAACTGGTGGAGCCATTCTATTAATAACAGGAATTTTAATCGCTACTAATCAAATTCAATTAATTAGTTATTATATTTTGACAACGTTCCCATTCCTAACTAGTCTTGGTTAATGAGCGATATAACTGTTCTTGGTATATTTGTGGCAGATATTAGTTTTTCTGGAAATAAAATTCCAACTATTGGTGAAACAATTCTTGGTGATAGTTATAATATTGGACCTGGAGGAAAAGGTTGTAATCAAGCAATAGCAATTTCTAGATTAGGAGGGCAAGTAAATTTTATTTCTAAGCTAGGAAATGATGAGTATGGAAAGCTAGCAATAAGTAAACTTAAGAAAGATAATATAGATACTTCAAATATAATTATTTCTAACACACACAAAACTGGTGTTGCTGGCATTCACGTAGATAGAAACACAGGAAAAAATGCAATCACAGTTGTTAGAGGGGCTCCAGCAAGTTTAACAGTTGAAGAAATTGATACAAATATAATTAAAAAATCAAAAATATTTTTAACACAATTAGAAATACCACGAGAAGTAACTTTACATTGTTTAAAAGCTGCAAAAGAAAACAATCTTATAAATATATTAAATCCCGCTCCAGCATGTGAGTTAAACGATGATTTCTTTAGTTTAGTTGATTACTTTACGCCTAATGAAACTGAAGCTGAATTTTATACTGGAATAAAAATCAATGATGAGAAAGATGCAAAAGAAAGTGCAAATAAACTTATAAATATGGGGATTAAAAATGTAATAATAACATTAGGTGAAAAAGGATTATTTTATTCTGATGGCAAAGAAGAAATTTATATTAAAGCTATGCCAGTGAAAGCAGTTGACACTACTGGAGCAGGAGACGCCTTTAATGGAGGTTTTTCTTTTGCATTATTAAAAGGAAAAAAAATAAAAGAGTGTTTAGAAATGGCTAATAAAGTTGCTGGACTTTCAACTACAAAACTTGGAGCTGGGGATGGTATGCCGTTTTTAAAAGATTTAAGCTAACAATTTATCTAGTTCTCCACTTCTATTAGACTCTTGAAGATTATCATTGCCACCTATGTAGTGTTCCCCTATGAATATTTGAGGAATTGTTCTTGCACCATTTGTTCTTTGCAGCATTTCTTTTGCTTTTGCAGGATCTTTCCATATATCAATTTCTTCAATTTCTACATTTTTAGTTTTAAGCAAAGCTTTTGCTGCGTCACAAAAAGAGCAAGGATCTCCGGTGTACATTGTTACTTTTTTCATAATTAATATATATCAGTAATTTTAATTTTTTCCCTGAGTTTTTTTCGTCCAATTTTAAATTTTTTTCTGTGCTTTATACTTTTGTTATGAACACGTTGTCTCCAAAGTTTAAAAGAACTTGGTTTAAGTGATCTTCTCATTAATTTAATTACATCAGACTCTTTTTTTCCAGTTTTCTCTTTAATTTCTTCAAATGTAATACGATCAGCCCAAGCAGCCCAAATAACCCAATTATTATCTTTTTCTTTTGGCTCTGGATTTTTTATTTTTGTTTGGGGGATTAGACTTCTCTTCTTCATTTATTTCTATATAGTTACTTTTCCGATGTTTCCAAATGATTTTTTTATATTTTTACAAATAATTCTTTTTTTATTTATTACTCCTGGAGCTCCAAGAGTGCTTATTGTATCGCACACTTTAAATTATAATCTAAAAAGATCTGTGTGGACAGCTTTTGGAGATATTTCTGCAAATATTTGCCAAGGTATATTAGTAGTATTTGTGATAGGAACTTTTTTAAAGGATAATCCAGAAATCTTAAATTATCTTAAATGGGTAGGGATACTTTATATAGCTTACTTAGCTTATGACACTTATACTGCAAAAATTAAATCAATTAAATTTGGATTTAAAGACTCTAAATCTCGTTTTTCTTTTTTTAAAGATGGGTTTTTAGTAGCAGGTTTAAGTCCCAAAGCTATCATATTCTTTGGAACTATTTTCACTTCATTTATTGACTTTAGTATCAATTATATTTTTCAGTTTGTTATTTTAATGTCCACCTATGTAGTTTTAGATTTTTTAACGCTAATGATTTATGGGCTGGCTGCAGAAAAAGTTTCTGTATGGTTAAAAGGAAACCCAAAGATTTTAAATACAATCTCTGCGTGTGTATTAATTATAATAGCAATTTATATTGCTGTGACACAAAGTTTTTAATTTATTCTTTCTGTTGTTTTAATCTTCATTTCTTGTTTTAATATTTAAAATTAATTAATTAATTAACAAAGGGGAACTAATGAATAAACTAGTAAAACTATTTACTATATTTATTTCAGCTATAACTCTAACATTAGCAAGTATCTCTTCTTCTTTTGCAAAAGTTGAAGGCGAATATATAGTGTTAGGTTCAGCGATATCTCTTACAGGAAAATATTCTTCTAATGGAGTGCACACTCAAAACGGTTATAACATGGCCGTTGACAGAATTAATAAAATGGGCGGTGTAAAAGTTGGAGGAAAAAGTTATAAATTTGAAATCATCTATTATGATGATGAGTCAAATCCTAAAAGAGCTGCTCAGTTAGCTGAAAGATTAATTAAACAAGATGGAGTTCATTATATGCTTGGGCCATACAGCTCAGGTTTAACGAAAGCCATTGCACCAGTAACCGAGAAATATAAAATTCCTATGGTTGAAGCAAATGGTGCATCAAGATCTTTATTTACAAAAGGATATAAATATTTGTTTGCGGTGTTATCACCAGCTAACCAATACCTTGAAGTAGCAATTGATCTTGCTGTTGAAAAAAATGGTGGTAAGCCAGTAAAGATTGCACAAGCATTTGAACAAGACGCTTTCTCACAAGATGTGAGACTTGGTATCTTGGATGCAGCAAAAAGAACTGGATCAAAGATCATCATCGATGACAAACTACCAAAAGAACTTAACGATATGGCAGCTACATTGGCTAAAGTAAAAGCTGTTAAGCCAGATGTACTTGTTGTATCAGGCCATACAAAAGGTGCATTAACTGCAATCAGGCAAATTTCTGAAATGAAAGTTGATGTTCCTATGTTAGCGATGACACACTGTGATGCTGCTAAACTTTCTAAACAACATGGAAAGAAATCAGAATATGCATTGTGTGCTTCTCAGTGGCATAAAAACTTAAGCTACAAAGATAAGTTTTTTGGTTCAGGCAAAAAGTATGACAAAGACTTTAAAAAAGAGTTTGGTTATGCTCCACCTTACCAATCAGCTGAATCATCTGCTGCTTTACTAGTGTTTAAAGATGCGTTCGAAAGAGCAAATTCTTTTGACAGAGATAAAGTAAGAGATGCTCTTAAAACTACTGAAATGCAAACTTTCTATGGAAACATTAAATTTGGTCCTGGCGGTCAAAACGTTGCTAAACCAATGATCTTGTTCCAAGTAAGATGTAAAGGTGATGTGTGTGAGAATAAAGTTGTTGCTCCAACAAAATGGGCATCTGACAAATTCTACCACCCAATCCCTAAGTGGTCTGAAAGAAGTTAATAGCTTATAAATAATTTGAAAAAGCCCCTAGAAAACTAGGGGCTTTTCTTTTATAAATTTTGAAATTTTATGGACTTTCTAATTTTTAAAGCTCCAATGTTAATGGTCCAAGCTTCATTGGACGGAATTCTTCTAGGTATTTTATTTGCTTTAATTGCATACGGCATGGCTCTTCAGTGGGGGGTAATGAACATAATTAATATCGCTCAAGGTGATTTAGTTATCCTTGGCGGTTATATTGCATACACCATGTATCTTGCTGGAATTCATCCAGCTTGGGGAGTTATTGTTTCTCCAATTATAATGTATTTCGTTGGCTGGGCACTTTATAAATTAGTAATTAACAAAGTTGTAGATCGGGACTTATTTATTTCAATTTTAGCAACTTTCGGAATAGCAATTGTATTTCAACAGTTAATGAATTTTATTTTTGGCGCAGACGTAGTTGTGGCACAGTCTGAATATGGAACGACAATGTTATTTGAAAACTCAGTTACGCTACCAAATTCAAAAATATTCTCTGCTTTTATAAGCATTTTATATGCAATAGCTTTGGTTGTTTATATGAAAAAATCTAGACTTGGACGAGCTATAAGAGCAACAGCGCAAAATGCTAGGGCTGCAAAAATTCTTGGTGTAGATACTGAAAAAGTTTATGCTGCAACTTTTGGAATTAATGCTGCGTTGTGTGGGATAGCTGGAGCTCTTATTTCAATCACTCTTACTCTTCATCCTTATGTAGGGCTACCTTATACAGTTAGATCTTTCATGATAGTAATTGTTGCTGGTCTTGGAAATTTACCAGCAGTAGCAATTTCAGGCATGGGGCTAGGGCTTTTCGAGGAATTTGCAGATTATATTTTAGGAACTGAATTTAGAATTGGGGCAGTATTTATGCTGCTTGTTTTCATATTAGTCTATAGAAGATTTAAACTTTCAAAGAAAAGGGAGTATTTAAAATAAAATAAATGACTGCAATAAAACAAAAAGATTTAATATTATATTCTGGGCTAATTATCTTAGGTCTAGCTGCGCCTTATTTATTCTCGGCTTTTAAAGTTCAGCTTACATATCTTTGTGTCTTGATCATTCTAGCGATGACTTGGAATTTACAAGGCGGAGAGATGGGTTACAATTCATTTGGAAATATTCTTTTCTATGGCCTTGGAATGTATCTAACGGCTTCAGTTCAAGTCGGTATGTTTTTTCCATTAGCAGAGTGGACAGAAAGCGGTGGAGAAAAAACATTCGTGCATACCACAGCACAATATTTTCAAGGAATAGGTGTTGGATTATTAGTTGCAGCTATCGTACCAACAATTGTTGCTGGCGCCATAGGCTACGCTATTTTAGGTTTAAGAGGTCATTACTTTGCGATTTGTACTTTAGGTTTAGGAATTGCAGCAGGTGAAATTGCCGGTGGGATAGAAATTATTGGGGCAGGTCAGGGATTCACTACACCACCTTTTCCAGCAGAAATAGTTGATCCTGAAGCAAGAGGACAATTTTTCTATTTCTTAAGTTTTTTAGTATTAGTTCTAGCATTTGTTTTTGTTAAATATATTTACGGCTCTAGATTTAGATTAATTTTAAACGCAATAAGAGATAATGAAGATAAAGCAGAAGCAATGGGCATTCAAACAATGAAATATAAAATTGTTGGTTGGATGTGTTCTGCATTTTTCTGTGGTCTTGCTGGCGGAATTATGGGTGGACTAATTGGATATATAGACTCTACTGATGTTGCCTTTGATGGAAGAGAGATGGGAGTATTCATGGTTCTTATGGCAATACTTGGTGGTAAAGGAACTTTGTGGGGACCAGTTATTGGTGCAACTTTATTCCATTTTTTCAAAGAAGGTCTTTGGACATTTATATTGGGTTGGCAATATGTTGCGCTTGGAGTTTTAATTGTTGTGATCGTAGTTTATTTCCCAGAAGGATTGATGGGCTGGTTAAGGGAAAAATACCCTGAAAGATTTGGTGAAGTAATTGATGAAAAAGATCGCAAAGCACAGGTGGAAATAAAATGAGTATTTTAGAAGTTAAAAGTGTAAGTAAATCTTTTGGCGGTGTGCAAGCCAACGTCGACATTTCTGTTTCGGTAGAACAAGGATCGATTGTTGGTTTAATTGGTCCTAATGGTTCAGGCAAAACTACTTTATTTAATTCTATTGTAGGAACTCATCCAATAGATAAAGGATCTATAGTTTTTGATAACATAGAGGTATCAGAAATGCCTGTTCCAGCAGTAGCTAAACTTGGTTTGTTAAGAACTTTTCAACAAACAAGAATTTATTCAAAGCTTAATTGTGTAGAGAACATGCTGATAAGTCACAAGGCTAGTGACTCAGGATTTATTTTCGCAAAAGTACCTGCCGAACTTACAGAGAAAGCAGAAACCCTTTTAAACTTTGTAGGTCTTTACCAAAAAAGAAATTTGAGAGCAGGAGATCTATCATTTGGACAACAAAAATTACTAGAATTGGCAATGGCTTTAATGAATGAACCTAAAATGCTTTTATTAGATGAGCCTACAGCTGGAATTAACCCAACTTTAATTAATGGGATAATAGATAGATTGATCACAATTAATAAAGATTATGGAATAACTTTATTAGTTATAGAACACAATATGAAAGTGATTATGAGTTTAGCGCAAAAAATATTCTGTTTAGCTCACGGAAAAATGTTAGCAGAGGGATCACCTAATCAAATTAAAAACGATAAGCGAGTAGTTGATGCTTATTTAGGAGCTCAATAATGGCAAATCAATATGATGTTTTAGGAAAAGCGCCTGGTTTAGAAGACCTTAATAAACTATCTCCAAATAATGTTCATCTAACTATCAGAGGTTTAAACGCTGGATACGGAAAAATGGAAATCCTTCACAACTTTGATTTGACCGTCAGTAAAGCCCAGTCATTATGTTTAATAGGACCGAACGGAGCAGGGAAATCTACAATACTTCACTCTATTTATGGCTTTACAAATATTTTTGATGGAAAAATAGAATTAGAAGGTGATGAAATCACAAAATTAACTCCTGCACAAAAATTAAGCAAAGTTGGTATTGCTTACATCTTGCAAGATAATTCAGTGTTTCCTGA
>CACHTV010000004.1 GCA_902582875.1 uncultured Pelagibacteraceae bacterium | reverse complement strand
CAACATCCGCTTGAGTAAAAAATCTAAATATATGAGTTAAAAGATTTTTTTCTTCCTTAGTTAGGTTTTTCTGCCAGTCTTTAACATCATCTCCAAGAGGAACTTCTTCTGGCAACCAATGGATTCTTTGTTGTGTTAACCATGCATCATAACACCATGGATATCTAAATGGTTTATAAACTGGGTTTTCTACTAATAAACCCATTTTTTTTGGTTGGATTATTCCTGGCTTAATTTTTTCTGCTACTGACATGATAAACACTCCTCATAATTATTATCTTTATTATTTGATTCATTTGATTTCGAATAAACATTTTTCGTCACATCTGTTGACGATCCTGCTTCTACATTTTCTGCTCTTTGAATGGATTTAGATCTGCAATAATATAGGCTTTTAAGACCTTTTTTCCATGCTTGAAAATGAATATCATGAAGTTCTTTTTTGTGAATGTCTGCTGGTACAAAAACATTTACAGACTGTGCTTGTGAAATATAAGGCGTTCTATCAGCACCTAAATCAACAATCCATCTTTGATCAATCTCAAAAGCTGTTTTAAATGTATCTTTTTCCTCCGGAGTTAAAAAATCTAAATGCGCGACAGAACCTTGATTTGTTGTAATGCTAGACCAAACGTCATCTGTATTTTTTTTATATTTTTCAAGAGTCTTTTTTAAATATTTGTTTCTTACATTAAAAGAACCAGATAAAGTTTTATGTGTATAGCTATTTGCAGCGATCGGTTCTATACCAGGAGAAGATCCGCCACAAATAATTGAGATTGATGCTGTAGGTGCAATTGCAGTTTTATTAGAAAATCTTTCTTTAATTCCGTATTCTTCTGCATCAGGGCAGGCTCCTCTCTCTTCTGCAAGTGAAACTGAAGCAGCATCCACTTTTTCTTGAATATTTTTAAATATCTTCTTATTCCATACTTTGCTCATTACTGAACCAAAAGGAATATTTTTTTGTTGAAAATAAGAATGCAAACCCATAACTCCTAGTCCAACACTTCTTTCTCTCATCGCTGAATATTTAGCATGAGCAAATTCATCGGGAGCTTTATTGATAAAATCTGTCATAACATTATCCAAAAATCTCATTACATCTTCTATAAATTGAGAGTCATCTTTCCATTCATCGTAGGTGTCGATATTTAAAGATGATAAACAGCATACTGCTGTTCTTTGTTTGCCATCATTATCCATGCCTGTCGGAAGAGTAATTTCACTACAAAGATTTGATGTTTTAACTTTTAAACCTGCCAACTTATGATGTTGAGGTATTTGTCTATTAACTGTATCAATATATACAATGTAAGGTTCTCCAGTCTCAATCCTAGCTGTTAAAAGTCTTATCCATAAGTTTCTAGCAGGAAGAGTTGATTGAACTGTTCCATCATAGGGACTACGAAGTGCCCATTGACCATCAGTTTCAACTGCTCTCATAAAATCATCTGTTACTAAAACACCATGATGTAAATTTAAAGATCTTCTATTAACATCACCGCCTGTTGGTCTTCTCATTTCAATAAATTCTTCTATTTCAGGGTGATCAATTTGAAGATAGCATGCTGCTGATCCCCTTCTTAAAGAACCTTGGCTTATAGCTAGAGTTAAAGAATCCATAACTTTAATAAAAGGAATTATTCCTGAAGTTTTTCCAACTTTACCTATCTTTTCGCCAATAGATCTTAGGTTTCCCCAATAACTTCCAATACCACCGCCTCTTGCAGCTAACCAAACATTCTCTTCCCATAAATCAGTTATGCCTTCGAGGCTATCATTAGCTTCATTTAAAAAACAAGAAATAGGCAAACCTCTTTCAGTTCCACCGTTAGATAAAACAGGTGTAGCTGGCATAAACCAGAGATTGCTTATATAGTTATAAATTCTTTGTGCATGCAGATTATCATCTGCGTAAACGCTTGCTACCCTAGCAAATAAATCTTGGAAACCCTCATTCTGTCCAAGATATCTATCTTTAAGTGTTGCTTTACCAAAATCTGTTAAGTTTACATCTCTAGATCTATCAATTTTAATCGTAATCCCCTTTTCATTCTGAAATAGCTCAGTTTCTCCTGATAAAGAGAACAAATCTGGTTTTTTAGGTCCATTATTCTTTGTTTCTTTTTGATTTTTTTGGCTTATTGAGCCGACAGCTTTCTCTATTGCCAATGATACGCTTTTATTCATATTTACCTTATTTTACTTCGATTTGTTAACAAAACAACTATATGTTGTGTTACATTTATGTTAATATACTATATACAATCAAAATCAATAGAACATTATAAGAACATTTGATTAATTTTGCAAGTGGAAAGTTATGTTAATAAACATTTGATAACAAAGTTCTATTTTCTTTAGTATTTATAGCTAATGAAAATCAATCCAAATGGTTTTAGAGAATATGATGCTCGATGGTTATTCGAAAAAGATGTTGATATTGAAGGAATTAATAATCTCGGCAAGGGTTTAGGAACTCAAATTATAAATCAAACAAAAAAAACTAATCCTAGAGTAATAGTTGGCCATGACTATAGATCTTACAGCGAGAAAATTAAAAAAGCACTTACAGAGGGTTTAGTTTCAACAGGATGTTTCGTAGAGGATGTCGGTTTATCTTTATCTCCTATGGTTTACTTCGCTCAATTTAATTTAAACTCTGATGGAATAGCAATGGTCACAGCTAGTCATAATGAGAATGGATGGACTGGCGTTAAAATGGGTATAAAAAAAGGGTTAACACATGCTCCAGAAGAAATGTTTGAATTAAAAGAAATAACTCTTAAAAAAAATTTTATTCAAGGAAAAGGAAATTTGAAAAAAATTAATAATTTTAAAGAAGTTTATATACAAGATTTAATTAAAAATAATAGAATTAACAAAAAAATTAAAGCAGTAGTAGCTTGTGGCAATGGGACTGCAGGTGTTTTTGCACCTAAAATTTTAAAAGGTATAGGATGTGATGTTATAGAGCTCGATTGTGAGCTGAACTGGGATTTCCCTAAATATAATCCTAATCCTGAAGATATAGAAATGCTAGATTCAATATCAAAAATAGTAAAAGATAATAAAGCAGATATTGGTTTTGGTTTTGACGGAGATGGTGATAGATGTGGGATAATTGATGAAAAAGGTAATAAAATTTTCTCGGATAAAATAGGATTGTTGATTGCAAGAGACCTAGCACCTAAACATAAAAATTCTAAATTTATAGTAGACGTTAAGTCAACTGGACTTTACTCTAAAGATAAAGTTCTTTTAGAAAATCAATGCAAAACTATTTATTGGAAAACAGGGCATTCTCATATTAAGAGAAAAGTAAACTTAGAAAAAGCCTTAGCAGGATTTGAAAAAAGTGGACATTTCTTTTTTAATAAACCAATAGGATATGGATACGATGATGGGATTAATTCTGCAATTCAAATTTGTCACTTATTAAATAACCAAAACAAAAAAATGAGTGAATTGATTAAGGATCTCCCTATAACTTTTCAAACACCTACTATGGCACCATTCTGTAAAGATGAAGAAAAATATAAGGTTGTAGACGAAATAACAAATCAAGTTAAAGAAATAAAAAATAAAAAAACTAAAATTGACGATCAAATTATTAAAGAGATTTTAACTGTAAACGGTATTAGGTTTTCTTTTGAAGATGGTTCCTGGGGACTAATTAGAGCTTCTTCAAACAAACCTTCTTTAGTTGTGGTTGTAGAAAGTCCTACCTCTGATAAAAGAAAAGTAAAAATCTTTGATTTTATAGATGAATTACTTCAGAAAACTGGAAAAATCGGTGAATACGATCAAAAAATTTAATCATAACTGAAAATAATCAAATAAAAATTTTGAACCTATTATAATTAGGAAAAAACCAAAATATTTAGTTAGTTTTTTCTTTTCAATTCTATGACTCATTTTTGCGCCAATGCGAGCCATAATCGTAGTTATAGGAACAAAAATTAAAAAGGCTGGAATATTAATAAAGCCAAAACTAAAAGGTAAATTTGCATTTAAATAGGTGCCTGAAATAATAAAACCAATTGCACCAAATAAAGCAATAACAAAACCTATAGCAGCAGCACTCCCAATTGCTTTATTGATCGGATAGCCAAAAAATTTTAGGATCGGTACGTTCATTATTGCACCTCCTATGCCCATAGGAGCTGATATAAAACCTGTTATTAAACCACTAAAAAATCTACTTGATAAACTCATCTTTAAATTAATATCTTTTTCCTTTTCTTTCAAAAACAATAAATAAAAAGCTAAAACATATACAATTATTGAAAAAAATAAGATTAAAGGCTTAGTTTTTAAGCTAGCAGCAAATGCTGTTCCTAAAATTACTCCAGAAATAACAAATACTCCATAACTTTTAACCACACCGAAATCTACAGCTTTATGTTGATGGTGAGTTATTACTGACACTATTGACGTAGGAATGATAATAGAGAATGAAGTTCCTACAGCTAAGTGCATTAAATAAAAAGATTCTACTCCTGCTGCAGTAAAAATATAAAATAATATTGGAACTGTAATTAAACCTCCTCCTATGCCAAATAATCCAGCGGCAAAACCAGCGGGAATAGCTGTAATTACCATCACAAGAAAAAGATAAATAAATTGAGACTGAAAAAAAAAATCCAAAATTATCTTTCTAGCGATAGAGGGTTTGTTTTCTTTACTTGGTCCATTATGTGATTAACTTTTTGAAGATCTGCATTCCTAATACACATGTTTTTTGAAAGATATTGTTTCCATGTTTTTGAACCAATTTGTCCATGAAACAATCCAACTGTATGTCTCATAATATGATTTAATTGAACTCCCTTAGAAGTTTGTTCTTGTATATATGGAATTAAGTTTTCCATAACTTCAGATCTGCTAGGCACATCATAATTTTTAAAAATTTTTTTTTCTATTTCTGCTAAAAAATATGGAGAATGATATATAGCTCTCCCAATCATTGTTCCGTCGACTTTTTCTAAATGACTCTTGATATCTTGAATGGTCTTGATTCCTCCATTAATAATTATTTCATCTTTCTTAAAAAATTCTTTTAATCTATAAACAAAATCATATTTTAAAGGTGGTATGTTTAAATTTTCTTTTGGAGTTAATTTTTTTAATATTGCTCTTCTAGCATGAATAATAAACTTTTTAGATCCTGCATCTTTTGTTGTTTGAATAAATTTCTTTAAAAATTCAAAATCTTCTACTTCATTATATCCAATTCTTGTTTTTATAGTAATAGGAAGTTTTGTAGAATTTGACATTGCCTCTATGCATCTTCCAACAAGACTTGGTTCTTGCATAAGACATGCTCCAAATTTATTTTTTTGAACTTTTTTACTCGGACAGCCTAAATTTAAATTAATTTCTTTATAACCATAATCTTCTGAAATTTTACAAGCTTCCGCCAATTCTTTTGGATTTGAACCTCCTACTTGCAATGTAACTGGATTAGATATTTTTTTAAAAGATAGGAGTTTATTTCTATCTCCTTTGATGATTGCGTTTGAAACAATCATTTCTGTATAAAAATGAATATTTTTACTAATTAAACTTAAAAAATATATTTCATGCTTGTCAGTGCAATCCATCATAGGTGCAACTGAAACAGTCTTAATCATAATTTATTCTGGTTTGTCTTCTTCTGATGGAACCTCTTCATTTAATTCAAGAGGTGCTTCTTCGGTTTCTAGATTTTCTTCTTTAATTTCTGGTTGTTCAGATTTTAATTCTGATAAAGCTTCATCTGCCAGACTAGGTTTTTTAACTTCAGGTATTCTACGTGTTCTTTTTGAAGGTAAAATCGCTACTCCACTTTTTGAAATTTGACCTTTATATAAATTTTCAAAATCATCATTAGTTTCTTCTTCGATTTCCTCTTGTTGTTCAACCTCATCTGGTTCTTTTCGCAATCTTTTAATTGCACTTTCTTCTAATTCTTTTACAGAAATTTTTCCATCACCTATCTCTCTTAATGAAATAATAGTTCTTTTGTCATTATCTTCTTCGACTAACATCGGGGCACCAGCGTTTAATTGAGACGTTCTCTCTTTAGCTAATAAAACTAAATCGTACTGGTTATCAATTTTTTCTAAACAATCTTCAACGGTAATTCTTGCCATGATGCTGAGTATATATTCAAATAATCTAAATAAATCAATTATTTTCTAAGCTTAATTGGTTCTAAAGTTTTTCTTATTATCATTAAAAGAATTAACGAAATAACGATATATGCTCCCGAAATAAAAGCAATATTCTCAATAGCAAAACCATTATCAATTAATAGCCCAAAAACAGCTGTTCCAAACGCTGTGGAGAAAACCATAAAAGCAGTAGTTAAAGCTTTAATAGATCCAATAAATTTTACCCCGTAAATTTCAGCCCAAGTAGAAGAGCCAAGAATGTTTGCAAGTCCATTAGAAACACCTATTAAACCAAGAAAAATATAAGCAGAAATTTCGTGTTGATAATAAAATAATACAAACATTGCTAAAAGCAATGGAATATTCATTAATGGAATTAATTTTCTACTTGTAAATTTATCAACTAAAAAACCAGAAAAAAATAAAGTTATAATTGAAGCTATAGAATACACCATGAAAGCTTTAGGTATAGTGTAGATGTTCCACGTTTTTGAGTCAGAAATAAATGATTGATATACAAACACTCCTGTAGCTATCCAAGGCATTGCCAGCATATTTAATGAAATAATATAAAATCTATAATCTTTAATTACTTCTTTTCTTTTCCAACTCTTTATTTTAACTTTTTCATTAGAGTTTTGATCATTTTCTCTAGAGTCTAACTTAATGTTTCTAATTGTATTTAAAATTATTAAGGGTAAAAGTAAAATTATTAATAACGCAATTCCTTGCCAAACTATCCTCCAAGAATAAATGACAAATAAATAAGTTGCTAAAACAGGTAAAATAAATTCTGCTGACGATAAACCAAGCCAAATTGTGCTAAGAGCTTTTCCTCTTGATTTTTCAAAAAATCTTGAAATTGTAGTTGTAGCAGCATGACTCATTAAGCCTTGCCCAGAAAATCTCATTAAAAATATTCCAGCTGCCAAAAAATAAATACTGTTTATAAAGGAAAAGAATAAAGATGATAAAAATAATAATAAAATAACAAAAAAAGAATAATAAATTATTTGATATTCATCTATTTTCTTACCGATCCAAATTAATAAAAGGCTAGAAAAAATTGTTGCAGTTGCATAAATATTTCCAAATTGACCATGGGTGATATCTAATTCATTTCTAATTGGTGCGTTAAACAATCCCAAAAAAAAGCTCTGTCCAAAACTAGAAAAAAATGTAAATATAAATCCAAATATAATTACTTTTTTGTTTAAAGGAAGGTTAATCATTTATGAGTTGTAAAGTTGCTTTCATAGGTTTGGGTGTCATGGGTTATCCTATGGCAGGTTATATATCAAAAGGTGGGCATGATGTAACTGTTTATAATCGTACAAAAACTAAAGCAGAAAAATGGGCTAAAGGGCACAAAGGCAAAATAGCTAATACGCCAATGGACGCTGCTAAAGATTGTGACTTTATTTTTACATGTGTTGGAAATGATAATGATTTAAGAGAAGTAACATTAGGTGACAAAGGATTATTTAAAACTGCCAAAAAAGGAGCAATCTATATTGATAATACTACTGCCTCAGCAAATATTGCTCGAGAACTATATAAAGAAGCAAAAACAAAAGGATTTGAATTTTTAGACGCGCCCATATCAGGTGGACAAGCTGGCGCTGAGGGGGGAACCTTAACTGTAATGGTTGGTGGAGACGAAGCTCCATTTAAAAAAGCTGAGCCTGTAATCGATTGTTATAGTAAAAAAATTAAATTACTCGGACCTTCCGGTAGCGGTCAACTTACAAAAATGGTTAACCAAATTTGTATAGCTGGTTTAGTTCAAGGTTTATCTGAAGCTATAAATTTTGGAATGAACGCTGGTTTAAATATGCATGATGTGATTGAAGTAATTTCTAAAGGTGCAGCTCAATCATGGCAAATGGACAATAGACATAAAACAATGATTGAGGATAAATTTGATTATGGGTTTGCTGTGGACTGGATGAGAAAAGATTTAAAGATTGCAATGGATGAAGCAAAGAAAAATAATTCACCGCTTCCTATTACAAAATTAATAGATGAATATTACGGTGAAGTGCAAAAGATGGGTGGTCAAAGATGGGATACCTCAAGTTTAATTAAAAGATTTAGGAAGTAAAGTATGCAGCCAGCATACTATGAAAATTTAGAAGAAATTCAAAAAAAGTTATGGTCCATGTTGGACGATGCAGTAATTAATAGAAGTTCACCTTTTAGAATACCGGTTTTCATCTGTGCTGATCAAAATGACATAGATGGAAGAATAGTGGTTTTAAGAAAATCAGATAAAAAAAAAAATGTCTTACAATTTCATACTGACCTTAGGTCTCCAAAAGTAAATATTCTTAAGAAAAATAAGAATGCATCTTTGGTGTTTTATGACAAAGCAGAGAAAATTCAATTAAGAATTAAAGTCATTTGTGAAATAAATAATAAAAATTCAGTGACTGAAGAATCCTGGAAAAAAACTCAACATATAAGTAGGCGCTGCTACCTTACAGATAGCGGGCCTGGATCTATATCAGATAATCCTACATCAGGCATGATTTCTAAATTAGAAGATTTTGATTATACAATGGAGCAAAGTGAAAAAGGTTATGAAAATTTTACAGTAATTAAATGTAATATTAAATCTATTGAATGGCTATACTTAGCTGCTAAAGGTCACCGTAGAGCTATATTTGATTTTGAAAATAAAAAGAATAATTGGTTAGTTCCTTAAACTTATTTTTTTCATAAAATTATTTCTTATACTTCTTATAATTTGCTACGTAATGCTCAGCATTTTCTTTTATACTTTTAATTTCTTCGTCTGTGACTTGTCTTACAATTTTACCAGGACTTCCAAGAACTAAAGATCTTTCAGGAATAACTTTATTTTCTGTAACTAATGCATTTGCTCCAATGATTGAATTCTTTCCAATCTTAGCTTTATTTAATATTGTACTACCAATTCCGATTAAACAATCATCTTCGATAATACATCCATGAAGCATTACTAAATGACCAACGGTTACATTTTTTCCTATAGTTGCTGGACAGCCTGGATCGGTGTGTATAACGCTACCATCTTGAACGTTTGAACCCTCTCCTACTATAATAGGCTCAACGTCACCTCGTAATGTTACGTTAAACCATATATTTGAATCTTTTTTTAATTCTACCCTGCCAATAACAACTGCATTAGGAGCAACCCAACAATTAGGGTCTAGTTTAGGTGTGTGTTTTTCAAAATCATAAATCATAAAATTGCTGTATAATTAATTTATAACTCTTATAATATATTATGGCTTTAACAAAAACACCAATCTGTGACTTCGGTAAAAAAGCTGAAGATTTTAAGCTCCAGTCTATAAATAACAAATTTGTCTCTTTAGAAGAGGTCAAAGGCAAAAACGGAACCTTGATAATGTTTATTTGTAATCATTGCCCTTATGTAAAAGCAATTATTAAAGATTTGATTGAAGATTGCAAAGATTTGAAAAATGATGGAATAAATTCTGTTGCTATTATGTCAAATGATACAAAGAATTATCCAGAGGACTCTTTCGATAAAATGATCGAATTTGCAAAAAATAATCAATTTGGTGATTTAGATTATCTAATTGATGAGACTCAAGAAGTTGCAAAAAAATATGGAGCGGTATGTACGCCAGATTTTTTTGGCTACAACAGAAATTTAGAACTTCAATACAGAGGGAGAATTAGAGAGCTTAAAAACTTAAAACCTGTAAGAGATGGTGTTAGTGATTTAAAAACTGCAATGAAGAAGATTGCAAAAACCCAAAAAGGTCCAGATGAACAAATTCCAAGCATGGGCTGTAATATTAAATGGTTTAATTAATGTTTTTAATTTCTACTAGAAACTTTCCTCCTGATATAGGTGGAATTCAAAACTTGATGGAAGGCTTGTCAATTGCTCTACTTAACCATGGACCAGTAAAAGTTTTTGCTGATAGTTTTGAAAATTCAGAAGTCTACGATCAGGATTCTAAATTAAATATACAAAGAATTTCTGGTTTTAAGATTTTCAAAAAGTATAGGAAAGCTAATCTTGTTAAAGAATTTATAAATGATAATAATTTAAGAGCTGCTTTTTTTGACCACTGGAAAAGTATAGAAAATATAGACTATCCTACTTTAAAAAAAACAAAAACTTTTTGTTTAATACATTCTAAAGAAATTAATCATCCTTTTGGATCAGTTTTAAATAAAAGAATGCTCAAAGCGCTAGATAAAGCAGATTTTGTAATTGCAAATTCAAAGTTTACAAAAAATTTAGTTAATAAATTAGGTTTCAAAGATAATAATATCAAAGTTATAAATCCTGGTTGTAATTATCCCGTTAAAGTAAATAATGAATCAAAGAAATTTGCAAAAACAATTTATAAAGATGCTTTTCCAAAATTGATTACTATCTCAAGACTAGACGGAAGAAAGAGCCATAAAAATATTTTAATGACTATAAAAAATCTTTTGCCTAAATTTCCAAAACTTAAATATGTATCAATTGGAGATGGGGATGAAAAAAATAACTTAGAAAAACTAAAAAAAGAGCTAGGTTTAATAAATGAGGTAAGTTTTATTTATAAATCTACGGAACAAGAGAAGTTAGGCTTACTGGAAGAGTCAAATATTTTTGTAATGCCTTCAATAGTTTATAAAAAATCAGTAGAAGGTTTTGGAATCACTTATATTGAAGCAGCCTCCTACGGAAAACCTTCAATCGCAGGAATTTTTGGTGGTGAATCTGATGCTGTTCTCGAAGGAAAAACTGGGTATCTATGTGATGGCAATGACTTAAATGCTCTTTATGAAACATTATTAAAAACTTTTAATAATGATCATTATAAAGAATTAGGTTCTAATGCTTTAGAATTTTCAAAAAATTTTAGTTGGGATAAAATTGTTAAACAATATATAGAATTAATTTAATTTATCTTTTACCTCTTTCAAGACTGTGTCTACATCTAAATCAGCTAATTTATTAACACTTAGTGCTTTGAAATAAGAATTTTCAATACTAACTTTTTTTGCAGAAGTGTGGCTACCGAAAAGGACTAATCCATTTTTTTTTAAATGGGAGGCTATATGAGCTGGGCCAGTGTCATTAGCGATAATAAATTTTGCTCCGCTTATTAAGGAGATTAACATTTTGATATTAATGGATTTTCCATTTTCTGTTATAACATTTGCGTTTAATTCATTAGCTTCTTTAATTTCGTCTGGTCCTGGGGCAATTAGAACAGAATAATTATTTTTATATTCTCGTCTTATTCTTGATATCAAATCTTTAAAGAAGGGCCATTTTTTATTTTGATTTTTTTTTGAACAAAAAGGAAAAACCAAAATATAATCTCTATTTGTATATTTTTGAGTAAGTTTTGAAAGATCTTCTTTAGCCCAACCTAAATCTACATTTTTAACATATTTTGTTGGTATATTGCTTTTTTTTAATTGTAGCTCCATACGGTCTAAAACAGGATGGCTGTCAAAATCTCTCTTACTTTGTCCAGACTCTAATGTGTCTAATGAAGAAGACCATTCTAAATTTTTAAAAATAAAATTTTTGTAAAATCTTGTTCTGCTAGAATTTTGAAGATCAAATACTTTGCTGAAATTATATTTAGATAGTAATTTTTTTAATTTATATAAAAAAAATAAATTCCAACGAGGTAATCGTTTATCAATAATCACTCCATCAATATATGGGCACTCTGACATAAATATTGAATATGGAGCAGAAGTTAATAAGAAAACTTTTCTGTTATGATAAAATTCTTTAATATCTTTAATAGCACCATTAGCTTGTATCAAGTCTCCAAGAGAACCATGTTTAATTATTAATATATTTGACATTATCAAATCTGCGTATATTTATTCTAGTATAGTCAAAAAAAATTAATATGAATACTAAATTAAGCAAAATATTGGCAGAAATCTCGGCAGGTGAATTGATAGATAAAATAACTATCTTAGAAATAAAAAAGGTAAAAATAACAAATAAAGATAAATTAATAGAGATAGAAAAAGAGCTGTTATCTTTGAGAGAAACGTCAAAAAAATTTATCCCTGATAATACTGAAATTCTAAAATTTAAATATAGTCTTAAAGATATCAATCTTAAGCTCTGGGATATTGAAGATGCTAAAAGATCTGCTGAAAAAAATAACGAATTTGGAAAAGAATTTATTGAACTTGCTAGAAAAGTTTATAAGTTTAATGATGAAAGAGCTAAAATTAAACTAGCCATCAATAATTCTCTAGGATCAAATATTAAAGAAGTAAAATCATACGAGTAATTAATCTGATTTAAGACTTGGTATAACTAATCTTAATTTTTCTGCTAACTTAGGATCAATTGAAGTAGTTATGACTCCTTCTTTTTTACCCAATTCTTTAATAATTTTTCCATCAGGTGATACAATTAATGAATGTCCAAAAGTTTTTCTTCCATTGTAATGCGTTCCACTTTGTGCGGGGGCAAAAATATAACAAAAATTTTCAATTGCTCTTGCTTTTAATAAAGAATGCCAATGCCTTCTACCTGTTGTTTCTGTAAATGCTGAAGGAATAGATAAAAATAATGAACCTTTTTTTGCTAGATGGCGATATAAGTTTGGAAATCTTAAATCGTAACAAATAGACATTCCTAATTTGCCCCACGGTAATTTAGAAATTTGATATTTTTTCCCAGGTACAAAAGTTCGAGATTCAAAATAACTTTCTTTTTTACTTAAATTGACATCAAACATATGAATTTTATCATAGTAAGAATGAATTCTGCCTTTTGAGTCAATTAAAACGGATCTATTTACTAATTTTTTCTTTGGAGTTTTAATCACTAATGAACCTATTAATATCCATTTTTTATATTTTTTAGCTAGATTTTTAACTCCTATTAGATATTCATCTTTACTCATTGTAGTGCATTTTTTTATTAACTGTTTTTTATTTAGTGAAAATAAAGAAGAAACTTCAGGAGTTAATATAAAATCTGCTTTCTGACTAACAGCTTTTTTAATTAATCTTGCTGTCTTAATAAAATTACTTTGAACGCTATTATTAGATTTTAATTGAATGCACGAAACTCTAAACATTTAATTTGTTCCCATTTTTTTTTCAGCAAACTTAATAAAATTATGTATAAGAAAAGTCAAAAATAAATATATACTGCCCGCAACAATAAAAACCTCAATAGGCTTAAAAGTGGTAGAAATTATATATTTTGCTACCCCTGTTAAATCCATTAAAGTAACAGTGCTAGCTAATGAAGTTCCCTTTAACATTAAAATAATTTCATTTCCATAAGCTGGTAAAGACTGTTTTATAGCAATAGGTATCTGTATTTTATAAAATATTACCTTACTTGAAATTCCAAGGCTTTTTCCAGCTTCAATAAACCCTGGTTTAATTGTTTGAAATGCTGACCTTAAAATTTCAGAAGTATAAGCTCCAGTATTAAGTGAAAAAGCTATAATAGCACACCAGTATGGTTCTTTTAAAATAGTCCATAAGAAAGTTGATCTTAGATATTCAATTTGTCCTAATCCAAAATAAATAATAAATATTTGAACTAAAAGAGGTGTTCCTCTAAATACATAAGAAAAACCATAAGAAAAATTTCCTATTAACTTATTATTGCTTAATCTCATAATAGCAAAAATTAAACCAATTATTAAACCAAAAATCAGTGATAGTGATAAAAGTTTCAAAGTTGTAAAAGTAGCATTCAATAACTTTGGAAAACTATTAATCATTAAATCTAGATCCATTAAAAACCTCTACTATAATTTTTCTCTAATTTATTCAGTATTTTCATACTTAGAAAAGTTAAGATTAAATATAAAAGTGCTGCAAAAGAATAAAAAAATAAAGGATCTCTCGTAGATCCAGCTGCGATATAAGACTGTCTCATTATTTCAACTAATCCTGTAACTGAAATAAGAGAAGTGTCTTTTAATGTAATTTGCCAAACATTACTTAAATTTGGTATAGCTAATCTTAACATCTGAGGAATTATAACTTTAAAAAAATAAATATATTTTTTAAATCCTAAAGCTTTACTAGCTTCAAACTGTCCTACATCTATTGACTGAATAGCTCCTCTAAAAACTTCTGTAGAATAAGCTCCAGAAATTATACCGATTGCAAAAGAACCAGTGATAAAAGCATTAATTTCTATATATTCATTGTATCCGAATATACTTGCAACAAACATTACGGCTCCACTACCTCCAAAAAAAAATAAATAAATTACTAATAATTCTGGAACACCTCTTATAATTGTAGTGTAAGAGTTAGCGATAAAATTAAATATTTTATTTTTAGATAGTTTCATTGGAGTAAAAATTATTGAAAATAATATCCCAATAAACATAGCTGTTAGTGAAACAGCTATTGTCATTAAAAATGCTGTAAATAATTCGTCACCCCAGCCTTTTGATCCAAAATAAAGAAGTTCCATAAAGAAAAGGCGGTTATAAAATAACCGCCATTTCAAAACATTAACTACATAGAGGCATCAAAGCCAAAATGTTTAATAGCTAATTCGCTAATTATTCCTTTTTTTCTAGCAGTGTTTATAGCTCTATTAAATTCATTCAATAGTCTTGTATCTCTTTTGCCAACTGCACTGGAACCGTCACCTTTTCTTATTCCAATTCCAACTCCGTTACCAAAAGCACCTCCTGAAAAAGTTGGTCCAACTAAAACTACAGGTTTTTTAGATTTAGCTGCATAATCAGTAAAAGCAACTGCTGCAGCTAAAGCTGCATCAATTCTACCTGCTGCTAAGTCTAAATTTACTTCATCCTGAGTTTTGTATTTTCTAACAGTCACTTTTCCAACATCACCAGACTCTAAAAAGTTTTGGTGAATTGTTCCTGTCTGAACTCCAATAGTTTTACCTGCTAAAGCCTTAGTTAGCTGATCTAGAGTCTTTTTGGCTGAACTCTTATTAGATAGACTAAGAGATTCTACTGTTTTTAAATTTTCAAGATCAGAACCTTTCATTACTGCTAAAGAAGCTACTTCGTCAGCATAACCCTGTGAAAAATTAATTGTTTTTAATCTTTCTTCAGTGATAGACATTCCAGCCATAATTAAATCAAATTTCCTCATTAATAATGCTGGGATCATTCCATCCCAATCTTGTTCCACTATAATGCATTCATGCTTTAAAATAGCACAAAGCTCTTTAGCTAAATCTACTTCAAATCCAATTAAATTACCTGAAGAATCTTTTGCATTCCATGGTGGGTAAGCTCCTTCTGTACCAATTCTAACTTTGTCAGAATACGCATTTCCAACTAATAGAAAAAATATAGTAACAAAAGAGATAAATATTTTGTTTAATTTACTCATGTATCCCCCTTTTTTTTTTAGTATTGTAAATAAAAAGAAAAGATTTACTAGAGATTAATTAGTCAACAAGATCTAAGGTTATTTCATCACAGAAGATGCAAAGTTCCAATTGCAGTCAAAACTTGGAATATGAACACCAGAGACTTTTACATTGCCAAAGCTTTTATCTAATACCTTGCACCAATTTTCTACTTGTTTTGGCTTTTTATCTTTACTACCTACCTGGGCTGTAATAACTCCACCTTTTTTAAGAATTCTTTTAAGACCTTTCATGTTTTTTTTTGCAAGATCAATACAATATTGATCATCATTCAAATCTACAAAAATTTTATCGTATTTCGAGTCTTCAACTGATTTAATGCTCTCGAAAGCATCTCCCCAAAAAGTTTTAACTTTATTACTTTTCTTAACTTTAGAACAAACTTTTGGAAGATGTTTAAAACAAGTCTCAACAATCTCTGGATCCAATTCATACCAGTCTATATAGTTTGCATTATTTTCCAAGCATTCTCTTGCTACACCACCATCGCCTCCTCCTATAATAGCAACGTTTGAATTCTTTTTGCTTAAATCATAGCTAGATTTAAAAAAATTAGAACTATAAATTTTTTCATCTTTTTCAGCTACTTGAATTTCATGATCAATAAATAAAGCATTTCCAAATTCTTCAAGTTTCATAATCTCAACAAACTGACCTACTTTTGATGTAAAAGTTTCAAGAACATCATTCACAACATAAAATTTTCTCTGACCAGGGGTGCTATAAATATCATCGTAAAGACCTACGCTACTTCTATCAAAGTTATTTGTGACAGCTCTTTCATGTTGAATTTCTTTTTTTAATATTTTTAAAGCAATTTTCGGATGAACTTTACCACATGTAAAAAAATCAAAACTAACCACACCTCTTTCTGGAAAAGTATGAAAGCTAAAGTGACTTTCTGCAAGTAGTGCAACTAAAGTAAAGCCTTGGGGTTCAAATTTATGAGAACTAACATTAAGTATTTCTACTTTAGCTGCTTTAGCAATTTTATAGATTACTTTTTCAAAGAAAGAAGGAGGGTATTCTTTCTTTACACCAAGAAAATCAATTGTGATATGCTCGCCAACTTTTATCATTAAAAATTACCCTCTTTTATAATTTTTAAACTTACCTAGAACTACTTTCATTTCTTTTTTTGAAAGAATCTTAGGTATACCGATTCTTAGGGCATTTATATATTGATGGCAAATATTTTCTATCTCCTGAGCAAGCTCAAAAGTTTCTTCCAAATTATTTCCAAAAGCGACTTGACCATGATTAGCAATTAAACAAGCTTTCCTATTTTTAAGAGCGTTAATAATATTCTTCGACAAATTTTTAGTTCCAAATGTAGCATATTTAGTACATTTTATGTCTTCTCCTCCAGCAACTGCAACCATGTAGTGAAAGGCTGGAACGTCTTTTTGATGAGTTGATACCGCAGTTGCACAAGTTGAATGTGCATGAACTATCGCTTTAGCCTCTTTTTTATTCACATAAATATCTTGGTGAAATCTCCATTCAGACGAAGGTTTTTGTTTTTTTTTATTGAAAACGCCTTTTAAAGAAACAAATACAATATCTTTGGGTTTTAAGGTAGAATACTTTCTCCCAGATGGTGTTATATAAAATCCGTCTATTCCTTGTTCTTTTGCTCTAACAGAAATATTTCCAGACCTCAAAGTTGATAGGTTAGTTATATTTAATTTTTTAGAATATTTTATTACTTCAGCTCTAAGTTTGCTCACTATAACAGATTGTCTTTAAAGAAATTGATAAATTGAGGCATGTAAACATCAGCATTATCTCCGCCTATAGTAACTCCTTTGGAAATACATTTTTCTTTTTTCATTTAAATAACCCTTTCAAACCTTTTTCTGAAGCTTCACAAACTCCTTTTTCTGTAATTAAACCAGTAACTAGTTTAGCAGGTGTTACGTCAAAGGCTAGGTTTAAAGACTTACTTTTTTGTGGGTAAATTCTTACTTTTTTAATTTCATTATTTTCATCAACTCCCTCAACGTGAGATAGCTCCTCAGAATTTCTTTCTTCGATAGGAATTTGTTTAAGGTCTTTTATATTCCAGTCAATGGTTGAGCTAGGTAAAGCAACATAAAACGGAACATTATTATCTTTTGCAGATAAAGCTTTTAAATATGTTCCTATTTTATTGCAAACATCTCCATTTGATAAAGTTCGATCAGTTCCTACGATACACATATCAACCTGTCCTCTTTGCATTAAAATTCCACCTGCATTGTCAGTAATAATTGTATTTGATATTCCTTCTTCATTTAGTTCATATGAAGTCAAATTGGCTCCCTGATTCCTTGGTCTAGTCTCATCAACCCATACATGTACTTTAATTCCTTTTTGATGCGCATGATAAATTGGAGATGTTGCTGTGCCCCAATCAATCGTTGCTAACCACCCTGCGTTACAATGAGTTAAAATGTTTACAGTATCTTTTTTCTTATCTGCCAAGTCTTTGATTATTTTAAGACCATTTAAGCCTATATTTTTACAAAAACTTACATCCTCTTCTACTATTGCTTTAACTTCTTCTAATGCAATTCTTAAAATATCATTGTCATTAACTCCAGATAGTTTTTTCATCATTCGGTCAACTGCCCATTTTAAATTTATTGCAGTTGGTCGTGAAGCAATTAATTCTTCACTTGATTTTTTTAGATGAGATAAATCATTTTTTTCTATAATAGATAGAACTAAACCGTAAGCGGCAGTAGCTCCTATTAAAGGTGCTCCCCTAACCTCCATAGTTTTTATTGCATTTATTGAGTCTTTTACAGTTTTTAAATCTTTAATAATAAATTGATGAGGAAGTTTTGTTTGATCAATAATTTTAACACTATTATTTTCAAACCAAATCGTTCTATAAGCTTTACCGTTAATTTGCATTACTTTTTACTAAAAGCTCTACCAGCAATATGTTTTAATTTTTTTAAAGTTTTTTTTGATCTTAACTTTGGATCTGTTATTATTGCTGTGTCTAAACAGTTATTAGCTGGATCATTATCTACTGAAAAATCTTTAAAAGTTTTAATAACTTCTTTAATCATATTTTGAGCATTTGAAGCATTTTTCTGTAGTGTTTGAATTACCATAGCTACATCAACTTCATCATGATCAGGATGCCAACAATCATAATCGGTTACCATTGCAACTGTGCTGTATCTAATTTCTGCCTCTCTCGCCAATTTAGCTTCGGGCATGTTAGTCATACCAATTACATCTGCTCCCCACGACCTGTATAAATTTGACTCTGCTAAAGTAGAAAATTGAGGTCCCTCCATAACTATATATGTTCCGCCTAACTGATAACTTATTCCTAATTTTTTTAATGCAGTTTCACAACATTTAGATAGGCCTGGGCTAGTTGGTTTAGCCATAGAAACATGTGCAACTATTTCTTCATCAAAAAAGGTTTTTGATCTTGAAAAAGTTCTATCTATAAATTGATCTACGATAACAAATTTTCCTGGCTCCAAATTTTCTTTAAGAGATCCAACTGCAGAAACTGAGATTATATCTGTTACACCTAACTGTTTCATTGAATCGATATTTGCTCTAAAATTTATATTTGTCGGATTAATCTTGTGACCTCTAGAATGTCTTGGGATAAAACATATTTCCTCTTTATCAAGTTTTGCAATTAAAATTTCATCAGATGGTTTTCCCCAGGGTGTATTCATCTGTCTCCATTTCGTTTTTGCGAAACCCTCCATTTTGTAAAGTCCACTTCCTCCAATTATCCCTAGTTTTCTTTTTTTCATCATTTAATTATTAATGCTTTTTTGCTAGAACTTGAAGCTAAATATGGATTTAAAAAAACATATAAGATCTATTCAAGACTATCCTAAAAAAGGCATTTTATTTCGAGATATAACTACTTTAATTAAAGATCCTGAGGCCTTTAAATATACAAATAATAAGATAGTAGAATTATCAAAAAAAATAGACTTTGATAAAGTCTCAGCTATAGAGTCTAGAGGATTTATTTTTGCGTCCACAGTATCTTACCTTTTAAACAAACCTTTTATTTTGCTCAGAAAGAAAAATAAACTTCCTTCAGAAACTCATTCTGTTGACTTTACACTTGAATATGGAGAAGCAACTATTGAGGTACACAAGGACTCTATCTCTAAAGGTGAAAAAATCCTTGTAATAGATGACCTAATTGCTACTGGTGGAACAGCTGAAGCAGCTGCAAAATTAATCGAAATATCAGGGGGAATAGTTGCTGGTTTTATTTTTGTAATAAACTTGTTTGATCTACCTGGAAACAACCTTTTAAAAAAAAAAGGTTACAAAGTAGAAAGTTTAATTGAATTTCCAGGCCATTAAGAATGCTTTTTTATAAAATCTCTAATATAATCTTTTAAACTTATTTTTCCGTAATATTTATAAATTTTATTTGATAAATTTTCATTAACTAGTGAAGAAGCATACCTTTCTCCTTTTCTTCTGGGTAAATATCTAATTTTCGATTTAAACATTTTCGCAACTTCGATTATTGAATAAGATTTTTTATTTGCAATTATATAATGTCTATTTAATTTCTTTTTCCATGCTAAATAACAGGTTTTAATTGTATCATCTATATGTGTAAATCTCCTTGTTTGTGTCCCTGGTCTAACAACAGTTAAAGGTTTTTTCCTTAAATATTGATTTTCAAAAATACCTATTATAGTTGACATACTGCCTTTAGATATTTGATAGGGACCATAAACATTATAAAAATATATAATCTCATATTTAAATTTGGAATATTTTTTAAAATTTTCTAACATTTCAAGATTTTGTGCTTTAGTAAAAGCATAAGGAGATAAATTTTTATCCTTTCCTTTATTACCTAATGATGCAGAAGTAGCTGAATAGATAAGTTTAATATTATTTCTTAAGCAAAAATTAAAAATTGCATGAGAACCAAGAAAATTAGAGTCAATACATTGATTCATTTTAAGAAAACTTTGATAAATTCTTGCAAATTCACCAAAATGAAAAATAGAATGAATTTTTTTAGGATTCTTAATTAAACTAATAATATTTTTTGTATGTCCCTTTATATATTTAACTCTAGGATTGCCAATATGATTTTTTTTAGTTCCAGAAGAATAATTATCTAAACTTATGATGTTAAATTTTGTTTTTTTTAAAAGATAACTAATTAGATTTGTTCCAACAAAACCTGCGCCACCAGTTACTAGAATATTTTTTCTATTTTTTCGCATTAACTCTAAATATATCGTTGAAGAAATTAAATCAATCTAATCTTGGTCTAAACCATGAGCTTTTATTTAATAATGCATTCATAAAACCTGATGCTCTAAAATAATACAATTTGCTTTTAAATTTATTATTAATTATTAAAAAATATATACTTTTAAAAATTGATTTAACAAAAGTGAAAAATCCAGAAAGAAAAGCTTTTATAAACCCAAAATGTTTTTTTCTAAAATAAAATTTTGACCAATTCCAATGCCAGTTTCTTGAAAATTCTAATTCTTTAAAATATTTTTCATCAACAGCTTTTGCTCCAAGGTGTGAAATTAAAGAATTGCTATAAATAAAGATTTTTTTATTATTTTTCTTTGCTCTCAAACAAAGATCATCATTTTCCAAATACATGAATATTTTTTCATCGAAAAAACTATCATTAAACTGTTGTTTGTCTAAAATCATGGCATAGCCATCAACTTGACTGACTTCAAATAAACCGCTCTCCTTCTTTTCTTTCTTATTATTAATTTTATAATTTGGATAATCTTTGTTGTCACTTAATGGACTTAAAATAGCAAATTCAAGATTTTTTGATATTTCAAAAATTTGACTCAAAGTATCATTTCTTAAAATTGTGTCTGGATTTAAAACCATAACATACCTTGTGTTTGATTTTTTTATCCCGAAATTATTACCTGCTCCCATACCTAAATTTTTACCTGTAAGATAACATTCAATGTTTTTGTATTTTGTTTTGAGATATTTTGTAAACTCATGGTTAGAAGAATTTTCCACAATAATCTTTTTGATATCTGGATCGATTGATTTTAGACAATCATCAATAATATTTTGACTTTTTACTGTAACTATAATTATTGTTAAATTTTGTTTTGTTATTTGCATCTAAAAAATGCCTTCATTATGATAGAAAGTATACTTACAAATATAAATAATATAAATAATAACAAATGAAAAGGTTTATCGTAACAGGGGGATATGGTTTTATTGGCAGTAACTTAGTAAAGCTATTGTTAGAAAAAAAATTTAAAGTCCTTAACATCGATAAATTATCATACTCAGCTCAAAAATATAATTTAAAGAATATTAGAAGTAAAAACTACTTTTTCAAAAAAGTTGATATAAACAATAAAAAAGAAGTTATAAAAATTTTGAAAAAATATAGACCCCATGGTATTTTTAATCTTGCTGCAGATACTCACGTAGATCGATCAATCGACGACTCTTTTAATTTTATTAAAAACAATATTCTTGGTGTTTATAATTTATTAGAGGCGATAAAGGATTATAAAAAAAAAATTAGGTTAGTTCATGTCTCTACTGATGAAGTTTATGGTGATATTTCAGGCTCAAAAAAATCAAATGAGAATTTTCCATATATTCCTAGTTCACCTTACTCCGCTTCAAAAGCTTCTTCCGATCATTTGGTAAATGCTTTTGTTAGAACTTATAAAATCGATGCTGTTATTTCTAATTGCTCAAATAATTACGGACCGAGACAATTTCCCGAAAAATTAATTCCCAAAATGATTTACAATATTTTAAATAACAAGCCTCTTCCAATATATGCAAAAGGAAGGAACTCAAGAGAATGGATTTATGTAGATGACCACTGTGATGCTCTAATAAAATTATTTTTTAAAGGAAAATCGGGAGAAAAATATAATGTAGGTTCAGGTGTAAATTGCAGCAATACCTTTCTTGTTAAAAAAATTCTACGAACATTTTCTGATAAAAAAATAAAAATAGGTAACAAAGTAAAAATAATGTTTGTTAAAGATAGACCTGGGCATGACTTTAGGTATGCGCTTAACAGCAATAAAATTAAAAAAAGATTAAAATGGAAACCTAAAACAAACCTGAATCAAGGAATATCTAAAACAATAAATTGGTACATAGAGAATCAAGGGTATTTTTTAAATATTTCAAAAAAACTTTTTTTAAAAAGATTAGGCAAGTAATAAATGAATATTAAAGAAACTGGTTTTAATGTATAAAATTATAAACAATTTCTATAGATCAAAATATTTTGATAAATTACCAGGATTTCTAGCTCGCAAAATATTTAAAATTTTTAAAATTTTTTTTGTAGAGACAAATTTAAAATCGTTACCAATAAACAATCACCCAACCAAAATAAATATTGATCAGTCATTAATGTTAAAAAATATAGACGATAAGTTTTATAAACCATTTAGCACATGCTTATATTTACTTGAGTTACTTGCATTATATGGATCTATAAAAAAAGAAATAAAAATTCTAGATTTCGGAGCAAACAATATTGATAATTACATTTATCTAAACAGATATTTAAAAAACTGTAAATATTTTTATCATGATCTTCCTGAATACAATAAATTTATTGAAGAAGTTATTAAAAAAAATCAATTGCAAAACATTCAAGTTATTAAAAACTTATCTAGCCTAGAAAGCGAGATTGATTTTGTTTTTTTTGGAAGTTCAATTCACTATGTCAATAACTATAAAGAAATAATTCAAAAAATTAATAAGATAAAATCAAAATTTTTGATATTTTCTCACACTCCATTCTATAAATCAGATAAAAATGATAAGGACATAGTTATGAAACAAGTAAATATTCATCCTATTATAAATTATGCTTATTTAATTGAATACAATAATTTTATAAAATTTATGAAAGAGAATAATTATCAGCTTATTTCACAAAATAAAAATAATTTAATAAAAAATCTAAATTTTAAAAATTTCAAAAGTTTTTCTTTTCTAAGTTTTTTAGATTTATTTTTTAAAAGAATAGATTAAATATGAAAATTAAATCAACAAAATTTAAAGATCTTAAAATTATATCTTCTCCTGTCCATATTGATAAAAGAGGTCATTTTAGAGAAATTTTTAAAAAAAATTTTTTTTTAAGAAAAAAATTTGTTTTTACATGTGTGTCATCTTCAAAAAAAAACGTTTTAAGGGGTATGCATTTACAAACAAAATTTTCCCAAGGAAAATATTTGAGTGTCCTTAAGGGAGAAATTTTTGACGTTGCTGTTGATCTAAGAAAAGGTTCAAAGAATTTTGGTAAATATTTCAGTATAAGGCTATCCGATAAAAATGGAAAATCATTATATATTCCTCCTGGATTTGCCCATGGATTTGTTGGTCTGAAAAAAGAAAATATAATTTCTTATCATTGCACCA
The DNA here is from genome assembly GCA_902582875.1 of uncultured Pelagibacteraceae bacterium. Taxonomy (GTDB): domain Bacteria; phylum Pseudomonadota; class Alphaproteobacteria; order Pelagibacterales; family Pelagibacteraceae; genus Pelagilacustribacter. The sequence continues at coordinate 44,862 of CACHTV010000004.1, read as the reverse complement.
ATTACAGATCAAAAAAACATGAACTTGGGATAATTTGGAATGATAAAAATATAAAAATAAAATGGCCGATTAAAAAACCTAAGCTATCTCAAAAAGATAAAAAAAATATAAGTTTTAAAGATTATTTAAAAAGCTATGAATAACCTGAAGATGTATTGTATGTGTTTGGAGAATAGTTATTTAGATGCTGTAAGAAAACTAAATTATATTCCTGTTGGTTTAAAAAACAAAAATTTTTCCAAAGATTGGCTGCTTGATAATACATTGGAAAATATCTCTGAAAAAAATCCTTACTATGGCGAATATACATTTTATTATTGGTATTGGAAAAATTTACTTATAAAAAAAAAGCAAGAAGAGTGGATCGGTTTTTGCTCATATAGAGAGTTATGGGGTGAACATAAAAAAATAAAAGATAGGGGCTCTATAAAATCACTATTAAAATATTTACCTAAAGAGTGGGATCAATATGAAGCTATAATAGGTGAACCAATATCACTAGATAGACCCAAATGGGTAAAACTTTTAAAAGATGGAAAAATTGCAATGTTAAGAAATTATAAAGAAATTTTTAAATCCAGATTTAGTATAAGATTTCAATTTGACATGTATCATGGAAATGGAAATTTGGATAAGGCCATAAACCTATTGCCTAAAAAAGATAAAGAAGATTTTAGTAATTACGTTAGAAATAATTTTGAATTTAATCAAGGCAATATGTTTATCAGCAAATCATCTACTATAATTAATTCCTATTTTTCAGAAGTTTTTGAGTGGTTAAAAAAGTGTGAGTCTATTTTTGGATTTAATCTAACAGGATATAATAAGATTAGAATGTATACTTTTTTAGCTGAAAGGTTTCTTCCTTATTGGTTTAAAAAGTATACCAAGACATTGGAGTGGCCAGTTGTTTATTGTGATATAAATAAAAATTATGAACAAAATCAAATTTAAAGGATTCAAAAAAAAGAGTGGGACGTTGGTTGCATTTTCATTAAAAAAAAGCTTTCCATTTAAAGTGAAAAGAATTTTCATTATTAATGGGAAAAAAAACTTTATAAGAGGAGACCATGCCCATAAAAGATGTTCTCAATTTTTATTTCCGGTTCTGGGTAGAATTAAAATTGAATATGTGTCTAAAAATAAAAAAGGATCAATTATTTTGGATCACTTTAAAAGAGAGGGGTGTCTTTTAAAACCTTTAACCTGGTGTAAAATAAAATTTTTAACTCAAAATGCTATATTATTGGTGGCCTGCGATATGGAATATGAATTTAGCGACTATATTGAAAAATACACTGACTTTTTAAAAATAATTAAAAAAAAGAAATAACTAATGAAACTACTTATCACAGGTGCATGTGGACATATAGGTTCTTACTTAATTGATAATATTCATAAAATTAAAAAAATAAAACAGGTTTATCTTATAGATAATTTTAATGCACACAGATATCACACGCTTTTTAATTTGAATAAGAAAGTAAGAATTAGTTTTTTTGAAATAGATCTGAGCAAAAACACCTTAAATAACTTTGTTAAAACTGATTACGTAATTCATTGCGCATCTCACACAAATGCTCAAGGAAGTTTCTCGGTTAAAAAAGAAATGTTTAGAAATAATTTAGCTTGTATGAAAAATATAGTAAATTATTGTAAAAAAAATAGAGCCAAACTAATACATATTTCTTCAACTAGTGTGTATGGTAAACAAGTAAACATTGTAAATGAAGATGATGAAAGTTTATTGAAACCTCAATCACCTTATGCAGAAATTAAATTAATTGAAGAAAAATTATTAAAACAAAATAATAAAAAGATGAAATATATTACCTTGAGATTTGGAACAATAGCTGGTGTTTCAAAAGGAATGAGATTTCACACTGCAATAAATAAATTTTGTCTAAATGCTTCACTAAATCAAAAGATACAAGTATATAAGACTGCATTCAATCAATACAGGCCTTATCTTTCATTAGATGATGCATTTAAAGCCTTTAAATTTTTTATTAATAAAAATATTTTTAATAATGAAATTTATAATGTCTTGAGTGGAAATTATACAGTAAATCAAATAATCAAAATGATTAAAAAATATAAAACAAATATTAAAATTAAATTTGTTAAATCTAAAATAATGAATCAACTCAGCTATCAAGTTGAAAATAAAAAATTAGAAAAGATTGGTTTCAAATTAAGATCTTCAATAAATAAAGACATCAAAGAGACATTAAGTTTATTAAAAAATCTAAATTACAAATGAAATGTAAAATAACAAATACTCCACTCGAACCTTTTATGAGTTTTGGAAAAATGCCAATCGCAAATGGATTTATCGATGAAAAAAACTTTTCTAAAGAATTTTTTTTTAATATGGAGGTTGGTTTCAATGAGGAATTATCATTGTTTCAATTAAATGATCATCCTAAGCCAGAGGAAATGTTTAATAAAGATTATCCTTTTTTTACTGGGAGTTCAGAATATATGAAAAATCATTTTAAAAATTATGCAAATTTTACAAAGAAATATTTGAAAACTAATTCAAAAATTATTGAAATTGGATCTAACGACGGAACGTTTCTCAAAAATTTTCTTGATGCTGAAAATAAAATTTTAGGGATAGAACCTTCTAAAAGTGTTGCCGACGTGGCTATTAAAAATAATATTCCAACTTTAAATAATTTTTTTAACACATCTAATATAAAAACCCTTAATGAATTTCTTGGAAATACTGATTTAATTTGTGCCTCTAATGTAATTTGTCATGTACCAGATTTAAATAATTTAATTGAGTCAGTGGATCTCCTATTAAGTAAAGAAGGCACATTCATTTTTGAAGAACCTTACTTAGGTTCTATGTTTGAAAAGATTTCATATGATCAAATTTATGATGAACATATTTTTATGTTTTCTGCTTCATCTGTATCAAAAATATTTCAAAGATATAATTTTCATTTAATTGACTCTATTCCACAAGTCACGCATGGTGGCTCAATGAGATATGTGCTCAAAAGAAAAAAGAATGAAAGTGGAAAAGATCTTAAGAAAATCTTTGATTATGAAAAAAACAAAAAACTAAATAAACTTGACTCATGTATAAATTTCAAAAAAAATTGTGAAATTTCGAAAGAAAAAATTGTTGAAAAGATAAAATTTTTTAAAGAAAATGGCAAATCAATATGTGGTTACGCTGCTACATCCAAAAGTACTACGATTTTAAATTATTGTAAAATCGGTACTAACTATATTGATTATATTTGTGACACTACCAAAGAAAAAATTGGAAAATTTAGTCCTGGTATGCATATTCCTATCAAAGATATGAATTTTTTTCATAATAATATGAGAGATTGCGTCTATTTATTTGCATGGAATCATAAAGATGAAATTTTTAATAAAGAAAAAAGTTTTAAAGGAGAATGGTTCTCACATGTTGAATTATAAAAATAGAATTGTATTTACAGGTGGTAGTGGTAGATTTGCTAAAGCATTTAAATTAAAAGAAAAGTTTACAAAATTTAATTTTTTCTTTCCTAAAAAAACTCAATTAAATATTTTAAATGTAAAATCAATAACAAAATATCTAAAAAAGAAAAAACCACAATACTTGATGCATTTAGCCGGTCTATCAAGACCTATGAGCATTCATGATAAAGATATTTGTCAGAGTATAGATAAGAATATAATCGGTACTTCTAATATTACAAAAGTATGCTCTCTGTTGAAAATAAAATTAATTTATATTTCAACTTGTTATGTTTACCCAGGTATAAAAGGTAATTATTCAGAAAATTCTCCTTTAAACCCTATAAACAAGTATGCTTGGTCTAAATTAGGTGGTGAGTGTGCTGTTATGCTATATAAAAATTCTCTGATACTAAGAACTTCTGTTACAGAAAAACCTTTTGTTCATAAAGTTGCTTTTTATGATTTTAAAACTAATTTTATTTTTCATGAAGATTTAGTGTTAAGTATTTTAAAAATAATTAATAAAAAAGGGATAATAAATATAGGAGGTAAGTCCCAGTCTGTTTACAATTTTGTAAAGACGTATAATCAAAAAATTAAAAAAATATCAGCTAAGAAAATCTTAGGGAAAAAAACAGCTTTAAATGTTTCAATGAATATAAAAAAGTTTAGAAAATTACTAAATGATTAAATTTTGGTCATACGACAGAGAATATAAAAAATACAAAAAAATTATTCTTAAAAATATTGATAAAACTATTAATAGAGGAAATATTTTTTTTGGAGACCAAATTAGAAATTTTGAAAAAAATTTTATTAAAAAATATAAAGCTAAATATGGTATTGCTGTAGGAAGCGGAACAGACGCATTATTAATTTCACTTAAAACTCTTAATCTTAAACCTGGTGATGAGGTGATAACTGCTGCGAATACAGCAATTCCAACTATATCAGCTATAATTAATGCTGGGGGCAAACCAAAGCTTGTAGATATTAGAGAAGATTATTTAATCGATGTAACAAAAATAAAGAAAGCTATCACAAAAAAAACTAAAGCTATCATACCTGTCCACCTTTATGGTCAGATGTGTGATATGGATTCGATACAAAAGATTGCTAAAAAAAATAAGATTGTCATCATTGAAGATTGTGCACAATCACAAGGTGCTAAATTTAAAAACAAGTTTTCAGGCACATTTGGAAAATTTGGTTGCTTTTCATTTTATCCTACTAAAATTTTAGGAGGATATAGTGATGGAGGATTTATATTAACAAATGATTTTAACTCATTTAAAAAAATTAAAAGAATAAGGTTTTATGGAATTGAAACAGTAGAAAAAACTAAATTCAAAAATAAGTATTATGCAAATGAAAATGGGCTTAATTCAAGATTAGATGAAATTCAATCTTCCATCTTAAATTTTAAATTAAAAAAAATTGACGATTTTATTCGAAGAAGAAAACAAATAGCTAAAGATTATATTTCTAAGTTATCTTCAACTAACCTGAAATTGCCTTTAGAAAATATGAATAATAATCATGTTTACCACTTGTTTACTGTATACCATCCTAAAGCAAATATTATTAAAAGAAATTTAGATAAACTTAAAATTCATACTAGAACAATTTACCCATACCCTATACACAAGATGAAAGCATATTCAAAAATTATTAAAAATAAAAAAAATTTAAAAAACTCTGAAAAAAAATCGAGAGGTATTTTTTGTTTACCTTTATATCCTGAGCTTAAAAAAAAAGAGATAAATAAAGTCTGCTTTTCATTAAAAAAAATTTTAAAAAAGATTTAAAATATTTTTTGGTAGCGAGGGGCGGATTCGAACCGCCGACCCCAGGCTTATGAGTCCTGTGCTCTAACCAACTGAGCTACCTCGCCTCTAAAAGACTTTGTATTTGTTTTTTTTGAAATTTTCAATCTTTATAGTAAATAAACTTTGACTCAAAAAAACGATAATAGTGATTATAAATTTTATGTTTTATATATTGAAAATGCATCTCAATAAGACTCATAAAATTTACTAAATAGTCAAATAAAGATAATTGTATATCAGGAGTTTTTTTTAAAAAAACTTTATTAAATACTTTCATTACTTTTTTAGGAGAATAGTCTAAGTATTTATTATTTTTATTTAATCTAGTTGATTTTTTTTTATCAAAATTATCTAGCAAATTGAAAAGATCTGCTCTAGTGGAATACTCTTTAAAATTATTTTTTGATGAATTATACAGATGAGACTTATGTCTATTAAATTTGTATGAAATAATTTCTTTTCCTTGAACTGAAAACTCAGCGCAGGATAAACCGAAAGATTCTCCTAAACTTCTTCCGTATATCATTGCATGACAAGTGTTAAGAAACTTTTTTTTATAAACTTCATCAGATGATCCTTTTAAAAATATTATTCTTGGATGTGAACAAAATTTATTAATATTTAAAAACAAAAAAACTATATCTTTTCTTTTTTTAACAACATCAATTAAGGCTTGATGTGCAAATTCAAGATTAAAACTACTTTCACCTCCATGATATCCAAAAACTATTTGGTTTTTTTTAATTTTTAATTTTTTTTTTAAATTTTCTTTTGAATTGTTGATCTGAACAATATATGGAACGAAAGGGATTTTTTTATTTGAAAACTTTTTACTTAACCATTCAGAAATAAAAGCATACTTATATCCATGCATTTCTTTTAGTTTCTGGGGATAAACAGAATGAATTAATGTTTTGATTTTTTCGGACTTCCAATTATCTCTTTCCCCTCCTTTTTGAGTGTATATAAAATTAATTTTAAATTTTTTATGGAAATTATCTATATCTTTAAAATAATTAACTCCTATAACCTGAAACCTTTTTTTAAATTTTAATATTACTTCTTTTTTATTAGATTTGTTTTTTTTATTGTAGAAGATTATAGATTTATTTTTTAATATTTTTTCATTGTAATATGAATATTGATAAATCGAATTTGCAATACCTCTAAAATTCATCTCATCAATATAAAAAGCAATATTCATACTTTGAGACTCAAAATACTTAAATTAATCAATTTATACAACCATCTTTAGATAGTTAGTGGTGCTGGATTAAAAACCTATGATGTAATAATTAAAATGAAATTTTATAAACTAAGTATGATTCCAAATACTGTGACTGCTGAAACAGCAGCAACTGAAAGAGCTATATTGCTATTTCTCTCTTTCTTTTTTTCTTGATTTAGCCTGCTTACTAAATTTGTTACATTAACTTTTCTTTTTTCAAGATTTTCCATTGGAACGCTATGCTCTTTAAATTTAACCTCTGAACTCATAATTATTGATATTCCAACATATTAACAGTTTTTTTAATACGTTGATTGAGTACAGATTGGGTCTAATATTTATAAAAAGCTTAAAATAAGGGTTGTTTCTTTATTCCAACAAGGCTTTCTCGGCTGGGGTGTAATTTAAATTGAAAGCGTCTGCTACTCCTTTAAATGTAATTTTACCTTTATAAACGTTTAAACCAGCCAAATAATTTTTATTTTCTTGTAAAGTTTTTTTATAACCTTGATCAGCTAATTTAATTAACATTGGCAAGGTTGCTTTGTTTAAAGCCATAGTAGAGGTTCTTGGTACACCGCCTGGCATATTAGCTACACAATAATGAACTACATCATTAACTAAATAAGTTGGGTTTGCATGGGTAGTGGGTTTGCTTGTTTCAACACAGCCTCCTTGATCAATTGCAACATCTACAACAACTGATCCCCTTTTCATATTTTTTACCATTTCTCTGGTAACTAATTTTGGAGCTTCTGCGCCAGGAATTAAAACACCTCCTACTAAAAGATCGCAATCAGAAACTAACTTTTTAAGATCAGCTTTTTCACTTTCAGTTGGTATAATTTTATCACCAAACATTTCATGTAACTCTTTCAACCTTGCTTTAGACTTATCTACTACATAAACTTTTCCTCTCATACCAGTAGCTATGATAGCAGCATTTTCTCCAACAACTCCTCCTCCTAAAATAACAATGTTTGCTGGCTCAACACCGGGGGCTCCACCTAGTAATAAACCTCTTCCTTTTTGATTCTTCTCAAGAGAATGAGCTCCAGCTTGAATTGACATTCTTCCAGCTACTGCACTCATTGGTGCAAGCAAGGGAAGTCGACCGTCATCATCTGTAACGGTTTCATAGGCTATACAAATTGATTTAGACTTAATTAAACCCTCTGTAAGTTCTTTTGCAGCGGCTAAATGTAAATAAGTATAAATAATTTGGTTTTCTCTGATCATTTTTACTTCTTTTTCTAGTGGTTCTTTTACTTTAACTATTATTTCAGATTTTTTAAAAATTTCTTCTGGTTTTTCAACTATTTTTGCACCAGCATTTCTATAGTCTTTGTCATTAAAACCTGCTTCAAAACCACCATCATGCTGAATTAAAACCTCATGACCTTTATCAGTCAATGTTTTAACACTTTCAGGAGTTAGACCAATTCTATGCTCTTGAAGCTTGATCTCTTTTGGAACCCCAATTATCATTTTTATGATTTAGTATAGTTTGAAATACCTGTTCTTAATTTATCAATTATTTCATCAATATGTTTTTTTTCACAAATAAACTGAGGAGCAATAATTAAAGTGTCTCCAGTATTCTTAAAATTTACACCAGCATCATAACAATGTTTAAATGTCTGAAATCCTGCTTTTCCCGGCTTTTCTACCATTTTCATTTCAACTCCTCCCATCATTCCATAACCTCTAATACTTACTATCTCTTTTAAATCTTTAAGCGAATGAAGTCCTTCTTGAAAATAGGGAGACATTTCTTTAGCTCTTTTAAAAATATCCTCTTTTTCAAATATGTCTTGCACAGCTAAAGCGGCTGCAACAGCAACAGGGATACCTGAATATGTATAACCATGAAATAATTCTGGCGTTCCTTCAGGTGCAGATGATGCGTCTAATACTGAATCATATATTTCTTCTTTAACCGCTACAACGCCCATTGGTACAACGCCATTAGTAGTAGCTTTAGCCATAGTCATAATATCTGGAGTAACATTCCATTCTTGAGCAGCAAATGCAGAACCAGTTCTTCCCCAACCAGTAATGACTTCATCAAAAATCAATAATATTCCATGTTTATCACAAATTTCTCTCAATCTTTTTAGATATCCTTTTGGTGGAACTAAAGTTCCTGTTGATCCAGCGATAGGCTCAACTATACAAGCAGCAATATTCTCTCCACCAAAATTCATTGCTATTCTTTCTAAATCTTCAGCCATTTCTACTCCAGTTTCAGGTTGGCCTTTAACAAATTTATGTTCTGGTAAATGGGTGTGTCTCATGTGTTGAACACCTGGCATTAAAACGCTTGCAAAAGTTTTTACGTTATTAATCATTCCGCCTACTGTAGTGGCACCAATATTCATTCCATGATAGCCCCTCTCTCTTCCTACAAATCTAAATCTTTTTGAGTCTCCTTTTGAGCGATGATAAGCAATAGCTATTTTGATTGCTGTTTCTACTGCAGTAGAACCACAAATTGTGTAAAATATTCTATTTATTCCCTCTGGAGTTTTTTTCGCAATTCTTGTTGCTAGTTCAAAGGATCCTCCATAACCCTGGTTGAAAGGCTGACAATAGTCCAATTTTTCCAACTGTTTTGATACAGCCTCAGTAATTTCTCTTCTCCCATGTCCTAAAGGGTTACAAAATAAACCAGAACTTGCATCAATCATTTTTTTGCCTTCATGATTGGTAAGGTAAACACCTTTTGCATCAGTAATTAATCTAGGATTTTTTTTAAAACTCTTGTTGTCAGTAAACGGCATCCAGTGCTCGTTTAAAGAATTAGGAATATTAGTTCTATTAGATGAGCTCATTCTTTAAAGTAGTAGACAATTGCTAAATTAAATCAAGAATTATTGTATACAATTTCAAGTTGTATTTAAAGCAAGACCCAATTTAAAGTTTCTAGGTGTTTACTTATCATTAAAATTCATTTTAAATCTTATTAATTAACAAACCATATGGGAGAACTATGAAAAAAATAATAAGCACAGTTCTTGGGATTTTATTTGCGTTTACTCTAAATGCTTCTGTTGCTAATGCAGCAGCTAAAGAAGTAAGAGTAGCGTACTTTCTGGAGTGGCCATCTCCAAATCTTGAGGACATGAATAAAAAGGCATACGCTAAAGCACTTGGTGTACCAGTTAAATGGACTAATTTTACTAATGGTGTTGCTATGACAGACGCTATGTTAGCAGGAGATATAGACATCTCTTACTCACAGGGTTTAATGCCTTACATTAATGCTGTTAAAGCTAAAGCGCCTATAAGTTTAGTAGATGTTGCTATGGAATACGGTATGGGAGGAACAACATGTGTTACTTCTAAAAAATCTGGTATCACTAAAGCTAATGCATCTGAACTTGAAGGTAAAAAAGTTGCAGTTCCACTAGGAACTATGGCTGAATATGTATTTACAGAAAGTATGAAGATTGTTGGAGCTGACAGAAAAAAAATGAACATTATTGCAATGGATCCTGAGGAAGGTGCAGCTGCTTTAGTTAGTGGCGATGTTGTAATGGCTTGTTTATTTGGAGGTAACTCTATTAAATCAGCTACATCTGTAGGATCTAGACTTTTGACTGTAGATGAAGCTCGTGCAGGTGGTATCATGGGTATAGATATCGTTTCTGTTACAAATAAATTTATGAAAGAAAACCCAGGTATGGTTAAATCTTTTGTAGAGTTAACACACGAAGCTAATGCTAGATTTAGAGCTGGTAAAAGTGATTTAAAAGCTATGTCAAAAGAGTCAGAAATGAAAGTTGCTGACATGAATGATACATTAAGTGGTTTTAAATTCTTAACACCAAAAGAGACTAAAAAATCTATGAAGAGTGGAAATCTTTCTAAATTTTTGAAAGGATTTGATACTCCAAGAGGTACAGTAACTACTAAGTTTTTACCGTAGTTCTTGATAATAAAATTATAGGCGCCAATTATCTTAATTGGTGCCTATTTTTTTAATTAGGGATAAAATATAGTTATTTTATGAGCGATCTAATTTCAAAAAATCTAAATATGATTTTTAAAACTCCCAAAGGAGAAACGGTACACGCTCTAAAAGATTTAAACTTTAAAATCAAAAAAGGACAACTGCTTACAGTGTTAGGTCCTTCAGGTTGTGGAAAGACAACTTTGTTAAATATTACAGCTGGATTTATTCGACCCACCTCTGGAACAATTATTCTTGGAGATAAAGAAATTAATGGTCCTGGAGTTGATAGAGGAATGGTGTTTCAGCAAGGAGCTTTATTTGAATGGCTAACTGTTGCTGAGAATGTAAATTTTGGATTAAGAATGAAAGATAAAGACCCGATTGAAACTCAAAAAAAAGTAGAGGAATGGTTAGATATAGTTGGATTACAAGGTTTTGGAAATACACCTACATATCAATTATCTGGAGGCATGCAGCAAAGAGTTGCGCTTGCGAGATGTTTAATAAATGATCCTGATTTAATATTAATGGATGAACCTTTAGGTGCACTTGACGCTTTAACTAGAGAAAAAATGCAGTCTTTGGTTCTTAAAATTTGGAAAGAAACTGGTAAAACAATAATACTTATAACTCACTCGGTTGAAGAGGCATTGTTGCTTGGAGAAAAAGTTTATGTAATGGCTCCTAGACCTGGAAGGATCCATAAAGAGTATCAATTACCTTTTGCAGCCATGGGACTTAAAGAAGATTTACGGAAAATCAAAAATAACAGCGAATTTGTATCTAAAAGAGAAGAAATACTTTCAATGATTTGGAATATGGAAGAAGAAATTATGGGTAAAGAAATTTAAATGATTACAGGATTTCTGACATTTTTATTTTTCTTCGCTATCGTGGGATCTATTTTATATGGAAGAAGGTTAATAAAAACAGAAAAAGTAGACGCTGTTTTTGGAAATCCGGAAAGATCAAAAGGTGGAGTGCACTGGGTGATTGTGGGTAGCAGTTTTTTGCTGCTAGTTTGGCTATATTATTCATGGGATATAGCTAAATCATTCTTTCCAAAATCTGCAAATGAACTTTGTCAAGTCGGAAAAGTAAATGAGTCCTTGTTATCACTTAAATATCTTTTTCCAATCCATGAACGACAACTTAAAAGCACATCTGTTATTGAAACTGAGACTGAAAATTTAGATAATACAATTTTAGAGATTAACAAATCTGATAAAGTAAATAACCAAGATAAAGAAAGATTATTAAATTTTGTTGCACAAACAAAAAGCACTATACCTTTACTAACTAACGAAAAACTTTTAAATGATCAAACAAAAGAGCAAATTAGGGTAATAACAGAAAAGATTAATATATTAGCCGAAGATTTTGGAAGTATTGATTATCCAAATGAAAGTCCAGAAGATAAGATTAAAAGATTAAAAGCTTCAAAAGAAGAAGGCTCTTGGAGTGCGTCAAGTACTTCAATAGAAAATACTATTGAGATTCCCTCTATTCCAAAAACAAAAAGAGGATTAAAGTTTCAAGCAGCTGCAGTAGAATTAAATTTAATCAGCGATGAATTTTTTGAACTTAGAAATCATAATGAACAATATACGACTGTACTTGAAAATTTAAAAAATGAAATTAAAGATTACAGATCTAGATTAAGTTCTTCTGATGAAATATCTTCATCTTTTGCAAAAGATATACTTAAAATTGCAAGAAGAATAGAATACGCAAGTATATTTCCACCTAGTACATTAAAAGATATGCAAGCATCTATAGTCAACTTCGATAAAGTTCAAAAAAAAGAACAAGGTGGTTTGAGATGGGTCGATATACTTTTATTTCCATCTGGGACAATTATTTCTAGCGGGCCTAATTGTTCAGAACAAGGATCTGGTAGGTGGCTTCCAAAACCTTCTGACACAGTTAACAAATTTGCTTTAATGCTAAACCCGAATGTAGGATTTAAACAAATCCCATTAATTTGGTATGAAATGATGGATGTAAGTAAAATAATTGGTTTTCTTCTTCCAGATTGGATTGCTGATGCTTTGCCTGGAAAATATCCTGTTCATAATGAAAAAGGGGAAATCAAACCTAACTTTAAAAGCAAAGTTTTAAGTTTTGTAACTGGAGATTTTGAATTATTTAAAATACCGATTCCAACTGGTCATATTTGGGATTCTTTTTTAAGAGTTTTTCTAGGATTAGTTGCTGGAATAATAGTTGGTGTGCCTTTGGGATTGTTTATGGGTCTAAATAGATTTGCTAAAGGATTCTTCGATCCACTAATTGAATTATATAGACCCGTACCTCCTTTAGCTTGGGCGCCTCTAGTGATATCTGTATTAGGTATAGATAATCTTGGTAAAGTATTTTTATTATTTATGGTTTCCTTGTCTATCATGATTATTTCAGCTAGAGCAGGAGCATCAGGAACTCAACTTTCGAAAATTCATGCTGCTCATTCTCTTGGTGCCTCTAAATGGCAAATTCTAAGACATGTAATTTTTCCAAACTCTCTTCCAGAAATTTTAACAGGAATAAGGGTAGCTACTGGAATGTGTTGGGGAACTTTAGTAGCTGCAGAATTTTTAGCAGGTACGACTGGTGTAGGTTTTGTCGAAAATGTCGCTAAAAAATACTTTCAATATGAAGTAATCTGGATAACAATATTTATTATGGGAATGCTTGGATTAATCTTTGATATCACAATAAGAAAGATAATTGACAAGACCATTCCTTGGCGTGGCAAAGGTTAACTAAATTAATTATTTTTATGATTGGAATACTTGGTGGTATGGGCACACAAGCTGGATTAGATTTCTGTAATAAGCTTGCCAAATTAAACAGAGGTAAGTCTGATCAGAATTATCCTATTTTTTTATTATATAACAAGTCTAATATACCTGATAGGAAAAAAAATTTAAAAAAGTATTCAAACGTTTTAAAATCTCTAATTATTGGTTGTAAATTTTTACAGAAAAGTAAATGTAAGTTTATATCTATCCCATGTAATACTGCACATTACTGGTATGACGATTTAAGGAAAAGAATTAAGATACCTATATTAAATATGCCAAAAATTGTTTATGAAAATACTTTGAAAAATTGTAAACAAGGATCGAAAATAGGTCTATTGGCCACTGAAGCAACTATAAAAACTGGAATTTATAATAAGTTTTTTATTAAAAAATATGATTTAGTTTCACCGATAAAAAAATTCCAAATTCATAGTGTAAATAGATCAATTAAATTAATAAAAATGGGAAAAACTAAAGAGGCTGAAAAGGCTATAAAACCTGCTGTTAACTATTTACTCAAAATGAAGTGTAAAAAAATCATTTTAGGTTGCACAGAGTTGCCTATAGCTATTTTTGCATATAAATCATTTAAAAAAGCAAAGTTATCAAAAGTATTTATGGACCCTAACCTAATCTTGGCAGAAGCATCTATAAAAAAATATAAATGAAAATTATAGATTGTTTACAATATTTTGATGAGGACATGCTGTTAGACATTCGTCTTAATACTTTAAATGATTATGTTTCTAAATTTATCATTTGTGAGGCAACATTTACACATAAAGGTTTAAAGAAAAAATTAAATTTTGATATTAAAAATTTCAAAAAATTTGAAGATAAAATTATCTATATTGTTTTAGATAAAGAACCTAAAAATATAAGAATTATAAATTCATCCGATGATTTAGAGACAAAAAATTCTAAAATTTTGGATAATGCAGTAATCAGAGAAAACTTTCAGCGAAATCATGTGTCGGATAATTTAAAAGAATTTTCTGATGATGATCTAATATTAATTAATGATCTTGATGAAATACCTAACCTTAAAGAATTTAAATATAAAAATAAAATAACTGTTTTTAAACAAAAAATTTTTTATTATAAATTTAATCTCTATTATCCGAACTTTACATGGATAGGAAGTAAAATTTGTAAGAAAAAAAATTTAATAAGTCCTCAGTGGTTAAGAAATGTTAAGTCAAAAAAATATTCTATTTTTAGATTAGATTCTTTATTTTCAAATAAAAAATACTCTGACATTGGATTTATTGAAAACGGAGGCTGGCACTTTACAAATATTAAAAGTGCTCAACAAATAGATTTTAAAATGAGAAATTTTTTACATCATTTAGAGTACGAAGAAAGCGGAATGGGTGTCCAAGATATACAAAATAGTATTCGAGATAAAAAGATTATTTATGACTATTCTGCTGATAGCAAGGGTATAAAACAGGCTAACTTTGGCAAATTAAAAAGACTAGACTTAAATAGTTTACCTGATTATATGTCTAAAAATATTAATCAATTTTCTGAATGGATCGACTAAATTTAATTTTATGAAAAATTTTAATTTACTAATAAAATTTGTCTTTTTAATATTAATTATTTCTTCATTTCCAATCTTTCTATATGCTTCTGACGTAGCTAAGGAACAAAAAATTGCAAGATATGTAATGGAAAATATTCAAAGAGACTATGTAAATTGTTATAGCTTTTACAAAGTAGCAGCAGAAAGTTTTAAGAAAGCAAATAAAGATACGCAGATCATTGAGGGCTTAGAAAAAAGTGCAGATGTTTCTTTAAAATATAATTATGACCTAGGTGAAATAATGGGCTTGAATCCCGAGGTAATGGCCCAAATGACAAAAGACAAAGTGAATGAATTTGTTAAACTAGCTAATAATGATTTTGCTTCTCTTACCAAAAAATACGGACTTGTTTGTAAAGATCTAGTAGAAAACCCTAAGCAAAGAACCAATTACTGGGAAAATAAAGGAAAAAAGATAATTAAGTGAAAAAAAGTGTTTTACGTTCAAAATTAATTCAAATTTTCAAAAAACATAGGCTTTCAAAAAAACATTCAGCGATATGTGCAGATTACCTAATCAAAGCAGAACTTTTAGCAGCTAAATCTCATGGTCTAACAAGATTGAAAATGTATTGTGATAGAATTAAAAAAAATTTAATTAACCCGAAGCCTAAAATTAAAATTAGAAAAATTAATTCATCAGTTTCTCATATCGATGCAGATAATAGTATAGGTTTTGTGTCAGCTGATATTGGAATCTCTCAAGCTATAAAAAATGCAAAAAAAACAGGAATAGGTCTTGTTGGGATAAAAAGAAGTGGACATTTTGGACTTTCAAGTTTTTATGCTGAACAAGCAGTAAAAAAAAATTTAATCGTACTTTGCTTTACAAACGCACCACCTGCATTAGCTCCATATGGAGCAAAAAAATCTTTATTTGGAACAAACCCTATTTGTTTTGGTGTTCCTACAGGTAAAGTGCCATTTATTTTAGATACATCTACTTCTATAATAAATCGAGGAAAAATAAGACGAGCTAATAAATTTGGAGAAAAAATTCCTTTTGGAGTAGCTTTGGATAAATTTGGGAAAATTACAACTGATCCCAAAAAAGCTTTGGAAGGTACTCAATTACCTATTGCTGGATTTAAAGGCTCTGGCTTAGCATGGATGGTTGATATTTTAAGTGGAGTAATAACAGGAAGCAGCCATGGAGGAAAAACTAAAGATCCCTTCGATGATTTTAGTGGCCCTCAAAATGTAGGACATTTATTCATTACTATAAACCCAAAAATATTCATTGGCAAAAGATTTATTAAAGAAATAAATAAAAATATTAATTTAGTAAAGAAACTTCCTAAGGCTAAAGGATTTAGTTCAATTCTTTATCCTGGTGAAAGAAAAAATAACCTGTATAAAAAGAATTCAAAAAAAGATATATCTATTCCACAAAAGATTTTAAATGAAATGAGTAATTTAAATGCTGTCTAAAAAAAAAATTATCTGTCCGAACAATCTATTAGAAATTGCTAAAAAGAAGGGGCCTGTGAAAGCAGTAATAGTAAATGCTGGAAAAAAAGTTGCTCTTGAGTCTGCAAAACAAGCTGTAGAGGTAAATTTAATAATTCCAGTACTTGTGGGAGATAAAACAATAATAAATAAAATTGCTAAAGAGATTAATTGGGACATCTCCAAATACGAAGTAATTCATGAAGCAATTGAAAATAACACTGCTCCAATAGCTGCTAAATTAGCCAGCGAGGAAAAGGTAAAAATTATTGTTAAAGGACATATCCACACCGATGTATTGATGAAAGCGGTTTTAAAAAGAGATTTAAATTTGATAGGTAAAAAAAGATTAAGCCACATATGGCATATGACTTTAGAAAAAAATGATAAACCATTCATAATTACTGATGGAGCATTAAATGTTTTACCTAAATTAGAAACTAAAATGCACATACTTAAAAATTCAATTGATTTTGCAAAACGTATTGGTATATCAAAGCCAAAAGTATCTGTGTTGTCAGCTACAGAAGAAGTTTTAGATAGCATGCCAAGTTCAATTGACGCTAAAGAATTAACTAAAAGAGCGAAAGAAGAAGGTATTGATGCTGATGTTTTTGGTCCAATGGCTTTTGATAATTCAGTTTCTGAAAAAGCTGCACAAATAAAAGGAATAAGCAATAATGTAGCTGGAAAAACCGATATATTGCTTGTTCCTAATGTAGAGTCGGGTAACGGTTTAGTAAAAATGATGATTTTTTTTATGGGTGCTTGTGCAGCTGGTGTAGTTGTAGGAGGAAAGGTACCTGTAGTGATTACTAGTAGAGCAGATGATGTTGAGGCTAGATTAGCCTCTATAGCTGCAGCCGTAGTAGCGCTTTAATGATGGTTCTGAAAAATTGGGACAATAAAACTTGGATTTCGTCTAAAAAATATATCTTTAGTTTTCACAAATTCATAAAATCAAAAGTAAGATTAAATAATAATATTAAAGTTCTTGATATTGGTTGTGGAAGAGCAAATATCATTAGTTTTCTTCAAAAAAAGTATAAATTTCAAAACAAACCTATAGGTATAGACATAATAAAAAGTAAAAATACAAAAAAGAATATCATTTTCAAAAAAATTGATGCGATAAAATATTTAAAAAAAACAGATCAATTATTTGATTTGATCTTAATTAAGCAAACTATTCATTTTTTTTCCAAAAATAGAATAGATACATTATTAAATCTTGCTAAAAAAAGACTTAATCAAAAAGGACAAATATTAATTTTTTTACTTAAAACTAAAAATAATAAAATACCAAGTTTTAAAAAAATGAAAACTAAATTAATTGAAAGTCTAAAGAAAGATGAAAATTTAATAAAAAGAATAAAGAAAAAATTCAACAAATACCAAGTTAGTCATTTTAATTTTAAAGTGTCTATATCGAAATCAAAATATATAAAAATGATAAAAAATAAATATATCTCTTGTTTATTAAATTTTTCTAGAAAAGAAATAAAAAGAGGTGTCGAAGAAGTTAAATCTGACTTTAAAAATCAAATAAAATTCACCGACACCTTAATTTGTATCAACTATAGAAGATAATTATTTTCCTGGTTCTTTGTACGTAGAAGCCATCTTTTGAGCAGTCTTAGCTATTTCGTTAAGATCTACATCTTCTAAAATAGTAAAATCGGATACTGCACCACTAGATGTTGCAACCATTGAGGCTGCGGCGGCTTGTTCAAAAGTACCCTCTATTTCTGCCATAAAATCATACTTGCCTCTCAAGCCAGCATATCTAGTAACCTTAGCACCAACAGATGCAGCTAGTGCAGAAGTTGCTGCTTTTCTGTCTGTAGATGGATTGCTTACAAATCCTCCAAGACCTTTAGCAGTATACTTTCCTAGAGTTATAAATTTTGCCATTACTCCCCCTTTCTTATTTTTCAACTATAACTGTTCCAGAGTGAGGATCAGTAACTCCTAACTCTGAGGACAATTCTTCTAAAGTATGCCTGGCTTTGTCCAAAAATTCAATCATTTTTGGTCTTGCTTTAGCAATGTCATCTTCAGAATTCCATTCGCCAATCATAAAAAATTCATTTGGTTTTGTTTCAACATACTTTGCTGAAATTTGCCCATCGAACTTTGGCATCTCATCAATTATTTTTAGATACTCGTCTCTTTTAGAGGATTTAACTTTACACCTAACAATATTCATAAACTTTGGCATAACTCCTCCTTTTTTAAACGTAGATTTTATCTGCTAAACCGTAACAAAGAACTGCACTAATAATTACAAGAACAAGTGGCGCGTATATCCCATCGTTTCTTGTTTTTTTAGTTAAACCCGTCTTATCAATTTTCAACGTATAAAAATTTACAGCTAATATTGAAACATTAATTATAAAAACTAAATTAAAGAACGCCCAAGTAGCATCTAAACCACCCGGTCTTACAAAGGCTACATAGATCGCCATTAAAACTATTGCAACCATAAATGAACCAGCGAATCTAGTGATTAAAGTAGCTGTCTTATCTACTCCTCTACCTTTAAGAAATTTTTTAGTATCAAACACTAGTTGGTACGCGTAACTTCCAACTATAATGAAATGAGCTAAGTAAATTATTAAATAAAATGCGTTTCCAAATTTATCTATCATATTTATCCTTTTAGTTATCCTTTATATTGTTCTAACAGATCTTCACTCATTAAAGTTGTAACGGATTTCTCTAAAACTACTCCAGCTGCTGCTCTTTCTTTATGAAGTTCCTCATCAGCCTTAAAAGCTTTAAGACCATCCATTGTATCAAATCTAATAATGGTAGTGATTTTTGAGTCATTGTCTTTTTCTGTTCCAGCATAAAGAAATGTCATACCGTATTTTTTAATCTTTTCTGAATTGCTTTGAACCATCGCTTTCCACTTTGCAAAAGTTGCAATTGGACTTTCTATTTTTACTATCATGTTTTACTCCTGTTAGTTTAATAAATTCCAGATTTTACCAGTTTATCGATTTCCACTTTAGCTTCAGGTATTAGTTTATAAATATATTTATCACAATTACTGGTTTTTTTTTCATCATATGGTTTTCCGTAAAGTTCGTCGATAGATTTGTTAAGTTCTGCATTAATAAAATCTTCTTTGACACCCTCTTTAATTAAATATGATGTTAAAAATTTCTTAGCAGAAATAGAATAAACGATCTTTTCTAGTTCTAAAGTACCTTGAGGTATCATGCTGTTGGCATAATAAAGTCCAGTGCATTCTAAAGTAGCTTTTTTGTCTTTATCACTTAAATGTCCGCCAGCAATAGCTGAACCAAAATATAAAAAAACTGTAATAATTAAAAAATACTTTTTCATAATTGTAATATTCTCGCAAATTATGAATAATTTTAATTGTGTTAAAAGTAGATTGCAGGTATGCATAATGTCTACAACCACAGGTTAGCATGATATGAAAATTGTTGATTGTACCTCATTCTACTCTGAACACATGATGTATGAGGTAAGACTAAATATCTTAAAAGATAAGGTAGACAAATTTATAGTTACTGAATCCACTTATTCTCATAGTGGTAAAAAGAAAAAATTAAATTTTGATATAAATAATTATCCTAAATTTAAAAATAGGATTATTCATGTTGTGATAGACAGAGAACCAGATGGGATTGTTGCTGAAAACAATGATCCATCATTACAAAGATCTAATAGCTTAAAAAGAATTGCTCTTTCTTACGATGAAAGTTTAAAAACTATTAAAGATTTTTCAGATGAAGATTTAATAATGTTAAGCGATAATGATGAAATTCCAAACTTAAATTCAAATCAATTTAATAAAAGTAAAAAAAATATAATTTTATTTAAACAACTATTTTTTTATTTTAAATTTAATTTACTTTACGACAAAATGTTTTGGTTTGGAACTAAAGCATGTAAAAAGAAAAAATTAAAGTCATTGTCTTGGCTTAGAAATATAAAGTTAAAAAAGTATCCTTTTTGGAGATTAGATACTCTTTTTTCAGAAACAAAACAAATTAACCTAGATATAATAGAAGATGGTGGATGGCATTTTACTAATTTAAAAACTGCAGAAGAAATGTATGAAAAATTTATGAATTTCGGTCATCATGATGAATTCAGACTTAGTGGTTTAACTGTAGAAAAAATAAGAGAAAAAATAAAAAATAAAGAAATGTTTTATGATCACTTTGCAGATCAAAGTTCAACTAGTAAATGGATGAGTAACTATAAATTAAAGAAATATGATTTAAACCTTTTGCCTAAACACATTGTTGATAATCAAAATATTTATAAAGAATGGATTGATAATTAAGGTATAAGAATTATTTTTGGGGCTACACAAGTACCGTTATGTATCTCATTGAAAGCTTCTGAACCCTTTTTTAGATCTCTATATTCTATCCAACCTAAATCACCTAACTTCTTTTCTGTTAGAATTTCTAGTGTCTTTTGAAAATCTTTATTCGTATAACAATAAGTTCCGACTAAAGTAATTTCTTGAATTGTTAGTTTCTTAAAATTAAAAGTCCCAGAAGGTTGTGTTAAACCTATATGGACAATTGTGCCGCCAGGTCTGATAGACTTGATCGCCTGATGACGAGTAACCTCTAAACCAACAGACTCTAAAATTAAGTCAAAGTTATTTTCTTTAATTGATTTGTCATTTGGAGATACAAAATTTGCTTTTAGATATTTAGCACATTCGTCTAATCTTTTTTTATTTGGATCAGACATTATTATATTTGTAGCCTTTTTTTCTCTATTTAAAACTAATCCACATAATAAACCTATTGCGCCAGCTCCTTGAATTAATATCTTACACTCAGATAAAGTTTTTTTTAAATTTTGTTCTGCTAATAAAACTGCATGTAATGCTACTGCAGCGGGTTCGGCTAAAGCAGCTTCTTTGATGCTTAATTTTTTTGGAACCTCAAAAATATTTTTTTCTGGTACTGATACTAATTCCGCCAAACCACCTTCTCTTTTTACTGGTGTACTCATACCTATCATTGTCCTTTCTGGACATAGATGCTCTCTCTCATTTTTACAAAAGTCACATTTCTCACAACTTATTAAAGGATTTATAACAACATCTTTATTTTTGTATTTACCGTCTAGACTAGTTCCGCTCACTTCATGGCCTAATATTAAAGGAGGTATTCTTCTTTCATCATTGCCATGGTAGGCATGCATATCAGAACCACAAATTCCGGAAGCTTTGACTTTAATTAATGATTCACCTGGTTTGGGAGTTGGGTCTTTTTCTTCTCTAAAATCTATTTTATTAGTACCAGTATAAACTAATGCATGCATTAATTCGAAAAGCCGTATTTTCTAAGTCTTACATCAGCAGTTCTAGCGTGGGCTTCCATTCCTTCGGCTCTTCCCAATCGTGCTGCTGTTGCTCCAACCACTTCTGTAGCTTCCTTTGTCATTCTTTGGAAAGTAAGGGTTTTTATAAATTTTCCTACAAATAGGCCGCCTGTATATCTTCCGCCACCTTTGGTTGGTAAAATATGATTTGTACCAGAACATTTGTCGCCATAAGCAACTGTTGTTTCTTCTCCTAAAAACAAAGATCCATAGTTTCTTAATCTTTTTAACCACCAATCTAAGTTTTCAGCATGAACTTCCAAATGTTCAGATGCATACTTATCACTTACCTCTGCCATTTCTTCATTATTATCGCATAAAATTACTTCACCGTAATCTTTCCAAGCAGCTGTAGCATTAACTTTTGCTAATTCTGGTAGTTCATTTATTAATTCGGGCACTCTTTTCATTGTGAAATCAGCTAAAGCTTTATCCGTTGTAAATAACCAACCAGGAGAATTGTAACCATGTTCCAATTGGCCAACAAGATCTACAGCCACAATTTCTTTGTCCGCAGATTTATCGGCGATGATTGCTATTTCTGTTGGGCCAGCAAATTGATCGATACCAACTTTTCCGTAAACAATTCTTTTAGCTTCAGCTACGTATTGATTACCTGCTCCAACTAAAAAATCAACTGGAGGATTGTTAAAGCAACCATGAGTCATAGATCCTATAGCTGCTACTCCACCTAAATTCATTATTACATCAGCGCCACAATGGTTAGCTGCAAAAATTATTCCAGGATTTGCTCCGTCTTTATCTTTTGGAGGACTAGCACATATAACAGTTTTAACACCAGCAACTTTAGCAGGTGTAATAGCCATTACGGCAGAAGAAATATGCGCATATCTTCCTCCAGGGATATAACATCCAGCTGTATCAACTGGGATTAGCCTTTGGCCTGCAAATAATCCTTTGGATAATTCAACCTCAAAATCATTATTCATGCTTTTCAATTGGTGTTCTGCAAACTTTTTAATTCTATCGTGAGCAAATTTCACATCATCTTTAGTCTTCTGGTCAACTTTTTTTATGGCTTCTTCAATTTTTTCTTTGGAAACAATAACTTCACCTTCATACTTATCGAACTTCTTATTGAGATCTTTTAGTGCTTCTTCTTTTCTTTTAGCAATATCGTTAAGGATACTTTGAACAGCTGCCTGTGTTTTATGATCATCCGTCTCCGGAGTTTTAACTGCTTTTTTTATATATTTAACTGCCATAAAGTAATGTTGGTAACCACAAAGCAATTTGTGGAAATAATACTATTAATACTAATCCAATAATTTGCAAGACCATAAATTGCATCATTCCGAAATAAATATCTTTTAAATCCCATTCAGGTACAACACCTTTTAAAAAATAGGCTGAAAGTGCAACTGGTGGAGATAGCCAGGCGGTTTGGAGGTTGACGGCAACTAGTATAGCAAACCAGGTTAAATTGAACCCAAGTGCCTCAACTAAAGGTAAAATTATTGGAATAATAATCATTACTATTGGCACCCACTCTAAAGGCCATCCTAGCAAGAATATCATGACCATAATCATTGCTAAAATAAGATACTTATTCATTTCTAAACCTAATAAAAATTCAGTAAGTAATGTAGGTGTACCTAATCTTGCAAAAACTGCTCCAAAAAAATTAGACGCTGCTACTAAAACCATTATCAAAGCAGTTATTTCTAAAGTTTTAACCAATGCTTCTTGTAACTTTGGTAATGTTAATTTTTTATACGCAAGAGATAAAAGCAGAGCACCCATAGCTCCGCATCCTGCTGCTTCTGTAGGTGTAGCAAAACCAAATAAAATACTTCCAAGTGCCGCGAAAACTAAAGCAGCTGGTGGGACTAGTCCTAAAAAGAATTCAATCCAAACTTTTGTCATGCTTGTTGCTCTCATTTCTGCAGGTAAAGGAGGTCCAAGTTTTGGATTCAACATACATCTGACTGTTGTGTAGGCTGCGTACAATGTAGCTAATAATATTCCAGGAAATATAGCTGCAGCAAATAAATCAATTACAGGAATTTCCATTATTGGCCCCATAACTACAAGCATGATGCTTGGTGGAATCAAAATACCTAAAGTTCCTCCAGCAGTAATTGTTCCTGCAGCTAACCTTACATCATAACCTGATCTATTCATTGATTTAGCCGCCATAATTCCTAAAATTGTTACTGACGCTCCTACAATCCCTGTTGCTGCTGCAAATATTACCGAAACAAATAAAACAGCGTAATATAATGATCCTCTTACTCTAGCTAACATTAACTGAAATGCCGAAAACAGTCTTTCCATAAGACCAGCTTGTTCCATCATTATTCCCATAAAGACAAAGAGCGGGACGGCAGCGAGAGTTTGTTCAGTCATGACCATAGAAAACTGTAAGGTCATTAAGTAAAAGACGAGTTTTCCAAATCCTAAATAACCAAACACGAAGCCTAAAAATATCAATGTAAACGAAATAGGAAATCCAACAAATATTGCGAAAAGCATTACTCCTACAAGAATAAAACCAAGAACTGCTGGATCTATCAATTCAGCAATCATTTACTCTCTCCTGGCCATTCACCTTTTTTTGCTGCCCAATAACTTTTTAATAATTCTGAAATACCTTGGATTAGAAGAAATATAATTCCAACAAGTAAACATGTTTTTATTGGCCACATATATGGCATCCATGTTGTGTCCATCCCTCTTTCTCCTCTTTGTATTGACTCACCTACATAACCAATTGTCATGTAAAGAAAGACTAGTAAGCCTGGAAAATAAAATAAAATATATAACCAAAAATCTACAAGTCCTTGATTTTTAGTTTTAAAATTTCGGTATAAAAAGTCTGCTCTGATGTGAACACCTTTAGAAAGAGCATAACCCGCTCCTAACATAAATAATGCTCCATATAAAAATCTACTAATATCGTAAGCCCAAATTGTAGGTGCTAAAAATAATTTTCTCATTATGACTTCATAAGTCATGGCGAAAATTAAAGGCATTAAAATCCAACAAACGACGCTACCCACTCTCTTACTAAATTTATCTATCGATGTAATAGTGTTCGCCATCCATAGTGGCATATCATCAGGCATCTTGTCTGAACCACCGCGTCTTTCAGCGATCATTTCATCTGATTTATCTAATTTTGTTCTTAAAGGCATTGGCTCCTTTTTATTTTAAAAAAATAAAGCGGATCAATTAAATGATCCGCTTTATTATAATCTTTACTTAATGACTATTTTAATGTCGCTGCGTGAGCCATTCCTAGCTTAGCATTAGACATTTGAGCACCACTCCAGAATGGAACAGCAATATCAGCAAAGTCTTTCATTGAGTCGTAAACTTTTGCAAAAAATTTATTTTCTGCTGCGTTTTTATTCAATGTTTTCTTAGCTGCCGCCATATATTCTTTAAAGTAGTCTGTAGGAGTGTCCTCTAAAATTACTCCATGCTTAGTAGTTAATTCTCTTAAAGCTTTTCCATTTTCATAGATTCTATAGCTTAAAGATTTAATTAATGAAGCGTTTGCAGCTACTTCAAGAGATTTTTTCTCATGAGCAGTCATTTTTTTATAAGTTTTTCCAGTAATATAAAAGTCAGCATTTACTACTACTTGGTGTAAACCTTGTAGGTAATAGTGTTTTAAAACTTTTTGGAAACCAAAAGTTAAATCTGGTTTCGGACAACACCATTCTGCTGCATCGATAGTACCTGCTTGTAAAGCTGGTAGAATATCTCCACCACCCATAGCTACAGATGCAATACCGATATCTTTATATGTTTGACCAGGAATTCCTGGAGGTGTTCTGAACTTATATTTTCTAAAGTCAGCCATATTCTTAATTGGTTTTGGAAACCAACCTAAAGCTTCTGGACCTACAGGTTGAAGCATAAATCCTTTTATGTCTCTTCCCATTTCTTTCCATAATTGGTCATATAATTGTTTTCCACCACCGTACTGAAACCATGATAGGAATGCTAAATTATCTATACCAACTCCACCACCTGCTACTGGCGAACCAAATAACATGGCAGCTGGGTGATCGCCTGACCAATAGTGTGTCCAAGCAAATCCGCAGTCAATCAATCCTTTGTCGACTGCATCTAAAGTTTCTTTAACTCCTACAACAGCACCTGCTGGTAAAATTTCAAATTTTAATGAACCATCAGTTAACTCTGTTACAGTATCAGTAAAGTCCTTTAACATCTTCACTTCATCAGCTTTAGTGTTAAGAACGGTCTGACATTTTAATGTTTTAGCGTTTGCAGTAGTCATTGAAAAACCAACAAATACTGCCAAACTTAAAACAACAGTTAATAATTTTTTCATTATTCCCCCGTTTGATTATTATTAATTGCGGAATTAAACCTCTTTCAAATTTCAGAGTCAAATAATAGTATTAAAACCCTAGGTTGAATTTCACGCATTGGCAATCAAGAATTTTCCTCCTATAAGTATAATTTATCTATGGAAGAATTTGATTACATAATAATTGGAGCAGGTTCAGCAGGATGTGTGCTTGCCAATCGATTGACTGCTAACCAAAAGAATAAAGTTCTTTTATTAGAAGCTGGAGGTAAAGATACTTATCCATGGATACATATTCCAGTAGGTTATTATAAAACGATGCACAACCCAAAAGTAGATTGGTGTTTCCATACAGAAAAAGATGAAACAATGAATAATAGATCCATTCGCTATCCTAGAGGTAAAACTTTAGGAGGTAGTTCTTCTATTAACGGTCTTCTTTGGATTAGAGGTCAAAGCAATGATTATGATAACTGGAGACAACAAGGAAATACAGGTTGGGGTTGGGAAGATGTTCTCCCATACTTTTTAAAATCAGAAAATAATGAATTAGGAAAAAATGAATTTCATAATGATGAAGGACCAATAGCTGTTACTAATAAAAAGATTAATTTAAAAATGTTAGAAGAGTTTCAAAATGCAGCTGAAGAATTTGGTATTCCTAGAACAAATGATTTTAATAGAGGTGATAACTTTGGAGTAGGCTACTTTCAATTCACTACAACTCGTCAAAGATTATTAAAATTACGATGTAGTGCTGCCAAAGGATACCTGAATCCAATAAAAAAAAGATCTAATTTAAAGATAATAGTTAATGCCCATGTTCAAAAGATAAACTTTGAAGGAAAAAAAGCTACAAGCGTAAGTTTTTATAACAATGAAAAATTAAAAACTATAAAAGCGAATAAAGAAATATTACTTTCTGCAGGATCTATTGGGTCACCTCACATTCTTCAAGTATCTGGTTTAGGAGACTCGCAAAAATTAAAAAATCATGGAATATCAATTATTCAAGAACTAAGAGGCGTAGGAAAGAACTTGCAAGATCATTTAATGTTTAGACCAGTGTACAAAGTAAAAAATTTAAAGTCTTTAAACGGTAAAATAAATAGTTTATTCGGAAATTTACTAATAGGTTTAGAATATATATTTAATCAAAGCGGACCGATGACAATGGGTGCTAGCCAAGTTTGTGGTTTTCTTAAAAGCGACCCATCTCGAGCTACTCCCAATTTACAGTTTCATGTTCAACCGATTAGTACAGATATTTTAGGTGCTACTAAAATGCATGACTTTGATGGTATCACTCCTACAATTGCAAATATTAGACCAACTAGCAGAGGTGAAATAAATATTACCAGCAATGATAGTAGAGATAATCCTAAGATTAAAATGAATTATTTATCTACTCAGGATGACCGAGATGTTGCTGCAAAAAGTTTAAAAATTGTAAGAAAGATAATGCTAGAAACAGAGGCATTCAAAAAATATGAACCAGAAGAATATAGACCAGGAATACACATTACTGACAATGAAGAATTAGTTCAGGCAGGTAGCGAACATACGCAGACAATCTTTCATCCTGTTGGAACATGTAAGATGGGAAGTGGAGACGACTCAGTTGTTGATGAAAAACTAAAAGTTAGAGGAATAGAAAATTTAAGGGTCGTAGATGCATCAATCATGCCTAATATCACTTCAGGCAATACAAATGCACCTACTATTATGATTGCTGAAAAGGCAGCAGACATGATATTGAGTCAATAAATATGTCAGAACAAGTAATTATATTTTCTCAAATAGTTTTTATAGATCTAGTTTTAGCAGGAGATAATGCAATCATAATTGGAATGGTTGCATCAAAATTTCCACCTGCTCAAAGAAAAAAAGTTATCTTTTGGGGTATTGGAGGTGCTGTAATTTTAAGAATTATTCTTACTTTACTTACGGCCTACCTTTTGCAAATTACTGGATTAAGATTAATCGGAGGGATACTTTTACTTTACGTAATTTATAAACTTTATACAGATGTTATTAGAGACAAAGAAACTAATGATAAAGATATTAAAGTGGAAAAATCGAACTTAATAAAAGCTATCTGGACTATATTATTAGCTGACTTTACTATGAGCCTAGACAATGTTTTGGGAGTAGCAGGAGCTGCTGGGCACCATTATCATTTATTAATTTTTGGATTAGTTTTATCAATTATTTTGATGGCTGTAGCAGCTAATTTAATTTCAAAATGGATTAAAGAATATAAGTGGATTGCTTGGGTTGGTTTATTAGCTATATTATTAGTGGCGATAGATTTAATTTATACTGATATAAAAATATTATTTTATGCTTAAACAAATAAATTTAAAAAATAAAGTAGCGCTAGTAACAGGAGCTGGAAAAGGTATTGGAAAAGCATGTGCTATAGCTTTGGCTCAAGCAGGAGCAAAAGTAATAATTGTAAGTCGTACAAAAAGTGATTTGGATAAGGTAAGTAAAATAATCAAAAAAACTAAAGGATCTAGTCAATCATTTGTATGTGACGTTACTCATATATCTAAATTCAATACAATAGTTAATGGTTTAAAAAGATTAGACATATTGGTAAACAATGCAGGTAGTAATCGCCCTGAACATTTTACAAAAGTTAAAAAAGAAAATATGGATTATTTAGTTAATTTAAATTTAAAAGCTTGTTTCAATATTGCTCAAATATGTACCAAAAAAATGTTAATTGCAAAAAATAGAAAAAAAATAGGTGGATCAATAATTAATATGTCCTCTCAAATGGGGAAAGTTGGAGGTCCTATTAGAAGTGTTTATAATATGACTAAGTTTGGTTTAGAGGGATTAACTAGAGGAATGGCGATTGATTTAGCAAAAGATAACATTAGAGTAAATACTGTTTGTCCTACTTTTGTATTAACCCCTATGGTTAAAAGTTTTTTTAAAAACACAAAGTTTAAAAAAGAAATGATAAGAAACATACCTTTAGGAAGAGTTGCTGAGGTTAGTGATGTTGCTACTGCAGTTGCATTTTTGGCAGCAGATAGTTCTTCTATGATTACTGGAACATCTTTGGTGGTTGATGGTGGTTGGACAGCTCAATAAAATCTTAGTTTTATTTTTACTAATAATTTTTTCAAGTAAAAATTTATATGCAGTAGAATTTACAGGAAAATTCAATCAAGGATCTTTTATTTTAGGAAAAACAAGTCCTGGAGCAAAAGTTAAGATAGATAATAAAGATGTTTTGGTCACTAAAGACGGTTATTTTGTATTTGGCATAGGAAGAGATAGAAAAAATGATATCACTATTCGAATAATAAAAGATCAAAAATTAGATGTAATTG
The DNA here is from genome assembly GCA_902582875.1 of uncultured Pelagibacteraceae bacterium. Classification (GTDB taxonomy): domain Bacteria; phylum Pseudomonadota; class Alphaproteobacteria; order Pelagibacterales; family Pelagibacteraceae; genus Pelagilacustribacter. The sequence goes on along the minus strand of CACHTV010000004.1, from coordinate 15,494 downwards.
TAAAAAAAATCTTTAAAAGAAAATACAAGATACAAAGAATAGATGGTCTTCCAGAAAAAAAAGTCACTCCTCCTAAAGAAGTATATGAAAGAATAAAAAGAGAAAATAAAATAATTGTAGAGGCTAGAGAAATAGAAAGTGACTTAACTTTTTTTACCAAAAAATTCATTAATCCACTTGATAAAGCAATAGTTACTGGCGTTTATGGGAGTCAAAGAATATTAAATGGAAAACCAAAATGGCCTCATTATGGAATAGACTTTGCTGCAAAAGAAGGGACTAAAATTAAAGCTATGTTGGATGGAACAGCAACTATGGTTGAACCTGATTTATTTTATACAGGTGGTACTTTAATATTCGATCACGGACATGGAATTTCTACTTTGTACATGCACCTAAAAGATATTCATGTAAAAAAAGGACAAAAAGTTAAACAAGGAGAAATTATAGGCACTGTGGGATCTACTGGAAGATCAACGGGACCGCATTTAGATGTTAGACTGAATTGGTTTGGAGTAAGATTGGATCCTGCGACTGTTTTGGATTTAAACTAGTTTAACCCTTTTTGAGACTTCATATCAGTTTTTTTTATACCAGCTACTCTAACTGGTTTTTTCATTGCATCTCGTCTAAAAGGTTCTCCTAATTCTTGATTTAAAATTACTTCAATAAAAGTTGTAATTCCTTTTTTTTGATCTTCACAAGATTGTTTTATTGCTTTTGTAGTTTCTTCCATTGTTTTTACTGTTACACCTTTTAAACCACACGCGTTAGCCACTTTTGAATAACTTAATTCTGGATCTAATTCTGTTCCAACGAAATTATCATCAAACCATAATATAGAATTTCTTTTTTCTGCTCCCCATTGATAATTCCTAAAAATTACCATTGAGATAGCTGGCCATTCTTTTCGAGCACATGAGCTCATTTCATTCATGCTAATTCCAAAAGCTCCATCACCTGCAAAACCTATAACAGGAGTATCTGGGCAACCAATTTTTGCTCCAAGTATAGATGGAAATCCATAACCACAAGGGCCAAATAAACCTGGTGCAAGATATTTTCTTCCTTTTTCAAAAGTTGGATACGCATTACCTATTGCACAATTATTTCCAATATCACTTGATATAATCACATCATTAGGCATTCCTGCTTGTATAGCTCTCCAAGCTTGCCTTGGTGACATTCTGTCTTTGTCTCTTTCTCTTGCTTCTTTATTCCATACTGTGCCTGGATCGTCGTCTTCGTGGTCTAAACTTGATAATTTTTGTAACCATGCAGATTTAGTTTGATGGATCAATTCTTTTCTTTTTTTTCTATCGGAATCTCCTGCCTTAGGAGAGAGTTTGTTTAATAATTGTTGGGCTACTAGTTTAGCATCTCCACAAATACCAACTGTTACTTTTTTTGTTAAGCCAATTCTATCAGAGTTAATATCAACTTGAATTATTTTTGCATTCTTAGGCCAATAATCAATTCCATATCCAGGTAAAGTAGAGAAAGGATTTAATCTAGTTCCAAGAGCTAAAACCACATCTGCTTTTGCTATTAATTCCATACCAGCTTTAGAACCATTGTATCCTAAAGGTCCGACTGCTAAAGGATGACTTCCTGGAAAACTATCATTATGTTGATAGCCTGAACATACAGGTGAGTCTAATTTCTCAGCTAATTTAACACAATCATCTATTGCTCCCCCAATAACTACCCCAGCTCCAGATAAAATAACTGGGAATTTTGCATCAGACAATAATTTTGCTGCTTGATTGATAGCCTCTGCTCCTCCTGCTTGCCTTTCTAATCTAACAATAGGAGGTAAATCTATATCAATCACTTGAGTCCAATAATCTCTTGGTACATTAATTTGCGCTGGAGCTGAACCTCTAATTGCTTTTTCTATAACTCGATTTAATACTTCAGCCATTCTGGATGGATCTCTTACCTCTTCTTGATAACAAACCATATCTTTAAATAAATTCATTTGTTCTACTTCTTGAAAACCACCTTGTCCCATTGTTTTATTTGCTGCTTGAGGGGTTACTAAAAGTAATGGAGTGTGATTCCAATAAGCAGTTTTGATTGGTGTAACTAAACCGGTAATCCCTGGACCATTTTGGGCAATAACCATAGATATTTTTCCTGTCGCTCTAGTATAGCCGTCTGCAATTAATCCTCCATTTGTTTCGTGGGCGACATCCCAAAAAGTGATTCCTGCGTCAGGAAAAATGTCCGAGATAGGCATGAAAGCTGACCCGATTATTCCAAAAGCATGTTCGATACCATGCATTTGTAAAACTTTTACAAAAGCTTCTTCAGTTGTCATTTTTGCCATAGAAATCCTTAAAAAAAATTTAAAACTTACTTTAAATATATCAAAATTTAGTCTATATCCATTAAATATTTTATGTCACAGCCTGACCTCATAATACACGATGAAAAAGACAACGTTGGTGTTGTCGTTATAGAAACAACAAAAAAAGGCCAAGAATGCAACGCTTGGATTATGGAAAATGATAAAACAATTAATATTAATTCTACAAACGCAGTTCCCTTAGGTCATAAAATTGCTTTAAAGGATCTCAAAGAAGGTGACACAATACTAAAATATGGTCACGATATAGGTAAAGTAGTTAAGTCAATTAAAAAAGGCGAACATGTTCATGTTCATAATGTAAAAACAAAGAAATGGTAATTGAATGGAAATTCCAAAAAGTTTTTTAGGTTATAAAAGAGAAAATGGAAGAGCTGGAACTAGAAATCACGTAATTATTCTTCCTGTAGATGATATTTCTAATGCCTGCGCAGAGGCAGTTGCAAATAATATTAAAGGTACTATCGCACTACCACACTCATATGGAAGATTACAATTTGGAGCAGATCTTGAGTTACATTTCAGAACAATGATAGGAACAGGAAAAAATCCAAACGTTGCAGCTGTAATAGTTATTGGAATAGAGCCTAAATGGACAAAAAGAATTGTAGACGAAATAGCCAAAACGGGAAAACCAGTTGAAGGGTTTCATATCGAAAGAACTGGAGATATTGGAACAATAATGAAGGCGTCAAAAAAAGCTCAAGAATTTTCTCAATGGGCTTCTGAAAAACAAAGAGAAGAATGTCCGCTAAGTGATTTATGGATATCAGTCAAATGTGGAGAATCTGATACTACATCTGGATTAGCATCAAATCCCACTGTAGGTAATTTAATGGAAAAACTTGAACCATCTGGAGTTCATTTATGTTTTGGAGAAACTTCTGAATTAACTGGTGCCGAAACAGTTTGTGCTGCTAGAGGTGCAACTCCAGAAGCAAAAGATAAGTTTATGAAAACATGGAATGCTTATAATGATTTTATTTTGAAAGAAGCAACTGATGATCTTTCTGAAAGTCAACCAACAGCTGGAAATATTGCTGGAGGTTTGACTACAATAGAAGAAAAAGCTTTTGGAAATTTTCAAAAAATTGGAAACTTGAAATTTATTGATGTCTTAGAACCAGCAGAAGAACCTAAAAAAGGTAAAGGTTTATACTTTATGGATACGTCATCGGCTGCAGCAGAATGTGTAACTTTACAAGCTGCTGGAGGATTCAATATTCATTTATTTCCAACTGGTCAAGGTAATATTATTGGAAACCCAATTGAGCCAGTAGTTAAACTTACTGCCAACCCTCTAACTGCAAAATTAATGAAAGAACACGTAGATTGCGATGTATCAAAAATCTTATCAAGAGAAATGAATTTATCACAAGCAGGTGATGAATTGATTAAGACAATGTTAAGAGTAGCTAATGGTAGACTTACCTGCGCGGAAGCTTTAGGTCATAGAGAGTTTGTGATGACTAAGCTATATAGAAGTGCTTAAAGAATTATTTTTCAGGAAATTTTACTTCTTCTTTTTTTGTTTGATCTTTGTTTTTAAAATCACTTAATAATCTTTTTATTACTGGACTCATGAATTTTCTCATCCAAGCTGCTAAGGCACCTAAAGCTATTGCTAAAAGTATAGCAAATGCTCCATATAATAAAGGAGACTCGTTAGAAAAATTTAAAGTAAATTCTGAAAAGAAATTTAAATCAGTATTTACTGCTTGATTATTAATAGTTTCATTGGTTTTGTCCCTAAAAAATGAATCGTAGGCAATGGCAATCGCTACTGTACAAAGCAATAAAGCGAACAACGTTTTTAAATGGGAGCTATCTAAGTATTGGCCCAATTTTTGTCCTAACTGAACACCTAAAATTGAACCAAGTATTAACGGAACTACAAGAGTTAAATCGATTGAACCATAATTAAATGCATGAAGTATAGTTACAATTGCACTAATAAAAATTGTTACAAACAAAGATGTTCCAGGTATTAATTTAACTGGCATGCCAACTATATAAATCATAGCTGGAACCATAAGAAACGCTCCTCCAATACCCATCATCGCAGCAACAAATCCAACTATTAATCCTAGTAAAATTGGAGTTAATGCACTTTCATAGAGTTTAGATTTAGGAAATCGAGTTCTAAATGGAAGTCCTTGAAACCAATTATGTTCATGTAATTTTTTCTTTATAATTATCTTTTTTCTGGCTTGATCTACTTCTTTAACACCTTCAATGATCATCAAAGTTCCAACGATCGCTAACAAATACATATATAGTAAAGATATTATTAAGCTTATTTTTCCAATTTCTGAGAAATAGGTAAACGTAGTAATTCCCAGAATTGTTCCTGCAATACCACCGCATACAATTAATAATCCCATTTTATAATCTAAGGTATTTTTATACCAATGAGTAAGGGATCCAGATACCGAGGTAGCTAAAATGTTGTTTACTTCATTTGGCACTGCATAAACAGGAGGGATTCCCATAAATATAAGAAAAGGAGTCATCAAGAAACCTCCTCCAACTCCAAATAGCCCGGATAATACTCCTACTGAAAGACTTAAAAAAAGAAGTAAGAAAATATCTACGTTTACTTGCGCTATTGGCAGATAAATTTCAAGCATACTCCTAAGTATGCCTCAAATATAACTATGTCAATGAATAGATAAGCCTTAAAAGTTTGGTTTTTATGAAAAGATTTAATTAAAAAAACTTAATAAAAGTGCCTGTAAGAATCACTGCCCAGAATGCAGATAAGCCGATTTGAAGAAATAATTTTATATTGAAGAAATTAGATAGTTTTGTTTTAAATTTTTGATTTAAATTAATAGCGAACATTAATTTGGTGTAACATAGGAATATAATTTTTCAAAAAATTATATTTTGACAACTTGACGCACCTAATAGATGGTTGCTCCAAAGACTTTGACTTGTCCGTCTTCAACACCAAGTACTAATCGACCAAGAAATTCTCCTTGGATCGTATTGCTAGTCTGTTTGTAAAGAACTGTAATGAATTGAGCTCGTCTAATGCATCCTAAAAATTCTTGTCTTTCTGACAAACTGGTTAATAGTTTATTATTAGCCCATTGTTTTCCTAGCTCTACTTCGTTCGCTCCATATAACATTTGTGATGAAAAATCTTTTGTAAAACCACCGTAATCTTTAATATTAGATGTTTTTACTAGATTGTCCCAAATAGGTTGAGCTATTTTTTGAATTTCTTTATCGGATTTTTCAAGAAACTTCATTGAAGTTTATGAAGCTTTCTTATCCTTTTTATCATCAACGATATGGTAAACAGGAACTTTTTCCATTGTAAATTCGCCTGTTTTAGGATCTCTTCTTGAAACTGTTAAACAGTGCCAGTTTTCATCATCAAGTTTTAGATGGTCTCCTCTGTAATAATATCCTGGCCATCTTGTTTCTGTTCTAAATTTAGTATGTTCTGTAACACATTGAGAAGTAAGTGCTCTATGTTTTAATTCCCATGCTCTCATTAATTGATGATAATCTTCAGCAGCAACATTTTCTAGATCTTCTTCTAACCATTTTAATAATTCTAGACCTTTATTAAGCATATTTTCATTAGTCATATAGTTTGTAGCTATTCCGCCAACATACTCATCCATTATTCTTTGAAGTCTTTGTAGGCCTTGTATAGGTAAAATATAACTTGGTGAAACTGTTCCACCCGTTATTTCATTTCTACCAACTGTGTAATTTTCCAAAGGTTTATAGATTATTTCTTTAAGGTCTTCATACTGCTTTGGATTTACTTTAATACCTTCAGCTTTTTTATCTTCAATATATTTAACGGCAGCTTTGGCAGCTAAACGTCCTTCTGTGAATGAGCCTGATGAAAATTTATGAGCACTTCCACCTACAGTATCGCCTGCGCCAAAAAGACCTTCAACAGTTAACATTCTATTGTAGCCCCAAAAATATTCTGGTGGAGAAAGATCTTCTGGACCGCTTACCCAAGCTCCTGAACAAGTTGCATGAGAACCCATTACATATGGTTCAGATGTAGTTAATTCTGGATTTGTATATTTTGGATCTATATTTTGTGAGGCCCAAACCACAGCTTGACCTACTGTCATGCCTAAAAAATTTTCCCAACCTACAGTTTCTAAATGTGGATCTTGAAAAGCTTCTTTTGTAACCATATGAATCGGTCCGCCTCCTGCCATTACTTCTTGTATAAATGCATGATTACGCAAACAAGTTGGAGTAGGATGATGATCTATATATTCACCAACCATTTTCTTTGTATGGTCGTACCATTTCTTCTCATAATTTTCACCGTTAGCATTTTGAGTGTAAGTTTTTAGATGTAAAAAATAAGCTCCAACTGGACCATAACCATCTTTAAACCTACATAAAACTATTCTGTTTTCCATTTGAGTCATTTTTGCACCAACTGCTATAGGAAGTGCATAGGCAGAACCATTGCTCCAAGGTGCATACCAAGTTCTTCCCATTCCTTCACCAACTGCTCTAGGTTTAAAAATATGTGAAGCGCCTCCAGCCGCCACTATTACTGTCTTGGCTTTAAAAACGTAGTAATCTCCTGTTCTCATATTAAATCCTACTGCACCACCAATTCTATTTTCTTTTTCATTATCCATTAGCAAATGAGTTATCATTATTCGATTATAAATCTTGTCAGCGGATTTTCTGGCAGCTTCTGCAACTATAGGCTTATAACTCTCGCCATGAATCATTATTTGCCATTTACCTTCTCTTAAATATCTTCCAGTTTTTTCGTTCTTCATCATCGGTAAACCCCACTCGTCAAACATATGTACTGTGGAGTCAACATGCCGAGCCATGTCATACCCTAAATCTTCTCTCACCATTCCCATTAAATCATTTCTAGCATAACGCACATGATCTTCAGGTTGGTTTTCGTCCCATTGCATTCCCATATAACAATTGATTGCATAAAGTCCTTGGGCTACTGCGCCGCTTCGATCTATATTAGCCTTTTCAACACAAACTATTTTTAAATTTCTACCCCAGTGTCTAGCTTCAAAAGTAGCACCAGTTCCTGCCATACCTCCGCCAACAATAAGAATATCACTTTCTACTATATGAGTTTTTATTTTACCCATTAATAATAAACTCCCTTTTTAAAAGAATCTTTGCTGACTGTAGGAAGTTCTTTTTTTGTATTTAAATTTTCAGGTTCTCTATATAAGATTTGAGACTTAATTTCTCCTTGGTTAGGCGTGTCACCTTCTGAAAGTTTTGGAATAAACTTTCCCCAAGGTTTTGTAGTTATTGGAGAAACAAAATCTTTTTCAGTGCCATTTCTAAATTTGATTTTCCAAGATATTGTTCCTTTTTCTTCTTCTCTTCTAACTCTTACACTATGTCCCATAGGAGCAAAATCTGCATAACCTCGGACATCAATAGCGTGATTAGGACAAGCCTTTACACAAGAATAACATTCCCAGCAAAAATTAGGTTCTATATTTTTTGCTCTTCGAATAGTTTCATCAATATGCATGATGTCAGATGGACAAATATCTACACAATGTCCACATCCATCACATCGTGTCATATATACAAAAGTTGACATATTTTATTTTTTTTCCCTTAAATTTTTTATCATAATTTTTTTAATAATGCTTTGGTTCTTCTCTTTTTATACCTAAACCAAACTGCTCTGGAGCATCTGCTGGAGGTGGCAAATTGTCTCTAGAACCATCTGCTTCAGCTAAATTTTTTTGAATAGCAGCACCTGGTTTATAAAACATATGAGCAAATTTTGACCAATACACTCCACCAAATAAGACTAAATTTGAAATTATAAATAATACTAAAAATACTTTATCATCCCATCTATCATTTAAGTTTAAAAATTCAAGATATGACCAAATTAAACCTGTTAAAGATGATGCGACAAGCGCTAGGACAAACAAATCAGCTTTGATAATTCTGTACCAGGGTTGAGCTTCAGAATAAACGTCTACTCTTAAAAAAAACCAAAACCAGCCTCCGCCTATAACTGTCATTAATGCTCCTACATGCCAAATAATTGGCCAAAAGGATGGTGTTTCTGATGATGGGTTTGAATAACAAAAAATCATTACTACAGATCCTATCCAAAATAAAATTGTTCCATACATCCCTAAAAGGTGAGCAACTCTTCTTTTGCCTCTTCCTAATTCTGATGTTGTAGCAATATCAGAGGCAACTGTTCTTAATATTACAGAAGTTTTTTGACTTGTTGTAAGTTTAATTTTTGCATTTTTTTTTGCTTTCTTTGCGTTATTAAAAAAGTACTTTACATTTTTTTTATGAATTATGTCTAACAAAGTTCCTATAACAACCAAAGCTACCATAGCAATAACAAATACTTGCATAGCAATGGGTGATACAAAACCTGATAATCCTAAAAATGGATTGTTATAAATCATTAATGTAATTATCCCTTCTCGAATGGTATTTTATATATTTCGCTTAATAGCAGGTCAAGTGAGAACAACTCGCATCTATTTGAGTTTTCCGTCTTTTCTCATCTGTTCTCTTATCTTGGTTGCAGATATTTGCTGTGTTTTTTCATCAAGAACTATTTCTTCTATTTTATAACCCACGCCTCTCCCATAACAAATGTTAGTAATGTTTGGAACTAAAGTAATTTGAATTCTATTTTTATAATCTTTTAAAGCCTCTAATATATTCTTTTTAATAGTTTCAAAATCAAAAGGGTTATCATCAACACCTTTTACATCTCTTACCATTATATTAACTTGGCCCGTTTTTTTTAGTATTTCTTCAAAAAGCTTTTGATGACCTGCATGCCAGGGTTGCCAACGACCAAGCATTTGTGCGGTTGGGAGTTTATTATCCCAAACGTGATTATCGTTCTTCATGATTTGCTACTATAAAATAACTTTAAGCTGCAACTTGGTCAAGTTTGTGCTTAGATGTCATTCCGCTTAAAAAGTTCCAAAGAAATTTTGCAGTCAGCAAAGAAGCTTTTTCTGCTTTTTCTTGTTCTTCTTTAGTCAATCCGTCTAAGAGCTTCTCACACTCAGCTCTATGAACCACATCTGCAGATTTATGAGCCTCAAAAAACTCAAGTCCTTCTTTTGAGCTCACTCCATAAAATTTTTTAAGTCCTTGAATTTTTGTCTCTGCGATTTCCGGAATTTGTCTCTCATAAGTGTATAAAGAAGCTAGTCCTTCAGCATAGGATGATCTTGCTTGAGTAAAAAAATTAGATATCATTTCTTTAGTAAAAGTTTCAGGTTTTACATCTTCAATGCTATTTTCATCTGCACCCATAGCTTTTGCAAAATTTTTCCATAACTTAGGATGATCTCCATCTTTATTCTCTTCGTCTTGTAAATTTTCTAAAAGAATTTTTCTTTTTTCAATATCCTCACATATAGAATGCGTTGCGCTTATGTATCTTGGAAAAGCTTTTACATGTTGATAATACTGTTCAGCGTAGTCTTTAATGATGTCTCTCGTTAGTTTGCCTTCATTCCAATAAACTTTGTAAAATGGATGTTTTAATAAATGATATTGATCTAACTTATCGCCTAATTCTTTTGAAAACATTTTTGCTCCTTTGTTAATATTGTTGGACAATATTAAAATAACTTGTTTTGTTAAAACAAAAAAAAACAAAATTATCCACAGCCACTATAAAGGTTAAGTCAAATGTTCACCTTTTGATTCACTTTTGATTCATCTTCAGACTCATTCTGCAACTTTAAATTGTGCTGTGATTAATTAAGGGGTTGTTGCTGCTCTTACAATTGGTCTTTCATCTATTGGAAGATGAACTAATGCAGCGAAAGCTGATAAAGCAATAGCTAAATACCATGCATAATCATAAGATCCATATAAATCGTAAAAATAACCTCCTAAAAAAGCTCCTAAAAAAGAACCGACTTGATGGCTCAAAAATACAATGCCAAAAAGTGTACTTAAATATTTTGTTCCAAAAATCTGAGCAACAATTCCGTTGGTTGGAGGAACTGTTGAAAGCCAAACCATACCAAAGGTAACCCCGAAGAAAATCGACATTCCTAACGATGGAGGAGAAAATATGAAAATGGATATGATTACTGCTCTAGACGCATAAAGTAAGCTTAACAAAATCTTTTTTCTATATTTAGTTCCAAGATAACCCATGCCTAGAGTCCCCACTATATTAAATAAACCAATTAAAGCTAAAATAATAGTTGCGGGCCAACCATCCATCCCTCTATCTTGCATATAACCTGGGATGTGTGTTCCAACTAAAGTTATTTGAAAACCGCAAACAAAAAAGCCACTAAGTAATAACACATAACCTTTATGAGAAAATGCTTCTTTCATTGATTCTAAAAACGTTTGTTCTTTTATTCTGCTAATGTTAGGTGAATTTTTATTTGAAGGAAGAAGAAACAAAGAAGCTATAGCTCCAAAAAATACAAAGTACATAAAATATCCAAAGGTTTCCTGCCAACCTACTTCTCCTAAGCTATATTTTGTAAATAAAGGAGCTAGAAAATATCCTACTGAGGCAGCAGCTGTCACTATACCAGTAGCAAGCGTTCTATTTTTATCTGTGAAATGTTTTCCAACTTCAGAAACAGGTACTGCTAATGCAGTAGCACCTAAAGCTGTGCCGATAAGAACACCTAGACCAATCTGAAAAAAAATTCCTGTATTTGGACCTGAGTAAATCATGTAGATTCCCAGTCCAAAAATTATAAAGCCTATAAAAACAGCTTTGTTTCCTCCAAACTTATCAGCTAATAATCCAAATATTGGAGCAAAGAATCCCCAAAAAATCATTTGTATTCCAATCGCTAAACCAAATTCAGTTCTAGTAACACCCAGCCCATCTTCAAAAGCTTGAAAAAATAAACCAAATGTTTGTCTTAATCCCATTGAAATAAGAATTACAGTACAAGCTGAGGCTAAAACAATAACTGTTAATTTATTTGAAATAAATTTTTCTGACATTATTTAATATATCTTAAAGACTTCTTTAAATCTGCAACTAAATCTTTAGGATCTTCAAGACCTATATGCAATCTTATAATGTATTCGTCTTTAGCAAATCTAAAATATCGTCTTGTTTGAGTATATTTTGTGTTGGTTCTTAAATCTTGTAAAAGCACAAGACTCTCAAAGCCACCCCAACTATATCCAATTCCAAATAATTCTAGAGAGTTTACAAATTTTAACACAGAAGATCTTTTTTTACTTTTAACAACAATTGAAAACAAACCATTGGCACCAGAATAATATTTCTTCCATAGCTTATAACTTTTAGAGGAAGGCTTGTGTGGATAAAGTATTTCTTTTATTTTTTTTTGTCTCTTTAAAAAATTAATAACTACTTTTGTATTTTCGTAGTGCTTATTAAGTCTAACATCTAAAGTTCTTAAACCTCTAATAATTAAATATGCTTCATCAGCAGACATTCTGTAACCTGATAATTTATAAAAAAACATTACTTTTTTAAAAACTTTTTTATTTACAGCTAATGATCCACCCATTGCATCTGAGTGACCAGAGAAATATTTTGTTGCAGAGGTGAAAGATAAATCAAATCCAAGTTTAAGAGGCTTTAAATACAACGGTGTTCCCCAAGTATTATCTAGAAAAGTTAAAATATTTTTTCTTTTAGCTAGTTTTATAATTTTTGAGAGATCTTGAAATTCAAAGGTATTGCTTCCTGGATTTTCTACTATTATCATTTTAGTTTTTTTTGTAATTTTATCTTTTAAATCTTCAAACTTATCTGGATCATAAAATTTTGCATTTATATTAAATTCTTTAATAAGATCTGCCGCTATTTCTTTGGTGGGCCCATAGACATTGTCAGAAACTACAATTTCATCTCCTGGTCTACATAAGCTCATGATGGCTAGTGCAACTCCACCAAAACCAGTTCCTGTTAGAAAAACATGGTAGGCTTGTTCTAGTTCTTTAAGTATATTTTCTAATTCTATAGTTGTAGAACTTCCATATCTTCCATAGCTGTAATAGCTAATTTTCTTATTAGCCTTGATCTTTTTTTCATGCTTTAAAAGTTCCTGCATAGAGTTAAAAAGTATGGTAGATGCTCGAGTTACTGGAGGATTTGCAGATCTATTAGCACTATCTTTAGTTGGATGTTTTAAAAATGTGCTTATAGACTTTTTCATAAAATAAGTATAATTGGAACTTACATAAGTTTTATACAACAAAATATACAAAAGGAGGCAAAAATATGGGTTATCCCAAAAAACACAGAGGACGTAGGAAAATCGGCTCTAAAAAAAGAAGAGCTAGAAAAAGAAATAAGAGAAAATAATCATATTTGTAACTATGAAAGAAATAGCTCAAATTCGAAAGTTGAGTTTATGGATTTTTTTTATTCCATTGTTTGCAATAAACTTCTGCTTAATAATTTCACAAAATCCTGAATTCCTTGAAAATACTATTTTTACAGTTGACCAAATTGGTAGATCTGCTTTTTCAATTCCTTATATTGATGGCAGTTTATCAATAAGTAGAGCTGCTAGGACATTCCCCCAATATTTAATATTTAAACCTGCAATGTTTGTAACAGCTATATTTTTATATATTTATTGGAAAAATAATAATCAGCTTATAAATAATCTTAATTCATCAAATTTTAATTATAGATTTAAAACATTTGGAATTTTATCAGCAATTTTCTTGGTGATTCACTCTATATTGCTTGGAGTGAAATTTGATATTCAAGTTTATAAACTCTTTAGAAGAGTGGTGCTTTTATTATTTATCATATTTGAAATAATCGCTCAGGGAATTTTAGTTTACCATCTTTATAAACTTAAACTTAAATTAAAAGAATTAATTAATAAGAAAATTTTAACTTTAAAGATTATTTTAGTAAGTATTCTTGCTTTAGTAGGAGTTTTGAGCCTTCCTATTTTAATTGCAAAAGGAAACACGCATTTTAAACATGCTCTGGAATGGAATTATTTTGTTGGTGTTGTTTTATTTTATTTATTATCAAGATTTTTCTGGAAAAGAACCACGTAAATTTCTAGGCTTTCGCCCAGAAATTTAGTAGTTTTGGCTCGTCGTTGTAGGCGCTACCGCCAAGCCTTCCCGATGGACTATTCTAGCGCTACTAGGTCCACCTTTCTGCCCTTTAAGCTTGAACCTCTCGGTTTTTCCCTAAATGGCCAGTTAAGAGTTGCCTCTTAATTAAACTTATTAAATCATAATAAAAAAAAAGGGGTATCACCTTCTACGTGATTTAAAATTAGATGTTAACTATGTGGATAAATTTTTATTATATGCTTTATGAATCCATCCTCCTCCAAGCACTTTATCCCCATAATCATCTTTTAAGTAAAAAACACATGCTTGCCCTGGTGAAATTCCGGTTTCAGTATCTAGAATCTCGACTTTTGCAGAACTATCTAAAATAGCTATTTTAGCATTAATAAGTCTCCCTGTAGACCTTACTTTGATTTTAATTAAATTGTTAAAATCTTCTTTATCTCCTAAAATATTTAAATCTCTTAATTTAACTTCTTTTATTTCCAGGAGTTCTTTTTCTCCTACTGTTATAGTATTCTCTTTAGCATCAATATTTATGACATATAAAGGTTTCTCATTAGCTACCCTAATCCCTCTTCTTTGACCAATCGTATAGTTAATTATACCTTCATGTTTGCCTATTCTATTTCCAGAAATATCTAAGATGTTTCCAGCTTTAAAAGACTCAGGTCTAAATTTCTTTATAACTGAGCTATAATCTCCGTTTGGTACAAAACATATATCTTGGCTATCGGGTTTATCTGCAACATTTAATTTTAATTTTTGTGCTATAGATCTAGTTTCAGATTTATCAAGTTCTCCCAATGGAAACCTTAGATAGTCAAGCTGCTCTTGAGAAGTGCTAAATAAAAAGTAACTTTGATCACGTTTTTCATCTTTTGCTCTATATAAATTTGCATGTCCATTCTTCTGAATTCTAGTAACATAATGGCCAGTCACTAAAGCATCAGCATTTAATTTTTTAGCGTATTTAAATAAATCTCTAAATTTTACTGTTTGATTACATTGTACACAGGGTATGGGAGTTTCTCCCGCAACATAACTATCTATAAAAGTATCTACAACTTCAGTTTTGAACTTTTTTTGATAAAATAAAATTTCATGTTTTATGTCTAGTTTTTCTGAAACTCTTTTGGCGTCTAAAATATCTTGTCCAGCGCAGCATTGTCTTCCTTCTTTTGAAGACTTAGCATCATCATACAACTTAAGTGTTATGCCAGTTACATTATACCCTTCTTCTTTCATTAATGCAGCCACCACAGAAGAGTCTACGCCTCCAGACATAGCTACTACTACTTTTGTATCTTTTTTAGGTTTACTAATTCCTATAGAATTCATTATAAAAAGGTATAATATAAATATAAGTTATTTTCCATAATGCATATTGATTTTGAACCAGGCGATTATGTTCTAAATCCTTCAAATAAGAGTTGGGGTATTGGACAAATTCAGTCTATCATAGGAAATAAGGTTACTGTTAATTTTGAAAACTTTGGAAAACAAGTAATAAATATTGAGATAATTAAACTAGAAAAATTTGATAATGAATAATAAAGATTTAAAAAGTATAGCAGAAAGATTAATAGAAACTTTTCAAAAAGCAGGTGAAGAGTCAATTAAAATTGAAAAGGAAGGGGTAAAAATAAAAACTAAAGAAGACGGATCACCTGTAACAAACGGAGATCTTAGAGTTAATGAAATTATTACAGAAAAGATTAGTCAACTAACACCCAATATTCCTGTAATTTCAGAAGAAACTGTAGACCTAAAAAAAAAGAACACACTAAACACATTTTGGCTTATTGATCCAATAGATGGAACAAAAGAGTATATTGCTGGAAAGGATGAATATACTCTAAATGCTGGATTAATTATTGATAATCTTCCAGCTATTGGACTTATTGGAGTTCCAAAAAAAAATAGAATCTTTTATTCTTTTGAAAAAAATAACTCTTTCTTACTTGAAAATAATCAAAAAATTAAATTAAATTGTAAGAAGAAAACTCCAAAGGGAGAGGTTATTGCTTTAACAAACCACCCAGAACCACCACAAATTATT
>CACHTV010000003.1 GCA_902582875.1 uncultured Pelagibacteraceae bacterium | reverse complement strand
AACTTGTCGGAAGACAATACTTATTATGAAAAGTTAACTGATCTTGATTTTTTTTCTCAAATAAAAATTTCACTTGCTTCTAAGCTATCAATTGGCACCGATTCTGGTTCTATGTGGGTTTTAGGTGCTTATTCACATCCTTCATTAATAATTAGTACAAATTGGTATGAAAATCATAAAAGCAATTTATTAGCTACTATTCCTCCAAACATAAATAGTGATGTAATATTTAAAGAAAATGGATTTGAATCTCTATCAGTTGACGAAGTAATTGAAAAATCTATTAAAAAGGGAGTATCTAGGGTAAATAAAATTGATAAAGTTTTGAGTTTTTTTAAATAGATAAATTATTTGTTTAAAATTTTATTCAAAGCATTATTTTTAAATAAATCAGCCTCTTTAATATATCGTCTAACCATATCAACTGATTTATGACCGGTCATAGCCATTATATTTCTCTCACTAGCACCAGATTCTGCTGTAGTTGTAGCAAATCCAGATCTTAAACTGTGACCAGCGTATTTTTTGTCATCAAAACCAGCTTGAAGAGCATATTTTTTGATTATTAGAGCTACATTCTTGTCTGAAATATCAAATATTCGATCATTTCTATTTTCAAACATCCATAACCTTAGATTTTCTACAGGACAATAGTCATTGTATTTAAAAGAGGGGATAGCTTTAGTCATTCCTTCACCTGATTGGTCTGATTTAGACTTTTTTACAAATATTTTTACCCCTTCTTTTACAAATTCAACATCTTCTTTAGTTATTGATACAAGTTCGGATCTTCTAAAACCTCCTGCAAAACCAACTAATATTAAAGCTTTATCTCTCTGTTTTTTCCTAGAATTTCCTGAAGATTGATCAATTTGTTTAATTAATGCTTTTATGTCATTGAATAATAAGGGTTTTTTTGCTTTTTGATATACTCCTATTTGCCTCTTAATCCCAATTAAATTCTCTACAATAATTGGATGCTTAGTATCCAAGTAGTGTCCTTTGTATCTATGCATCATATTTATGGATGCTAATCTACGCTTTAAAGTGCTAAATTTTGAGTTTTTAGATAAATGTGTGAGATATATTGATACAATTTTTGGATCGCTCGGAAGACTTTTTAAATTGTGTTTTGTGCAGAACAAAGCAAAGTCATTAAAGTCTGATTTATAAGCTCGAATAGTATTTTTTGCCTTAGATAGCTTCAAGTTGTCTAAGGTCTCAATTTCGAGTTTTTTAACTTCTGTCGTTAAATCGTTCATAATTTCCGATAACCATTAATTATCGGAAATATTATAATATATATTTTTTATTGTCAAGAGTTTAAAATTTAACATGTTTGAGAGTCGAAAAAGATTACTTCTAGACCGTGGACCTAGTTGGCCAGACTATCACAAGGCTGAACCATTCATGATTAGATATTATTTGCTATTTCGAAAAAGACCTAAATGGTTCCCTTTCAATATACTTCTTCACAAGATTTTAAAGAGCGATTTAGGTGATTTACACGACCATTATTGGTCATACATAACTATAATTTTAAAAGGTGGGTACTGGGAAACGACGAAAAATGGTACTTTCTGGAGGGGTCCAGGCTATATAGGCATTAGAAATGCCTCGGATAGACATAGTTTGAAGATTCCTAAAGGTAAACCGGCGTGGACTCTGTTATTAGCGGGGCCAAATAAGGGTTCTAAACAGTTTGCGAAATACTCTAAATGAGTCTAAATCGAGCGTTAAATAAGGATTTTAAAGGTACTAAATTTCAGAAAAAGGTATGGAATTACCTTAAGACTATTAAAAAAGGCTCTGTAAAAAGCTATAAAGAGGTCGCTATAGGCATTTATAGGCCTAAATCAGCTAGAGCTGTAGCTAATGCAGTGGGAAAAAACCCCTTCGCTCCAAAAATACCCTGTCATAGAGTAATCAGATCAGATGGTTCCTTAGGTGGATATTCAGGCAAAGGTGGCCTTAAAACTAAGAGAAAACTTCTAAAAAAAGAAGGTATAACCTTCTAGAATTGTTATTTGACCTGTGTTTTAGTCGATATACCCTACTATACATCCTGTTTTATTCGATTCACCGGTTGGTTGTACTCTATGTTAGGAAATTCAAAAAAATTCATGCTCTATGGACGTTTAAAAGGTATATTCCTTTATTGCAAAGCTTCCAGAATTATTGATATTTGTGACTTTTAAGTCGACTAAAATCGTTGTTATTATTGAATATTTTAGACCTCTATTTAATTATTATATAGGTATGAGGCAATTTTATATCTAAATCCCAGTTTTATTTCTCTTTTTATTTAATAATCACGCTTAAATTATCATTATAAATCAACGTTTATATATCTTTTATCATAATTAAGTCAATGATACTGACTTAAATATTAATAAATAACATTAACTACTTAATGTAAGTCATTGTATTTATTGAAAATACTTTAAACTATAAAATACAACTATAGGAACAGTAATTAAAGACATCACAGTAGATGTAACGATTACACTTGCTACACTATCTACAACTTTTTTCTCAGAGTACATTGAGCCTACTAAATAAGTTAAAACTGCGCTTGGCATTGCAGATTGTATTAGTAAAACACCAGCTGGAAATCCATCTAAATTCAAATATCTTATTAAACTGTATCCTATGATAGGTCCTATTATAACTCTAACAGCTCCTAATATTGAGGCTTTAGTCCAGGAAACAACTTGAAATCGTGATAATGCTATTCCTAAAGACATCAAAACTAAAAAAATAGTTGTATATGTCAAAAGAAAAGTCGTGTTTTCTATGTACCCTGGAACATCCCATTTAAAATACAAAAAAATAACTGATGCTAAAATAGCGTAGATTGGAACATTTTTAATAAGAATTTCTAGTGAAAAACTTTTTTTTGCTAGCAAAACACCTAGTGTAAAATGAAGAAGAATTATTACTGAAGCGACAGCTGAAGCTACCCCTAACCCACTAGTTCCATATGCAAAAAGGCATATTGGAACACCCATATTTCCTGTATTAGGCAAGATTAAAGGAGGCAACTCACTTATGATATCTTTTTTAAGTAAAAACAAAAAGAAAATTCCGACTAAAGAAAATCCTCCAATTATAATTAAAGAATAAATAAAATACTCTATAAATATATCAAGGGTTATTCCAGTCGTAGTAATTGTGTAGAAAATCATTGCTGGAGTTCCAATGTTTCCAGCAAAATTGGTTATGAATTTAGTATCAAAATTTGGGTCTTTTTTTCCTAAATAGTACCCAACAGCAATTACAAAAAAAACAGGAAATAAAACGTCAAAAAGCTTAATGTAAAGTTCCATTAAACTCTTACATCAGATTTCTTTGGTTTTCTCAAGGGGTTATTAAAACCGATTGCTTTTTCAAATTCACTTAGACGCTTATGAATAGATCTTAATCTGTTTATTTGCACCCAATTGTATAAAAAAACGTTAAATGCATCTTTGATTTCGCCAAAAGCATTTACTGCCCTCATCATAATTCCTAAGGTATAGGCACCTGTAAATAAACCTGGTCCCATAATTAAGAAAGGCACAATTACAAATACTTGTCTATATAATATTGACCATAAATCAAAATATCCATAATGCAAAAAAAGTCTGTGATAATTAAATTTTATACCAGTAAATAATTTTAAAATAGTTGGTGCTTGAGCATAAGCAATTCTATCGTCCTCGCCATAAACAAGTTCTTTCCTAAATGCAGCCTCGGCTTTTTGATTATTATATTCTAATCCAGGTAATTTTATTCCAACAAACCAACTTATTGTAAGCCCTCCTATGCTAACTAATAAAGCGACCCAAACTAATGAACCTGAAATATTTTCTAAATAAGGTGCAACGACATTTTCTGAAAGCACCCATAAAATAGGTAAAAATGCTATTAGTGTCATTAAAGCTCTAACAATATCAAGGCCTATATTTTCTACTATATTTGCAAAATCTCTACAATCTTCTTGGATTCTTTGTGAAGCACCCTCAACTTTTGAATCAACACTTCGCCAATAAGGCATATATGAAAATGTGATAGCTTCTCGCCATCTGAAAGTCCACATCCTAGTAAACCAATTTGTAAATGACATAGTGGTTACATATGGGATAGCTAAATATAGAAAAAATATTAATCTCTCGTAAAATTGTTCAAGACCCCCTGTCTCTGGTGGTTTTTGCAATAAATCATAAAAAGATCCATACCAAGTGTTAAATTGCACTGACAACCATGTTTGAAAAACTATTAAGGTTAAGATAAGTGAGCCACCACCATAACACCAATATATCCATTTTTTATCTGTAAAAAAACTACGCCACATAACTAGTTTTTAAGAAAATTCTCTGCATAAGATTTAATAACAAATTCTTTTTTTTTGGGTTCAATAACAGTAAATGAAATATTATTTGCTTTTGCGTAATCTACAGCTTTTTCTTTAGAAGAAAATTTTAATATTACCTCACTTAGTGTATCTGTAGAACTCTCCCAACCCATTAAGGGATTAATTGAAGTATCTTTGGTTACAAATTCCAAAACCCATTTTTTAAGTTTTCCCCTGCCTGATTGCATTGCAGTTTTAGTTGGAATGTAAATTCTAGCTTTTTTCATTTTTTTATTCTATTGGCAAATTACAAATTTCACCTAAAACAAAATTATTATTTAATTTTATGTTAAATTTCTGTGGCTGTTTCCAAAATTCTTTTTTTATCATAGCTATACCAACTATCTTTTTAAATTTAGGAGAAAATGCACCTGATCTAAGATGCCCTATAACTTGATCTTCAGAACTTATCATTGGAATTTCTTCTGAAACATTAATAGATTTAGATTCAATCTTTACACCCATAAGCTTTCTTTTAATTCCATCCTTTTTTATTTTTATTAAATTATCTTTTCCTAAGAATACTATATCCGATTCTATGTCTATATATTTATCAAATCCGCATTCAAAGGGATTATCATTAATATCCATATCACTACCGTATGACAATAAGCCTCCTTCGATTCTTTCGGGGTGATTGGGAGCTCCAGGTTTAAGGTTAAAGTCATTACCTATTTCAAATAAATGATCATATAAATCTAATCCTGCTTTTACATCATCCACATGAACTTCAAAACCTCCTTGTTTAGAAAATCCTGAACGAGAAATTAAGAATTTGTTCTTATTAAAATTAAAAAAATCAAATCTAAAAAATTTAAGTTGATTTATTTTATCTCCAAATATTTTTTCCATAATTTTAGGAGAATTTGGTCCTTGTATAGCTAAAGTATCTATTTGTGCTTCAAAAATTTTGACATCTAAACTTTTTGCAGAAGCTATGCCTTTTGCAAATAACAAAACATCAGAGTCAGCTATACAAACTCTCCATCTTTTTTCACTTAATCGATAAATTAATGGATCGTTTATTAAACCGCCATTAGAGTCAACAAGTGGGGCATAATAACATACGCCATCTTTTGAACTAGATAAATTTCTACATGTCATTAATTGAACAAGTTGAAAAGAATCTTTTCCAGAAATTTCAATTTCTCTTTGTACAGAAACATCCCAAACTTGAACATATTTTTTTAAATGATTATATTCCTCCTCTGGTGATGAAAAAGTAGTTGGTAAAAGCATATGATTGTAAACGGTGTAGCTTTTTACTCCCTGTTTTTCTATTCTTGATGTGAAGGGAGTTCCTCTTAAACGTCTTGATCTAGTTATAATAGCTTTCATTTTTTTAAAAACTCTAAAATTTTCTCTCTCATCTCGAAAGCATTTTCTAAAATTATCATATGTCCACAATTTTTAATTACATGTATTTTTGAGTTAGGAATTAATGAAGCAAATTCTTTTCCTTTTTCAATCTTAATCATTTTATCTAACTCTCCAAAAATAAAAAAAGTTGGACAATTAATATTCTTTACTGCATTAAATCCATTTTTATAATTATTACATGCAATCAAATCTACTGCTAATACTTCTCTTACTTCTCTTGAAGAATTTAAGATTTTCTGTAAAGGATTTCCTCCAATAAATTGTTTAGAATTACCATAACCCCATTTCATCATTAGATTTAAAGACTCCATATCACCTGAGTAAGCTAAATCAATAAGACTTTTATTCACTGGAATAGCATAAGAACCAGCGATGAAAACTATATTTTTTACTTTCTTGGGATATCTGTCCTTATATTCTAAAGCTACTAAGCATCCTTGAGAGTGACCTACTAAAGAAAGTTCTCTAATACCGATTTTATTGATAACTTTTTCTAACCATATAGCCATATCTTCTATTGTTTTTAAGCTTTCACCATCTGAATTACCATGGCCAGGAAAATCTATGGCAAATACATTAAAATTTTGGTCAGATAGATATTGAGCAGTTAGAGACCAAACTACATGAGATTGACCGCTACCATGTATTAATATAATTGAATGTTTGCTTGAGTCGAAATTTGCTCCTGCATCCATAAAAAAAACTTTTCTGTTATCAATTAAAAAATCCAATTTTTGATCCTTGTCTATAATTTATTGATTGTTATTTATCTTGCCAGTTTGGTTTACGTTTCTCTATGAATGCACCTATTCCTTCTTCAGCATCAAGTTTTAACATATTTTCTACCATAATATTTGATGCATAATCATATGCATCAGATAAAGTCATATCAATTTGTCTGTAAAATGCTTCTTTACCTATTTTTAAAGTCATGGCTGATTTTTTTGATATTTTTTTAGCTGCTTCTAATGTTTGTTTTTTTAAAGAGGAATCATCTACTGCTTTATTGATCAAACCAATTTTTTCAGCTTTATCTGCTGATATTAAATCTCCGGTTAAAAGCATTTCCATAGAATGTTTGTTAGATATATTTCTTGATACCGCTACCATAGGTGTAGAACAAAATAGACCAATATTTACTCCAGGAGTTGCAAATGTTGCTGATTTACTAGCATAAGCTAGGTCACAGCTAGCTACTAATTGACAACCCGCTGCTGTAGCAATGCCGTCAACTTCAGCAATTACTGGTTTTGGATTATTTACTATTGTTTGCATCAATTTTGAACATTTTGCCATTACTTTTTTGAAATATTCTCTTCCTTTATCAGGGTTTTCACGCCCTTCTGTTAATTCTTTTAAATCATGACCGGCTGAAAATGTTGGTCCATCTGCAGAGATAATTACTACTCTTATTTTTTTATTGTTAATAGACTCATCTAAAGCAACTTGGATGTTGGACATCATTTCTTCAGATAGCGCGTTATGATTATGTTGGTTGCTAAGTGTAAGGCGAAAAATTCCATCTTCATTTATTTTAGTCTTTAAAATTTCATTATTTATTGAAATATTCATAAAAAAATTAATTGATTAAGACTTTTACTTCATCAGATAATGAATTTGCAATAAAACAATACCTGTGTGCTCTATCTTGAATTTTTTTCATTTCATTTACATCTACACTAAATTGATTAGAAAATTCAACTTTAGGGTTTAATTCTAACTTAGTCACAGACATTTTTCCTTTTGAATTTTTCCCCAGAGTGGCAATTGCTTTATCTTTATAACTAATTACAGGCCATTTCATTTTTGCAGCAATGGCCAAAAAAGTCATCATATGACAGCTGCTCAATGAAGCAGCCAAAGTTTGTTCTGGATTAGTGTTTATTTCACTTCCCCTCCAATCAGGTGCTGAGTCAGCGATAATTTTAATCTTAGGTGTAAAAGTTATCTCGTGAACATTAGAATAATTTTCTGGAGTCATTTTATCATCCCCTAGTTTCCATGATAGACTTATTGATATTTCTGACATATATTTAATTTAAATTTTTTGCTTTTTTTCTTAGTTCAAATTTTTGAATTTTTCCAGTTGAGGTTTTTGGGAGATCGCAAAATTCTATTTTTTTTGGTACCTTAAAACTTGCTAAAGTTTCTTTACAAAAAGCTATTAACTCTTTTTCAGTAACAGGTTTATCTTTTACAGACTCTATAAAAGCACAAGGTACTTCGCCCCATTTTTCATCAGGCTTGGCCACTACTGCAGCAATTGAAACTGATGGGTGTTTAGCTAGTGTGTTTTCAATCTCAATTGAAGAAATATTTTCACCTCCAGATATAATTATATCTTTAGATCTATCTTGAATTTTTACATAACCATCCGGATGCATTACAGCTAAATCTCCTGAGTGAAACCATCCATCTTTCATAGCTTTCTCTGTTGCATCTTTGTCTTTAAAATATCCTTTCATTACTACATTTCCTCTAATCATAATTTCACCAATAGTTTTTCCATCTTTTGGAACTTCTTTCATTGATTCTGGATTCATTACAGTTATGCCTTCTGTATTTGGGTATCTTACACCCTGTCTAGCTTTTATTTCATTTTGTTTTTCTTCATCTAATTCATTCCATTGATCATTCCATGCGCATTGAGTTACGTGACCATAAGTTTCGGTTAAACCATAAACATGCATTACTTCAAAGCCAAGCTGTTTCATTTTTTTAAAGATTATACTTGGTGGCGGAGCGCCAGCTGTTAAAACATAAACTTTTTTGTTTAATTTTTTTCTATCGCTTTCAGGGGCTCCAGTTATCATATTTAAAACGATAGGAGCTCCGCCAAAATGGGTAACATTATATTTTTCAATTAATTCAAAAATTTTTTTAATATCTATATTACGTAAACAAATTGTTCGCCCATTTAACATAGGAACTGTCCAAGGATAGCACCAACCATTACAATGAAACATTGGAACAATAGTTAAAAAATTTAATCCATTAGGCATATTCCATGCAGTAGCACTACCTGTTGACATTAAGTATGCACCTCTATGATGGTATACAACGCCTTTTGGATTTCCTGTGGTTCCGGAAGTATAACTAAGTGAAATTGCTTGCCATTCATCGTCGGGCATCTTCCAATTAAAATTTTCGTCTCCTGTGTTTAAGAATTCTTCATACTCATAATCTCCAATTTTTTGTAATTTTGATTGATCAGCATACTTGTCATTAATATCAATAACAGTGATTTTATTTTTTAGAGTGCTTAAGGCTTTTTTAACTTCAACATGTAATTGTCTATCTACAACTAAAACTTTTGCTTCACTATGTTCAAGAATATATGATATTGTTTTAGCGTCTAGTCTAATATTAATTGTATTTAACACTCCGCCAGACATAGGAATTGAATAATGAGCCTCAAAAATTTCTGGTGTATTAAAGGCCAAAAATGAAACAGTATCTCCTTTTTTTATACCAATCTTAGATAATGCGCTCGCAAATTTTACACATCTTTTATAAACTTCTATCCAAGTATATTTACGATCCTCATAAATTACTGATTCATAATTTGGGTAAATATCTTTAACTCTATTTAAAAAAGATAAGGGAGATAAAGGTATAAAATTTGCTTTGTTTTTGTTTAAATTAGTTTCGTAGGAATTCATTTTAATTAAATTTTGCTTTCATGATGTAATCACTACCAGTCTTAGCAGATTTATAATGTGCTTCTACTCTGGGTAAAATTTTGTCATAATAATAGTTAGCTGTATTAATTTTCTCCTCATAAAAATTTTTGTTTTCACCTAGTTTATCTAAGCTGACCTTAGTAATTTTAAACCAAGAATAAGCAAGGGAAATATATCCTAATACCTTTAAAAAATCATTGCACGCTGAACTTACGTCATCTTTCCCATCTTTATTTTTATCTTCAAGCCATTTAGCAAATTCTTCTAAAAGTTTAATGTTATTTTCTAAGATTTTTGAAAATCTTTGTAACTCTGATTTACCATTTTTTTCTTTAATTTCATTTTTAATAATAGATATAAAATTTGATAAAATTTTATTGTTTAAAACTTTTCTAAAAACTAAATCTATAGCCTGAACTGAATTTGTTCCTTCATAAATTGGTGTTATTCTATTATCCCTATATAACTGCTCTATACCCTGGTCTTTTGTATAACCATACCCGCCAAAGATTTGTATTGCTTCATTTGTAATTTCAGTCCCCATATCAGTGAAAAAAGATTTAACCACAGGTGTAATCAAAGAAACAAGATCATCTGCAGATTTTCTTATTTCATCATTTGTATGATTCAAGCTGACATCTATTTGTTGAGATAACCAAAAAGCTAATGATCTTTGTCCTTCAATGATTGATTTCATGTTTAATAAGCTTCTTCTTATGTCGGCATGCTTTATTATTTCATCTGTTTTATTATCTTTGTTATTATTAGACTTTCCTTGCTTTCTTTCTTTAGCATATGCTAAGGAATTTTGATAAGCGGTCTCAGAAATTCCTAGTCCCTGTATACCAACTATAATTCTTTCAAGGTTCATCATAGTGAACATAGAACTTAAACCTTTGTTTTCTTGTCCTATAAGAAAACCTTTAGCATTATCGAAATTCAAGACGCATGTTGGAGATCCTTTTATACCCATTTTAGACTCTATTGATAAAGTATTAACTCCGTTTCTTGCACCTATGCTTCCATCATTATTAACATTAAATTTTGGTACTAAGAATAAACTGATTCCTTTAGTTCCATCAGGTCCTCCTGGAATTTTAGCCAAAACAAGATGAATAATATTTTCAGTTAAGTCATGATCGCCTGATGTAATAAAGATTTTTTGTCCAGTAAGTAAAAAAGAAGAGTCTTTTTGTTTTACTGCTTTAGTTTTTATTAATCCTAAATCAGTTCCACATTGAGACTCGGTTAAACACATTGTCCCACTCCATTTTCCTTCAACGATTTTTGGAAGAAAAACATCTTTAATTTTTTCATCAGCATGATGCAGAATACAATTATAAGCTCCAATACTTAATTCACTGTATAATTTAAATGACAAGCTAGCAGAGGATAACATTTCTTCAAAAAATGTACTGACTGTTTTTGGCATACCTTGACCGCCATATTTTGGATCGCAAGATAATGAAGTCCAACCATCATTAATAAATCTAGCATAAGCTTCTTTAAATCCTGGTGGAGATCTAACAATTCCATTTTCATATATGCAGGGGTTTTCATCGCCAATTTTAGCTAAAGGGTGAACAACCTCTTGATTTATTTTTGCAGCTTGTTCTAAAATATCTTTAACTAAATCTGAATTGATTTCTTTAAATTTTTCTATTTCATTATAGTTCTTATTATCCTTTAAATTATTAAATAAAAACATCATCTCTTCTACTGGTGCATTATATGTTGTCATCTAATTTATTAGTGGTTTTCCTGTAGTTAATGTGTGTTTTATTCTTTTTTGAGTTTTTTCTGTTTCTAATAATTTCATAAAACTATCTAATTCTAATTGGTACATTTGATCCTCACTTATCTCTTTTTTTATATCTGTATCCCCTCCACTTAAAACATATGCTAATTCCTTACCAACTTCCATACCATGATCTAAAATTTTTTTGTTGTTATATAATTCTTCTAGAATTGTTTTCATTTTATCTCTCACTAGTTTACCTGATAAGTTAAATTTACATGAGATCGGAGGAATCAAATCTTTATTATCTTTAATAAAATTCCTGGCAGATGGCAGAAGGTTGTTCCTGTTAATTATTACTTCATGATTGGAATCTAGAAAAAGTAAAGGTTTTGCTTCATTCGGGGAAGAAGCTGTTTTAGCATAGCCGATTATATCAAAAACTTTCAAAGGAGCAAAATCTGGATCTTTTTTTCCTTGATCTGTTTGAGTCCATCTCCACAATAACTCTTTACAACCTCCTCCAGCAGGAACTAATCCAACAATCGTTTCTACTAATCCCATAACAATATTAGTGTGAGATACAACGTAATTGCTTTGTAACAAAACTTCTTCACCTCCACCTAATGCCAAACCAGAAGGTGCAGATATAACTGGATTTTTACAATATTTTAAATGCTTACATGTTGCTTGGAAATATTTAATAAATTTTTCGACAGATTTTAAATCTTTTTTTTGAATAAATTCCATAACATAATTCAAATTTACTCCAGCGGAAAATTGCATACTCTCATTAATAATAATGAGAGGTTTGTCAGTAGCATTCATTAATGCGTCCATAGAATCATAATCTAAGGTATTGGCTTTAGTATTAAACTCAACTATATTAAAATCTTTAAATCTAAAAATTTCAGCTGAGTCATTTTTGTCTACTTTAATTACTTTTTTTTTAATTTTAGCTAATGTTTCAATATTTGTATATTTTTGTCTTTCATCATAAAATTTATTTATAGTTTTATTTTTTAAATTCTGTAAAAAAGGATTACTTCCTATATCGCCAACTCTAGAAAAAAAGTTATCTAAACCGATTGACTCAAGCATTTCAAAAGGCCCCATGGACCAATTAAAACCTAATCTTAGTGCTTCATCAATGTCATTATACTCTTTTGTGATTTGAGGAACTAAAGATGAAGAATATAAAATTATTTTTGAAATTACAGACCAAGCGTACTTTCCATATTTATCATCTCGATTAATTAACTCTAAAAGATTTATTTTTTTAATTTTTAAATCAATTTTTTTTGCAGGAAAATATTTATTTTTATTTATGTCAAGAGCTTCTAAAACTTTTTTACCATCTGATTTGTTAATTCTATAAAATCCTCCTTTACCTTTTCGACCAGTATAACCAGTTTCAATTAATTTTTCTATAATAGGTATATTTTTAGTAACTTTTTGAAATTCGTCTTTGTCGGACAGTTCTTTTTTAAAACTTTTTAAAACATCAGACATTAAATCTATACCAATTAAATCATATAATGCAAAAACACCAGTCTTTGGGATTCCCATTGGTCTACCAAAAACTGCATCGGCTTCCTCTATTGACAAATTCATTTTTATTGACTCAGTCATAGCAATTTGCATAGCATAAACTCCTACCCTGTTACCTAAGAATCCTGGCGTATCACCACACAAAATTACCCCTTTTCCTAATTTACTTTCACAAAAGTTTTTTAGTAAATCAATTTTATTTTTATCGTTAGATTCTTCTCTAACAATTTCAAGCAACCCCATGTATCTAACTGGATTAAAAAAATGAGTTATACAAAAATCTTTTTTATCTGAACTTGATAATTTTTTAGAGAGAATCTTTAAGGGTATAGTTGATGTGTTTGAAGAGATTATAGAATTTTTTTTTCTTTTTTTAAATATTTTATCATAAATTTGATGTTTTATATCAATTCTTTCAACTACTGCTTCGATAATCCAATCAGCATCTGAAACATTTTCAAAATCATGATCTATATTACCTGTTTTAAGGCTATTAATCTTAGATTTATCAAATAATAAAGGAGGTCTTGATTTTAATATTTTTTCTTTGGCCTTTTCAGCAATTTCAGTCTTTAAATCTAGAAGTACTACAGGAATATTTGCATTACATAAATGAGCGGCAATTCCACTACCCATTGTTCCAGAACCTATAACAACTACTTTATTAATATTCATAATGAATGGTCGGGGCGGCAGGATTTGAACCTGCGACCCTCTGGTCCCAAACCAGATGCGCTACCAGGCTGCGCTACGCCCCGAACGAGTGTTTTTATAGGTTAATTATGCCTTTTTGGCAATTGAAAGATGGTCTCTATAGAAGTAAATAATAGCTATGATCCAACACATCACAAAACCTTTTAAATACTTTTTTAAGTTAGAGGCTGCTTCAGGATTAATTTTACTTTTTGCTGCCATTCTGGCTTTAATAATTAGCAATGGAAGTTTAAGTGATTTTTATTTTTCAACATTAGAAAAATATATAACTCTTGGAACTAAAGAATTTGGATTAAAACTGAGTGTCCTTCATTGGATAAATGACGTTTTAATGGCTATATTTTTCTTTTTTTGTATCTTTAGAAATCAAGAGAGAATTTTTACAAGGCGAACTTTCAAACCCAAAGCAAGCTTTATTACCAATTATAGGTGCTATTGGAGGTATGGCTGTACCTGCTTTATTTTATATTTTAGTAAATTACTCTGACAGCACCACTCTAAATGGCTGGGCAATTCCTTCTGCTACAGATATTGCTTTTTCTCTAGGTGTTTTGTCGTTACTCGGTAAAAGAGTTCCAGTTTCATTAAAAGTTTTTTTAACTGCACTGGCTATAATTGATGATTTGGGTGCGATCGTTATTATTGCTTTCTTTTATTCAGGTAATATAGAAATCAAATATTTGATTTTAATGTTGGTCTCGGTGATTATTCTGATAGGATTAAATAAATTCAAAATTAAGAATTTTTTACCATATTTAATAGTTGGAATTTTTCTATGGGATTTTACACATCAATCTGGAGTACACGCTACAATAGCTGGAGTTGTTTTAGCTCTTACAATTCCCCACGATATTAAAAACAATAAAGAGTCTTTATTATTAAAATTAGAGCATAGTCTTTCTCCATATGTAGCTTTTGGAATAATGCCAATTTTTGCTTTTGCAAATGCTGGGGTTTCTTTAGATGGTTTAACTTTTTCAACTCTTTTAAATCCAGTGCCACTTGGTATTGTTCTTGGTTTATTTTTTTGGGAAACAGATTGGAGTTTTTCTGCTCTCTTATATCTCAGTAAAATTAAAGATAGCAGACAAGCCTACTAATTCAACATGGCCAGCATTTTATGCGGTTTCAATACTTACTGGAATAGGATTTACAATGAGTTTATTTGTAGGAAATTTAGCTTTTGCAAACGATCTACAATATATGGATGGTGTAAAAATTGGAGTTTTAGCAGGTTCTTTACTTTCGACTCTTTTTGGTTACTTTTTATTATTATTTTTTAGTAAAAAATGATTGATAATAAAATTATTAAAATTGCTTCAAATACAAAATATGTTGGTCTTAAAAACCAATTTACTCACAAGTCATCTTTAAAAAATTCCCTGTGCGGTGATTCTATTAAAGTAGAATTCATAGCTAACAAGTCAAAAATCAAATCAATGAGATATGAAACAGAGTCTTGTATACTTTGTGAAGCTTCAGCAAGTTTGCTTGCAAGCAAAGTTAATAAGTTTCATCTTAAAGATTTTAAAAAAGACTTAAGAAACATAAAAAAAATAAAAAAAAATAAAAATTTAAATTTTCCTTTAAATTTTAAAGAATTAAAACAAATATTAAACAAAAAAACTCTTAAACGTATAAATTGTGTCATATTGCCTA
Source organism: uncultured Pelagibacteraceae bacterium (assembly GCA_902582875.1). GTDB lineage: Bacteria > Pseudomonadota > Alphaproteobacteria > Pelagibacterales > Pelagibacteraceae > Pelagilacustribacter. Next base: position 60,725 of record CACHTV010000003.1, on the reverse strand, counting down.
TGGAGGCTTTATTTAAAGCATTTAAAATGAATTAATGAAAAATTTGTTAATTATTTTTTTACTTATGTTTGGATTGATTGAAACAGCATCAGCTAACTACTCAAAATTGGTTTACGATTTTGAATTTAATAGTATTGATGGGAGTAAAATAAAATTAAATGATTTTAAGAATAAAGTATTAGTCATAGTAAATGTTGCTAGCAGATGTGGTTATACCCCCCAATACGAGGACTTGCAGGAACTTTGGTCTAATTACAAAAATAAAAACTTGGTAGTAATAGGAGTTCCTACAAATAATTTTAGACAAGAGCCAGGAACCAACAAAGAAATAAAAGATTTTTGTGAGACTAATTTTGGAATTAACTTCCCTATGACAGAAAAAATTGAAGTAATTGGTAAAAATGCTCATCCATTTTATAAATGGGCAAAAGAAAATCATGGGATTAGTGCTATACCAAAGTGGAATTTTCATAAGATTGTGATTGGAAAAAATGGAAAAGTAGTTGATACTTTTGCTTCGTTTACGAAACCAAATTCAAAAAAATTTTTAAATCTAATAGAAAAAGAAATTAAAAATTAAAACTCAACCCATCGTAAGCAGGCAATATATTGGAAGGAAGCTTCGCTCTAAGGTAATCATAATCTAAATCAGTATGAAGATTTGTTAATATTGCTTTTTTAGGCCTAACAAGTTTAATTAATTCTAATGCTTCGTCATAATTAAAATGTGACGGATGCTTACTTCTTTTCAAACAGTCTAGAATTAAATACTCTAAACCATATAAATTTTTAAAAGACTTCTTGGGTATTTTATTACAATCACTTATATAAGCAATCTTTTCAAATAGGAATCCTGTTGCTTTAATCATCCCATGCAGAACATCAAAAGCTTTAATGGAAAGTGTTTCATTATTCTTTTTAACTTTAAATTGATTGTTTATAATATTTGCTTTCATAATTGGTGTATAACCATGTCTAGGCATAAAACAAAAAGTATATTTTGATTTTAAAGCTTTAATTGTTCTTTTGCTTCCATAAACAGGAATTTTTTTTTTATTTTTCCAGAAGAAAGGTCTCATTTCAAAAATACCTGAAGTTTGATCTGCATGTTCATGAGTATAAATTATGGCATCAAGTGATTTAATCTTATTTTCTAAAAACTGACTTTTAATATCGGGAGATGTGTCAATTAATATCGATAAATTTCCATATTGTATATGAGCACAACATCTTGTTCTAATATTCTTTGAACTATTTTTTAATTTACCCTTATAATTTGTAATCCAAGGTGATCCTAATGAACTGCCACACCCTAATATGGTAAATTTATTTTTCAATTTAATTTACCAAATAGTTTAAAAAAATTTTTAGTAGTAGTCTCAGAAAATTTTTCATAGGAAATATTTTTTAAATTTGAAAGAAATTTAACTGTATGGGTAATATAACTAGGTTCGTTGGGTTTGCCTCTTAATGGCTCTGGAGCTAAATAAGGAGAATCAGTTTCAACCAGTATTCTATCTAATGGCATTTCCTTAAATGTTTCAGCTAATTCTTTTGATTTTTTGAAAGTAACTACTCCACTTGCTGATATATAAGCGCCTATATCAAGTAATTTAAATGCAAATTGTTTTGTTCCAGTAAAACAATGAATTAAAATTTTGAGGTTATTCTTCTGGATAGATTCTTTTAATATTTTTAAAGTATCAATCTCTGCAGATCTTGTGTGAACAATTAAAGGTAGATTTATTTTCTGAGCTGCATCAATATGTTCTAAAAAAGAAGAAATTTGATCTTTTTTTTCTGAATGGTTATAATAAAAATCTAGGCCACTCTCGCCTATTCCAATAATTTTTTTACTTTTCATTATGTTCTTAATTATGTGATTTGATTTAATTTCTCGGTGTTTTTTTGCTTCATGAGGATGAATGCCGTATGTGCCATAAACAGAATCGTGCTTCTCTATTATATCTAAAATATTTCTAAAACTTTTATCTTCTGTTGATATAGTCAAAAGGTATTTGACTCCTTCATTATTAGCTTTTTTTATTGTTTCATCTAATGATGAGAACATTGGCTCATATGTTAGATGACAGTGTGAATCAATTATCATTTTCAATTTTGTTAAATAGTATATCTAATTCTTTTAATTCTTTATTATGATTAAAACTTTCTAAATTATTAATTTGATCAATTGATATTTTTTCCTTTTCAATATTCATAGTGTATAAAACTTTTTCTGTTGCAATTGGTATTATTGAATTTAATAAAATACTAATATTTTTTATTTGTTCACAAATAGTAAATAAAATAACATTCATTCTTTCTGGATCTGTCTTTTTAACAGACCATGGTTCAGAGTCATTAAAATACTTATTTGCATCAAAAGAATAACTAACTACTATTTTAATAAATTCATTTAAGTTTTGATTATTCATTAGTTTTATTAAATTCGGAACATTGTTTTTTAATTGATTTAATAATTTATTATCAACAGCATTAAACTTTTTTGCATTAGGAATTTTATTAGAACAATTTTTTTTAATAAATGAAAAGACTCTTTGACATAAGTTTCCATAATTATTAGCTAAATCATTATTTATACAGTTTTTAAGATTTTCCATAGAAATACTTCCATCATTACCAAGAGATACTTCTTTAACTAGATAATATCTTAATTGATCTATCCCATAATTGTTAACAATTTCAATTGGATCTAAAATATTTCCAAGTGACTTCGACATTTTTTTATCATCAGAAAGAATCCAACCGTGACCGAAAACTTTTTTTGGAAGGGGAAGTTTAGCAGCTAACAAAAAAGCTGGCCAATAAATAGCATGGAATCTCAAAATATCTTTTCCAATAATATGAATATCTGCTGGCCAAAATCTTTTATAATTATTATCTTCAATGTCAGGAAAATTCAAAGCACTAATGTAATTAGTTAATGCATCCAACCAAACATAAATAACATGTTTATTATTTTTAGGCACGGGTATACCCCAAGAAAAAGATGTACGGCTAACAGATAAATCTTTTAATCCTTTTTCGACAAAATTTACTACTTCATTTTTTCTTGACGAAGGTAAAATAAAATCATTGTTATCTTTGTAATATTTTAATAATTTATCAGACCAAGAAGACAATTTGAAAAAATAGGACTCTTCTTCTACCCAATCGACTAAGGAACCTGAAAGTTTTGAGATTTTTTTACCATTAACTAACTCGATTTCATTTTCATCATAATAAGCTTCATCTGAAACTGAGTACCAACCGGTGTATTTATCCAAATATATATCTCCAGACTCAACAAGTTTATTCCATATTTCTTGGACAGATTTATAATGTCTTTTTTCAGTAGTTCGAATAAAATCATCATTAGATAAATTTAAAATTTTTGTTAAATCTTTAAATTTTTCAGACAGCTCATCACAAAACTTTTTAGGATCTTTTTTATTTTTTTCAGCTTCTCTTTGTATTTTTAAACCATGTTCATCAGTTCCAGTTAAAAATAAAACATTATACCCTTCTAATCTTTTAAATCTTGCAAAAATATCTGCAATGATACTTGAATATGCATGTCCCATGTGAGGTTTCCCTGATGGATAATAAATTGGAGTTGTTATATAAAAATTTTTATCCATTAGACAATTTGTTGTTTATAGCATTAATTAAAGAATTTTGATTTAGATTATAAGTAATAAACTTATTAATATTGTTAATTACAAAAGATTTATTTTCAATTACTTTTTCAATGTTATCAATTTTTTTTTCTTTCAGAATATAAAAATGATAATCTGTCAAAAATAAAATTACGTTTATTAAATTTATATCTTTATTTTTTTTATATAAATTAAGTAATTTCTCCAAATTTTTTTGAAAGTTTTCATTTAGATTAATTTCATTTTCTTGAAATATTCTATTAAAAATTAAAAAATTTCCTGGTGTTATATTTGAGGAATTAAAATCAATAAAAATTTCTAGATTATTTTTTTTTATTAATGACTCAATAACATTAATCCTGGATTCATTCGTTAATAATATTTTTATTTCTAAAGATCTTGAATATATAGTTTCGATTAAAGTCTTAGTTTTGCTGTTAATCAATATAAAATAGTTTTTAGACGAGGGTTCTTCAATAATTTTTAAAAGTGCATTAAGACTATTGATATTGAAAAGTTCAATATTATCTAAAATAATAAATCTATCTTTATTAGATATACTTGTTTTAAGTATTATAGATTTCAAATTACGAATATCATCTATTTTCACATTTTGAAAATTGTTACCAGAAAGATAAACTATATTTGAAAAAATATTATTAAGATATTGTTTGTAAAATTCAGTGTTATTATTAATTGTTCTATTTTTTAAATCATAATATTTTTTATCATAAATATAAGTTAAAAAATGATTAATAAGAGTAAATTTTCCAACACCTTTTTTTCCACTAATCATTAAAACTTTAGGTAACTTATTTAAATTATACAAATTGATAAGTAGATCTAACTTATCGCCAAGTCCAAAAAGAACTAGGGAATTTTTCGGTGAAGTATATTCGCTATTTGTCATTTAATACTGAGATGTTTGGAAATTATCTTAAATATTTTTTTTTCTAATTTAGTGTTATTTGAAGATGAGTCTAATACAAAATAATTTTTTTTATTTTTTGATATTTTTAGGAATGATTTTTGTGCTTTTGTATAAAAAGATTGAGAAAAATTATCATATCTATTTTTTGTTCTTCTTTTTTTTAGTCTTAATCTTGAGGATTTTGCAGAAACTTTAAGGATAAAAGTAATGTTAGGCTTTATTCCTTCTAAAATAAATTTATGAATATGTTCAATAAAGCTTTTGTTTACTTTTTTTCCATATACTTGATAAGCTAAAGTTGAGTCTATAAATCTGTCACAAATTACTATTCTTCTTTTTTTTAAAGCTGGTTTGATTTTATTTTTAATATGTTCATTCCTTGCAGCTAAATATAATAATGTATCAGTGTATTTGTCGAATTTGTCTTTTTTTTTATCAAAATAATCTTTAAGTATTAATGTTCTGATAGATTCAGCGCTTTTTGTGCCGCCTGGTTCCCTAGTAAGAATTGAGTTTATCCCTTTTTTTTCTAGGTTTTTTTTAAGTCTTTTACTTTGATAAGATTTTCCACAACCTTCAACACCTTCAAAAACAATAAAAAAGGGCTTTTTTTTATACATCTCCCCAAATCAGAAAATTTATAGATGTAATTAAACTTTGAAAGAAATTAACTTTAGATACTTTTTCAGAAGCATAAAGCGGTAACGTTTTAACAACTTCATCTTTTTCTAAAACTATTAAATTTGCAATCTTTTGATCTTTTTGTATCGGTGTTTTAATAGGACCGTCGTATTCTAAATAAACTGTTAAATGTCGAGTGGCTTTTTTATCAAGGGTTATATAATAATCTTCTTTAGTAATAGCTTTAATTTTATTTTTTTTACCTAACCAAGTATCTAATTCAAAAAAAGTTTCTCCAGTTTTAGAAATTTCATATGTATTAAAGTTTCTAAAGCTCCAATTTAATAGCTTTAATGATTGGGAACTCCTTAAGTTTTTTGTTGGAAAACCAGACCCCACAGCTATTATTCTTCTTGTATCTTTTTTCATTGAACTTGCTAAAGAATATTTTTCAACTGCTAAGTAACCAGTTTTAACTCCATCTACGCCAATGTTTTTATACAACAGTGGATTTCGATTTCCCTGAGTTATAGGATCTCCACCTGTTCTATCCCAAGTAAAAGTTTTTTCTTTATACCATTCATAAAAATTTGGATAATGATAAATTAAGTACTTAGACATTAAGGCTATATCTCTTACAGTTGAATAATTATCTGGGTCGTTAATTCCTGATGAATTGGAAAAATTCGTTGAAGACATTCCGATTTCTGCGGCTTTTTCATTCATGATATCGGCAAATGACTCTTCTGATCCCGCTATACCTTCAGCTAAAGCAACACATGCATCATTTCCCGAGGCAACTATTATTCCATATAATAGGTTTTCTACTGATACCTCATCATTAACCATAATAAACATCGAAGAATAACCGCTTTGAGATAATCTCCAAGCATTTTCAGAAACTACAAATTTATCATCTAAAGAAAGTCGTCCTTTTTTAATCAAATCAAAAGCTATAATTGAAGTCATAATTTTCGTCATCGATGCAGGATATATTTGAATATCAGGCTCATATTCATATAAAACTTTATCTGAGTGGTAATCAATAACTATAGCTGTTCTGGCTTTAACCATAGATTCTGCAAAAGCAAATGATGAGAAGTTAAAAATTATAATTAATAGTATAATTAAAAATTTATTCATTAATACTGATATCCAATTCTTCAAAACCAAATTTTTTAAGTAGAATGTAGTCATTTTTCATTAAATTAATAGAGTTATAAGGTCCTGATAAGAGACTTATTTTATTTGATTTTTTTGTATTAATAAACAATTTTTTATCATCAAAGTTTGTTAATTCCTTGTTGATTCTTTCTTTTAAAAGAGAAGCAGAGTTTTTGGAGTAAAATTCTGCGATAATAATATAAAATTTTTCTTTAACAGTCTTATCTTTATTATTATTCTTAGAAATATTATCTATTTTAACTGTTTCTACTGGTGCATTATTATGTATTTTTTCTTCTTCTTTAAAAATTTTGGCTTCTTTAGCAATAAAAGATTTGTTTTTTTTAAGCTCAATAACTTCTACTAGAGGTAGATCAGCTTTAAGATTGAGTTCATCAGCAACCGCTTTTGTTATTAATATCTTATAAAAGTCTGGATATTGAAATCTTTTGGTATTTTTAACAATTATAGATTCGTTCGTTTTAACATTAATAATTTTAATCAAAGTTCCTGGTCTTAATTTATTATGAGCAATTTGAAGTGAATTATTATCTAACTTTTTTTTAATTATCTTATCAACAAAATCTTCATCATTATAGATATAAGCAAAACCCTTTGATATAAAAGGCTGATTTAAATTGGTCTTGCTATAATTTTGTGCGCAAGAAGTTAAAAAAAATATTAATATTATTATCTTATATTTCATTTTTAAAATTATCTTTTAAGGTACATACCGCGAGAGCAAATCTTAAAGATCTGTTCCAATTTAGTATTTTCTCATAATTGCTATAAATTAAAAAAGCAGGAGTATAAGTTTTTGAGTTAGGTATTATGTCTTGGTCTGGTGTAATAACAGCTGAAATTAAATTATCTTCAACATTTAATTGTTCTGAATTTTCAATATATTTTTTAAAAAATTTAACTTTTCTTTTATTTTTAATTTTTCTGGCAGATGAATTTAAATATTTCTTTGGTATATCAGTATTTAATTTAATCTTTGTATAGCAGGGTGTATTTTTTTTCCAACCTATTTTATTTAAATAATTCGCTGCTGAAGCAAATGAATCTTCAACATTTTTTAATTCTATAGTTTTATTATTATTATAATCTATTGCATAATCTTTGATCGTTCTAGGCATAAATTGAAAATTGCCAAAAGCTCCGGCCCATGAACCATATAATATATCTTTTTTAATAACGCCATTTTCTATAAGTTTTAATAAGATTAATAGTTCACTTGTAAAAAATTCACTTCTTCTTTTATCAAAACTTAAAGTCGCAAGAGAAGAAATTATATCCATTTTACCCAGGTACCTTCCAAAATTAGTTTCTATGCCCATAAGAGCCAACAGTAATTCTTTTTCGACTAAAAATTTCTCCTCTATTTTATCTATAATTATTTTTTCCTTTTTATATAAAGCTAAGCCTCTTTTGACTTTTTTATTACTAGTTCTTTTTTTAATATATGTGAAAGTATCTTCATAAAATTCTGGCTGGTATCTGTCATATTCTATAACTTTTTCCAAAAAAACAGCCTTTGACATCACATCGTTTACAACATTTTTTGAAATACCAGAATTAATTGCATTTTTTTTGAAATCGTCTAACCACAAATTAAAATCTTTGTTATTAGCTAATGTAGGAGATGATAAAGCTAATAAAAATATTAGAAAATTAATAGTTATTAAGTTTTTAAGCATTTTTTTGAATATCACAAATGAATGATATTAACTAGTATTTGAAATAATCTATATGAATATTGTTATTTAGCGACTTTGATAGTAATAAAGATAGTTAATTTAATTCAAGGAGAGGTGGCTGAGCGGTTGAAAGCACTGGTCTTGAAAACCAGCAACGGGGCAACTCGTTCGTGGGTTCGAATCCCACCCTCTCCGCCATTAGACTGAATAATTTTTAAATAATTTTGAGATAATATTTTTATCAATATCTTTTTTAACAATATTATGTTGGTAATAATTTAAAATAACTTCATCTTCAAAATCCAAAAATTTATCTAATTCTTTAAGATGTTTTTCATCAAATTGATCAATATGTTTTTCCACAAATTTACTTAACAAAATATCCATTTCCTTCGATCCTCTATAATTTGATCTATATATTAATTTTTTTTTAAATATTTCTAATTCATTCATAGCAAGAATATATTATACATGAATTAATGAATTTATTAAAAAAAGATATTATTTTTAGTGATGTAAATAAATTAAAAGGTGTAGGAAAACAATTATCAAAGTATCTAAAAAATAGAAAAATTGAAAAAGTAAAAGATATATTGTTAAATCTTCCTTATTCAGAAACTGATAGATCAAAAATAGTGAATCTTAATAAGTTGGAAGTAGGAAAAATTCAAACAATAAGAGTATTAGTTAAAAAATTAAATTTTCCTAGAATTAGAAATTTACCAAATAAGATTATTTGTGAAGATAGTACTGGAAAAATTGAGATCACTTATTTTAATAGTAGAGAGGGTTATTTAAGAAAACTTTTTCCAGTAAATGAATGGATTATAATAAGTGGTAAAGTGAGCTTTTTTAATAAAAAATATCAAATAACAAACCCTGATTATGTAACCTCTATTGAAAAAGAAAAATATGTAAAACAGGTCATACCAAAATATTCTTTAACTAAAGGAATAAATGAAAAAAAATATCGAATTATTTCTGAACAAGTTATTAATAACCTGCCAGATATTGAGGAATGGCTCGAAAGTCATTTTATTAAAAAGAATAATTTTTTAAACTGGAAAGAAAATATCATTGCTTTACATAAGACTAAAGACGGTCAAAATAATCTTTCTAAAACTTATAAAAGATTGGCGTTTGATGAAATCTGCGCTAATTTTTTAGTTTTATCTGAAAATCGTAAAAAAATTAAAAGAAAAAAGAAAAATAAATTTTTTAAATCTTTAATATCTAAGAAAATACTCAATAAGCTTCCTTTTGAACTAACAAAAAGTCAAATTAATGTACTAAATGAAATTGATAAAGATTTAAAATCTAACACTAGAATGTTTAGAATTATTCAAGGAGACGTTGGTTCTGGTAAAACAATTGTTTCATTACTTGCAATTTCAAATGTTATAGAAAGTAAATATCAATGTGCTTTGATGGCCCCTACTGAAATTTTAGCAAGACAACATTTTAACTTAGCTAAAAAAGTATTCTTAAATACAAAAATAAAAATAGAATTTTTAACAGGAAAGACGGAAATAAAGACTAAAAAAAAGATAATAAACGATCTAGAAAATGGAAACCTTGATATCGTAATTGGTACTCATTCATTATTTCAAAAAAAAATAAAGTTTAAAAATTTAGGCTTAGCAATTATTGATGAACAACATAAATTTGGAGTTAAACAAAGAACTGAACTAGCAACAAAAGGAGGTAGTAACTGTGATGTTCTTTTGATGTCGGCAACACCAATCCCAAGAACAATGATGATGTCGCTATATGGTGATATGGATATTTCTAAAATATTAGAAAAGCCAAGTAAAAGAAAAAAAATAATCACTTTAAGCAAACCTGAAAAAAAAATTGATCAATTATGGGCTTTTATAGAAAAACAAATATGTGATAACAATCAAGTTTTTTGGGTTTGTCCTTTAATAAAAGAATCTCCTTTTTTAGATTATTCTTCTGCTAAAAAAAAGTTTGATATTTTAAATAAAAAATTTCCTAACAAGGTTGGTTTAATCCATGGATCTCTTGACAAAAACAAAAAAGAAATAATTCTAAAAAAATTTTTAAAAAAGGAAATTTTTATTTTAGTTTCTACAACTGTAATAGAAGTCGGTATTGATTTTCCAAATGCAAATCTAATTATAATAGAAAATGCAAATAAATTTGGACTAGCACAACTACACCAACTTAGGGGGAGAGTTGGAAGAGGTGAAAAACAAGGAACTTGTATTTTGCTATTCAAAGAAGGATTAAGCAAGAATGCTATAAAAAGAATAAAAATTTTAAAAGAATCCGATGACGGTTTTTTTATAGCTGAAGAAGATATGCGCTTAAGAGGGTATGGGGATATTATTGGTTATCAACAAAGTGGCTTAAAAAATTTTAGATTTGCTGATCCTATTGTTCATGAGGATTTATTTATACTTGCTGAAAAATATATTAAAAAAATACATAATAATGTGAACCATAATAAATATACTTTTCTCTTAAAATTATTTGATAAAGCTGAAATAATTAACGAAAATATAGATTAATTGATATTTGAGGTGCCTGCAGAAACAATAAATTTAGATGCTTGCTCAAAAGTTACATCTAAATAAATTAACTCTTTCTTAGGAACCATTAATAAAAAACCACTAGTAGGATTAGGAGTGGTGGGTAAAAAAACATTAACCAATTCTTCTTTAACTTTTTTCGATATAATGCCTTTATTTTCATTTGTGGCAAAACCTACTGCCCAAACTCCTTTTCTTGGATATTCTAAAAGAACTACTCTACCTTTATCTTTATCATTTTTTGCAAAATTTTGGGTCATTTGTCCTATTGCAGAATAGATAGTTCTTAAAATAGGAATTCTTTTTAAGATATTGTTGAAAATCTCAAAAAACTTTTTTCCCAAGAAAGATAGTGATAACCAACCTACAAAAGTAATTATAATTAGAGCTATAAATATTTCTAAACCTGGTATATCAAAAGGAAGATAGTGGTTAGGGTTTATTTCTTTAGGAATTAGTTTGGTTGATAATTTAATGATAAATAAAGTTAAATATAAAGTTATTCCTATTGGAATTAATGCAACAACCCCAGCAATAAAATTATTTCTTATTCTAGTAAAAATAGATTTTTTTGTAGTCTTTTCAGTCATTATTTATATATAGGTTGAAAAAATAATGAAATTTATTATTAAGATAAAAATTGCAATTAATAATTTATAATTTAAAATCATGAATCTTAATTATGTATAACATAAATAGAAGAAAATTTCTTGGCTTATTTGGGTGCAGCTGTTGTTCATTGATACTTCCTTCATGTTCCACAGTACCTATTACAGATAGAAAACAGCTCTCAATTATTCCAGAATCAAAAATTAATAGTCAAGCAGCAGCAGCTTATGAACAATTTAGAAGTAAAGCAAAACTTATTAAGGAAGGACCTCAACTCAAGGAAGTAATAGAAATAGGGAAAAGAATTGAGGTATCAGTTAGTGCTTTTTTTAAAAATAAAAATGAAGAGGATCCGACAAGAAACTTTGGTTGGGATTACGTGCTGGTCGATAATGACAAAGTTGTAAATGCTTGGTGTATGCCTGGTGGCAAGATTGCTGTCTATACTGGTTTGTTAAAAATAACAAAAAATACTAATGCTTTATCGATAGTTATGGGTCATGAAATTGCGCACGCAGTTGCTAAACACTCTGTTGAAAGAGCTAGTCAAGCTATGACGATAAATTTAGGAACAAGTGTAGCTGACATTTTTCTAGGCGGGGCAATTAATAGAACTAGAAATACAATTGGTCAAAACACTGGTATGGATATATTTCGAATAGGAATATTTAACCCTTTTGGGAGAAAGCAAGAAACTGAAGCAGATTATCTTGGATTAATTTTTTCTTCTTTAGCCGGATACGATATAAGAGAGTCAGTAAAACTCTGGGAAAGAATGGCAGAAAAAAATAAGGGTAAAGAACCACCTGTTTTTTTAAGTACCCACCCTTCTAGTAAAAAAAGAATAGAGAATCTAAATAATTGGATAAATGAGGTAATAATAAAATATCCGCCAATAAAAATTTAGTGTAATTTTTTGGTGAGCCCTGATGGACTCGAACCATCGACACCCTCCTTAAAAGGGAGGTGCTCTACCAACTGAGCTAAGGGCCCTCAAAGAAATTCTCTTTTATATATATATTTAAAGAATTTCAAATAATTATTAATTAAAATAATCAATATATTTTTTATAAAAAGTAGTAAAAGTGCCACTCTCAATATTTTTTCTAATTTCTCTCATAAATTGTTGGTAAAAATTGATATTATGTAATGAAATCAACATAGAAGCCAGTATTTCATTAGATTTGATTAAATGATTTAAATAACTTTTAGAATATTGATTTAACTCTCTTATTTCACAGTTCGGGTCCAATGGTTCCTTGTCTTTCTGATATTTTGAATTTTTAATATTTAATTTTCCCTCCCAGGTAAATGCAAGACCTGTTCTCCCTGATCTAGTTGGCATAACGCAATCAAACATATCAATTCCTTGGTTTACAGCTCCTAAAATATCTGAAGGGGTTCCTACACCCATTAAATATCTTGGTTTTTTTTTAGGCAAAAGATTAGTTGTTTCTTTTAAAATTTTGAACATATCAGACTGAGTCTCACCTACAGCTAAACCACCCATTGCGTAACCATCAAAACCAATTTTAGTTAAACTATTAATACTTTCTTCACGTAAATCTTGATACAAACCTCCTTGAACAATGCCGAATAAAGCTTTTGATTTATCTTGACCAAATTCAATTTTACAACGTTCTGCCCAGTGAGTAGATACTTCAATAGCTTTAGATAAAATTTTTTTATCTTTAGTTAATTTTGGACATTCATCTAAAACCATAATAATGTCAGAGTTAATTGATTTTTGAACTTGAATACTTTTTTCCGGACTTAAAATAATTTTTTTTCCATCTATATGAGATTTGAATATAGCACCTAAATCTCTGTCTATTTTATTTAAACTTGATAAAGACATAATTTGATAGCCACCTGAATCAGTTAATATTGGTTTATCCCAATTCATAAATTTATGAAGTCCATCAAATTTATTTAATACTTCTATTCCAGGTCTGAGCAAAAGATGATAAGTGTTTCCCAAAATAATTTGAGTACCGGTTTTTAAAATATCTTCAGTAAAAACACCTTTTACAGTTCCTTGAGTGCCAACTGGCATAAAAGCTGGGGTATCTATAACCCCTCTAGGTGTAAATATTTTACCTAATCTTGCTCTACCATTTTGAGATATTAGCTCAAATGAAAAATCTTGATTTTCCATTAAGCTTATTTTGATCTGAGGCTAATAATTTTATCTGGATCGTTAACTGATCCACTGTTCGGATCACCTTTTTTAATCATATCAATAAATTCCATACCTTTAATTACTTTACCAAAGGCAGAGTATTGCCGATCTAAATGAGGAGCAGAGTCAAAGCAAATAAAAAATTGGCTATTAGCACTATTTGGATCTGATGACCTTGCTGCAGATAAAACTCCTCTTGTATGAGCGATATCAGAAAATTCTGCCTTTAAGTCTGGAAGACTTGATCCACCAGTTCCAGCTAAAGATAAATTAAAATCTGGACTACTTGAATTTCCAAATTTAACATCGCCAGTTTGGGCCATAAATCCATCAATTACTCGATGAAAAACGACGTTGTCATACTTTCCTTGATCAGCTAGCTCTTTGAATCTTTTAACGTGATTAGGAGCTTTTTCTGAATAAAGCTCTATCTGAACTTCTCCATATTTTAATTTTAAAATCATTATATTCTCTTTAGCAATTAAGTGAGTGCTTAGTAAACTAAAAATCAATGTAAATAAATAAAAAAATTTCTTCATTAAAATTTGTTTTTAAGCATTTTTACTGTCGATTTAGTAACAAATTTATTAATATTACCATTCAATTTTGCAATTTCCTTAACAAAATTAGATGAAATAATTTGATTTTCAACATCTGACATTAAAAAAATTGTTTCTATATTTGCATTCAATTTTTTATTCATACCAGCTAATTGAAATTCATATTCAAAATCTGAAACAGCTCTCAAACCTCTTATTATAACTGTTGCTTTATATTTTTTACATAAGTTTATAGTCAGCGTATCGAAAGGAATTACGATAATTTTTTTTTTATTAAATCTTAAATCTTTAAATAAAGAATTTTTTATTATAGAAAGTCTTTCTTCTATAGGAAAATAATAATTTTTATTTATATTGTCAGTTGTTGCAACAATTAATCTATCAAAAATTTTTAATGATTTTTTAATTACATCTATATGGCCATATGTTATAGGATCAAAAGTTCCAGGATAAATTGCTGTTTTCATAATTATTGAATATTATCTTCTATTTTTATAACTGAGACAACTTTTTCTGATCCTGATAATTTTTTTATTCTCATCCCTTGAGTGGCTCTACCTTTTATTCCTATCTCTTTTACTGCACATCTCATAATACTACCTTTGTCAGTAGATAATATTATTTCATCATCATTTTTGACAACTAAAGATGCTGCAATATTTCCATTTCTTGGAGAGTTGATTATCCCTATTATTCCTTTTCCGCCTCTATTTGTGACTCTATAATCCAAATATGATGATCTTTTTCCATACCCATTTTCAGATACTGATAAAATAAATCCATCTATTCCATTTTTTATTTTTTTATCTTTGCTGATTATTTTTGGACTAATGCTAGAATTATCTAAAATAGATAACGAAATAACTTTATCTTTATCGTTCAATTTAATTCCTTTTATTCCTTTGGATGATCTTCCTTTAAAAAGTCTTAGTTTTTTAGATTTAAATCTGATACATTTACCAAACTGAGTGCTTAATAAAATATCTTGATCTTCTTTACATATTTTAACACCAATAATTTTATCGTCTTGATCTAACTTCATAGCTATTTTTCCACTATTATTAATATTAACAAAGTCCTCTAGCGTATTTTTTCTTATATTTCCCTTTGCTGTAGTAAAAATAACCATCATATTTTTCCATTCTGACTCGTCTTCTGGTAAAGGCATAATTGAACTAATAGAATGGTGGTTCTTAAGAGGTAATATGTTAAATATAGATTTTCCCTTAGATGCTGCCGTGCCTTCAGGGATTTTGTGAGCTTTAATCTTATAAACTAGGCCTTGGGTTGAGAAAAAAAGAACTGGCGTGTGTGTATTTGCGGTAAATATCTGAACTACAAAATCTTCGTCTCTTGTTGAAATGCCTGTTTTTCCTTTTCCCCCTCTTTTTTGAGCTTTAAGAGAGCTTAATGGACTTCTCTTAATATAGCCTTGATTTGTTATGCTAATTACCACAGACTCTTTTTGAATTGTCTCTTCAATATTATAGTTTAGTACAGCATCTATAATTTTTGTTTTTCTAGGAGAGCCAAATTTTTCTTTAATATTTTCTAATTCTTTAATTATAAGTTTATAGAGTTCTTTTTTGGAATTTATAATTTTATTATACTCAATTATCAAACTCGATAATTTATTTATTTCAGATTCAATCTCTCCGATTCCATAAGCTGTTAATTTTTGAAGCCTTAGTTCTAGAATAGCATTAACTTGAACTAATGATAAATGATAACTAGAAATATTTTTTTTCTTTTCAATCAAGTTTATTAATTTAATACTTTTTTTTATTTTCCATTTTTTTGATAAAAGATTTTTTTTTGCTGTTTCAGTATCTTTAGAATTTTTTATTATTTTGATTGTATCATCAATATTTTCAACTGAAGTTGCTAAACCAATTAATACATGAGCTCGTTCTTCTGCTTTTTTTAAATCATATTTTATTCTTTTAGTAACTGTGTCTTCTCTAAACTTTAAAAATTCTGATATAAATTCTTTTAGATTTAATATTTTTGGTTTCTTGTTAACTATTGCCAGGGTATTAAATCCAAAAGAACTTTCTATATTAGTTAATTTATATAATTGTCTTCTAATAGTCTCAGGTTCAACTGCTTTCCTTAGCTCAATAACAACTCTTATTCCTTCTCTATTCGATTCATCTCTTATATCTCTAATGCCTTCAATTTTTTTATCTCGAACTAATTGTGCAATCTTCTCAATTAGTACTGATTTGTTAACTTGATATGGAATAGATTTAATAATTAAACATTCTCTACCACCCCTTTTTTCCTCTAAATCAATTTCACCTCTGATTTTAAATGAACCTCTTCCTTTGTTATATCCTTGTTTTAAAATGTCTTTTCCAATAATTATTCCTCCAGTTGGAAAATCTGGGCCTGGCACATGCTTCATCAATTGGCTTATAGTGATCTCTTTATTTGAAATATATGCTACTGTAGCATTAATAATTTCACTTAAATTATGTGGGGGTATACTTGTGGCCATGCCTACAGCAATACCGCCTGCGCCATTCACTAATATATTTGGATATTGAGAAGGAAGAACTTCTGGTTCTTTTTCAGTTTCATCGTAATTATTTCTATAATCTACAGTATTTTTTTCTAAATCTTCAGTCAGAAATTGAGCAATCTTACCAAGTTTTGTTTCAGTATAACGCATAGCTGCTGGAGGATCTCCATCGATAGATCCAAAATTTCCTTGACCAGAAATTAATGGAAGTCTCATAGAAAAATCTTGAACCAATCTGACTAAAGCATCGTAGACAGATTGATCGCCATGTGGATGATATTTACCAATTACATCTCCTACTATTCTTGCTGATTTTCTAAAAGGTTTAGACCAATCATATCCTCCTTTATACATTGCATATATTATTCTTCTATGAACAGGTTTTAATCCATCCCTAACGTCAGGCAAGGCTCTGCTTACTATAACGCTCATAGCATAAGATAAGTAAGATGAACTCATCTCATCTTGTACAAAAATAGGTTTAAAAGATTTATTCTCTATACTAGATTTTTCCATGAAAATTAAAATGGAATTTCGTCATCTAAATCAGAATTATCTTGATTTAAATTATCTTTAGGTAAAGAACTTTTATTTTCTTTTACTAAATTTGAGCCTTCGTTTTTAGTATTTCTACTATCTAACATTGTTAGGCTAGAATTATAACCTTGTAGAACTATTTCTGTAGAATATTTATCTTGACCAGAAGACTCATCTTTCCATTTCCTTGTACTTAGTTGACCTTCAATATAAACATTAGCCCCTTTTTTTAAATATTGTTGAACTACGTTGACTAATCCTTCATTAAAAATTACAACTCTATGCCACTCAGTTTTTTCTTTTCGCTCTCCACTAGATTTGTCTTTCCAGGATTGACTTGTAGCTATGCTTAATCTAGCTACATTTTTACCATTCACCATCTGCTTAATATCTGGATCTGCGCCTAAACGACCTATTAATTGTACTTTATTTAAACTACCTGCCATAATACTTTGACTAAATTTGTGATTTTATTTATTAAAAAGTTTAATATTTATATCACAATTGATTAATAATTATAAGATCATTATTATTTTATAAAAAAAAATGTTGAAAAAAATCGTTGTAAAAGGCGCCAAAGAACACAATTTAAAAAACGTTTCTCTTGAAATTCCAAAAGAGAAATTAGTGGTCATTACAGGTCTGTCTGGATCAGGAAAATCATCTTTAGCATTCGATACTATTTATGCAGAGGGTCAAAGACGATATGTTGAAAGTCTGTCTTCTTACGCAAGACAATTTTTAGATAAAATGAAAAAACCTAAAGTTGATTTGATTGAAGGATTAAGTCCAGCAATCTCTATTGAACAAAAAAATACTTCAAAAAATCCTAGATCTACAGTTGCTACTGTCACAGAGATTTATGATTATATGAGAGTATTATTTGCAAGAGTTGGGATACCTTATTCTCCATTCACTGGAAAGCCCATAGTTTCACAGCCGATAAGTGAAATGGTTGATAAAATTAGAAAATTACCAAAAGAAAGCACTATTTATTTATTAGCTCCAGTGGTCAGAGGTAGAAAAGGTGAATATAAAAAAGAAATTTTAAACTATAAAAAAAGAGGATTCTCTAAGATTAAAGTTGATGGAAATTATATTAATATAGACGATTTTCCTAATCTAAATAAAAAAATCAAGCACGACATATCAGTTGTTGTTGATAGAGTTATCTTAAATTCAAATTTAGGAAACAGACTTGCAGATAGTGTTGAAACTGCAGTGAATTTATCAAATGGACTATTAATTGTTGAATATGAAAATGAGACATTGCCTAAAAAATTTAGAAAACTTGAAAGCATAACTTTTTCGTCTAAGTTTTCTTGCCCGAAAAGTGGTTTTACCATAGAAGAAATTGAACCAAGATTATTTTCTTTTAATTCGCCTTTTGGCGCATGTGAAGAATGTGAAGGTATTGGACATAATTTAAATGTAGATCCAAATCTTGTCATACCTGACCCTAAAAAAAGTTTACAAGATGGGGCTATTGAACCATGGGCAAAATCCACTTCAATGTATTATGCTCAAACATTATCTTCCTTAGCTAAACACTATAAATTTTCTCTTTCTGATCAGTGGAAGAAAATACCTAATAAGATCCAAGATGTAATTTTATATGGTTCTGATGAAGAAGAAATAAAATTTTCTTATGACGATGGTTATGAGTCATATAATACCAAAAAAACCTTTGAAGGTGTAATTAATAATCTAGAAAGGCGTTATTTAGAAACAGACAGCGAATGGAAAAGAGAAGAAATTTCTCAATACCAAAGTGAGTCTAATTGTGAAAAATGTAAAGGAATGCGATTAAAAGATGAAGCTCTTTGTATTAAAATTAATTCACTTAATATTAGTGAAATTACTGAAAAATCAATTGATGAGGCTCAAAAATGGTTTGCTAATCTAATAAAAGTTTTAACTGAAAGAGAAAATAAGATTGCACAACACATTTTAAAAGAAATTAATGAAAGGTTAAATTTTCTACTTAATGTAGGATTAAACTATTTAACTTTATCTCGTGAATCAGGAACTCTATCTGGGGGTGAAGCTCAAAGAATAAGATTGGCTTCACAAATTGGATCTGGCCTAACTGGAGTATTATATGTTTTGGACGAACCTTCAATTGGACTACATCAAAGAGATAACAAAAAATTAATTGCAGCTTTAAAAAAATTAAGAGATTTAGGAAACACTGTTATTGTTGTTGAGCATGACATAGAAACCATGGAGAGTTCAGATCATATTATTGATATAGGTCCTGAAGCTGGGTTAAATGGAGGACAAATTGTTGCTGAAGGAAATGTTAATCAAATTATTGAAAATAAAAAAAGTATTACTGGAGATTATCTTTCAGGTAAAAAATTTATTTCGATTCCAAGAAAAAGAAGAACTGCAAAAAACGGAAGATTTATAGAAATAAATGGAGCAAGTGGAAATAATTTAAAAAAAGTTGATTTAAAAATACCTGTTGGCACTTTTACATGTGTTACTGGAGTTTCTGGAAGTGGAAAATCAACTTTAATACTACAAACTTTATATAACGCCTTTAATCTAATACTTAACAAAAATAAAAGTAGAAAAGTACCTAAAGCTTTTACAGGTTTTAAAGGAACTGAATTAATTGATAAAATAATTGATATCGATCAATCTCCGATTGGAAGAACACCAAGATCAAATCCAGCTACCTATACAGGAGCTTTTGGACCTATCAGAGAATGGTTTGCGGCTTTACCAGAGTCAAAAGCTAGAGGATATAAAGTAGGAAGATACTCTTTTAATGTAAAGGGTGGCAGATGCGAAACATGTGAAGGTGATGGAGTAATTACCTATGAAATGCATTTTCTTCCTGATGTATTTATTCCTTGTGATACTTGTAAAGGAGCTAGATACAACAGAGAAACTCTTGAAATTCGTTTTAAAAATAAGAATATAGCAGACGTCTTAGATATGACAGTTGATGAAGGATGTGTTTTTTTTGAAAATATTCAAAATATAAAATCTAAGTTAATCACTCTTAAACATGTGGGCTTGGGTTACATGAAAATAGGTCAACAAGCTACTACTCTATCAGGAGGAGAGGCACAAAGAATTAAATTAGCAAAAGAATTGTCCAAAAGACCGACTGGAAGAACATTGTATATTTTAGACGAGCCAACAACAGGTTTGCACTCACATGATATTAAAAAACTTTTAGAAATTTTGCAGGCTTTCGCAAACACTGGAAATACAGTTGTAGTTATAGAACATAATTTAGATGTTATCAAAACTGCAGATCATATAATCGATATGGGTCCAGAAGGTGGAATAAATGGAGGAAGAATTATTGCTGAAGGAACACCAGAAAAAGTGTCTCAGAATGAAAAAAGTTATACTGGAAGATTTATAAGAGAATTATTAGGCAATTCTAACATGAAAAAAACTGCTTAAACAATCAAATTATGGTATAAAGAATCATGGTTAATATTCTACAATCTTTATCAAGGACAATTCATTACTCTTTAGCAATAGCTTTAATCCTTTTTTTAGGTTTGCATTTTGGTGGAGATGGTTTTGCTTTTGACCGAAGTTTCTTCAGTTGGTTATTTAGATATTTGCATGTTTTAAGTGGAATAATGTGGATTGGGTTATTATGGTATTTTAATTTTGTTCAAATCCCATCAATGCCTAACATTCCAGATGAACAAAAGCCTGCTATTGGAAAGGTAATTGCTCCAAAAGCATTATTTTGGTTTAGATGGGCAGCTTTAGTAACAATAGTATCAGGTTTAATAGTTGCTTACCTGCAAGGCTACGTCCACCAAGCAATGATTTTAGGAATTGGTGCTTCTGATCCAAAAAGTACATCAATAGGCATTGGAATGTGGCTAGGAATAATTATGGCTTACAATGTATGGTTTGTAATTTGGCCAAATCAAAAGAAAGCTTTAGGGATTGTTGATTGTTCACCAGAAGAAAAAGCTAAATCTGCAAAAACCGCTATGCTGTTTTCAAGAACTAATACTTTATTATCTTTTCCAATGCTTCTCACAATGGTTGCAGCTCAAAACCTTTATTAATCAAGGAACTATTTTTTCTTCTTTTTTTTCTAAAGTTTTATAGCTAACCTTAAAAAATTTTAAAACTGGAGCTGCTACAAAAATTGATGAATATGTTCCAATTAAAACCCCAAGTATCATAGCAAAAGAAAAACCTCTCAAGATTTCACCGCCTAGTATGTAAATTGATAACAGGGCTAATAAAGTAGTTAAAGAAGTAATAATTGTTCTGGATAAAGTCTCATTAATGGAAAGATTAGCAGTTTCTTTAATATTCAATCTTGTATGCTTATTTAAATTTTCTCTTATACGATCATATATAACCACTGTATCGTTCATAGAATATCCAACAATAGTTAAAACTGCTGCAATTATAGAAAGATTTATTTCAAATGAAAAAATTGAAAATATTCCTATAGTTATTATTACATCATGAAATAAAGCTACAATTGATCCAACGCTAAATTGCCATTCAAATCTTATCCAAATATAAAAAAGCATGGCCGCTAAAGATAAAGTAATGGCAATTATTCCTGATTTCAAAAGTTCGGAGCTTACTTTTGGGCCAACATTTTCAACTCTTCTAAAATTTATTTCAGAATTTAAGTTATCAATTAAAGTTTTTTTAATTTTAGGTATTAATTTGTTATCATCACCAGTTTTTTGCTCTACTTTAATTAGATAGTCTCCTTTTTTACCAAACTCCTTTACATTAATATCTCCCAAATCCATAGAGTTTAAAGATGATCTTATTTCTGATATATTTACATTTTTGTTATCTGCTCTTAACTCTATTAGAGTGCCGCCTTTGAAATCAATTCCATAGTTAAGACCTTTAAATATAATAAATAAAATACTAACTATAAATATTGATAATGAAAAAATATTTGCTAATTTGAATTTTGAGGAAAAATCAATATTTGTATTCATTATAAACTTATCTCTCCTTCTTTTTTATTCAAAACGATAATTGAAGTTAAATGTCTAGCTAAAAAGTATGCAGAGAAAAGAGTAGTAACAATTCCTATACCAAGTGTAATTGCAAAACCTTTAACCGGACCTGATCCAAAGGCAAAAAGTATTATTGCAGCAATTAAAGTTGTTATATTCGCATCAAGAACTGTGATTCTTGCTTTTGAATAACCTATATCAAATGCATGTATTATTGACTTTTCTGTTTTAAGTTCTTCTTTAATTCTTTCAAATATCAGTACATTGGCATCAACAGCCATACCAACTGTTAAAATAATTCCTGCGATACCCGGTAAAGTCAATGTAGCTTCTAAGATAGTCAAAACTCCAATAAGCATAATTAAATTTGCAATTAAAGCTAAATTAGCTATCAAACCAAAAACTTTATATTTATAGAACATAAAAAAAATAACTAAAATAAATCCAATTATTAAAGATGTCATTCCGGATTTTATAGAATCTTCGCCTAGATCTGGCCCTACCGTCCTTTCTTCAACAACATTTAAAGGAGTAGGAAGAGCGCCAGATCTTAATAATAAAGCTAAATCCGTTGCTTCCTGAAAGGAAAAATTTCCAGAAATCATTCCACTTCCTGAAGTTATAGGTTCATTAATTGATGGTGCGCTTACCACTTTACCATCTAAAATTATTGCTAATCTTTTTCCGACATTATCAGTAGTTGTTCTTCCAAATTTTTGCGCTCCCAACCTATCTAAAGTAAAAGACACTGTGGGTTGATTGGATTGATTATTAAAATTAGGTTGAGCATCAATTAAATTTTCACCGCTCATAACAATTCTTTTACTTACATTAAGAGGTTCTCCATTTTCAGATATAAATTTTTCGACACCAAATTCATCATTATCCTCAACTAATCTAAAATTTAATTGAGCAGTTTTTCCTAAAAGATTTTTAATTCTTTCTGGATCTTTTAAGCCAGGCAATTCAACCAAAATTCTTTTTTCTCCCCTCTGTAAAATTGTTGGTTCTTTTGTTCCAACATCATCTATTCTACGTCTCACAATTTCAATAGATTGCTTTAAAGCTGAATTATTTATTGTTAACAGACCATATTTTGAAAATAAAATTTTTACATTATTATTTTCTAAAATTTCTAAATCTAATTCAAAAGAATTATAATTAGAAATATATGGATTCAAAAAATTATCTTTTTTTTTAGAAAAAAATATCAGCTTAAATTTTTCGATATCATTCAATCTAAAATTTAAATTTTTTTTATTAATTATAAAATTTGAATAATCTAGATTATTTTCTTTTAATAATTTTTTTAAAGGAATAACTTTTGATTGAATTTTTTCTTTTACTAAAGGATCTGAATTTACCTCTAATAGAAGATAAGATCCACCTTGTAAATCTAAACCTAAGTTAACTTTTTTATCAACTATAGACTCATTATTATTTTGAAAATTAAGTATTGAAAATGCTGAAATAAACAAAAAAATAAAGTAAATTAAAAAAATATTTATTTTAGAAAAATTTAACACGAAAAAGAATTATTTTTTGACTTCTTCTTTTTTAAGTAAGCTTGTTATAGTTGATCTTATAATTTGAACTTTGACATTTTCTCCAATGATTACTTCAATTCGATCATCTTCCATAACTCTATCTATTGTACCTATGATACCACCTGATGTTATTATTTCATCTCCTCTTTTTAACGAAGCAACCATAGCTTTATGATCTTTTACTCTTTTTTGTTGCGGTCTTATTAAAAAAAAGTAAAAAATTACAAATATTAAAATTAATGGTATGAATTGTGCTATTCCTTGAGAGTTCATTAATCGATAATTATAATAAAAGAGTTAGTTAAACAAGAGAATAATAATCAAATTTTATCTAAATTATTCATGTATTTTTTTAAATTAGTTGGAATAGTAATTGTTCCATCTTCGTTTTGATTGTTCTCAATTAAAGCTATCATTAGTCTTCCTACTGCCAAACCAGAACCATTTAAAGTTCCTACATATTCATTTCCAGTAGATGACTTAAACTTTGCGCCCATCCTTCTAGCTTGAAAAGATCCACAAGAGGAGCAGCTTGATATTTCTCTATATTTTTTTTCAGAAGGAATCCAAACCTCAATATCAAAAGTTTTTTCGGCACTGAAACCCATGTCTCCAGAAGATAATAGTACTACTTGATATGGAATTTCTAATTGTTTTAAAATTTCTTCTGCACAATTTAACATTCGGTCCAATTCAGAAAGGCAATTTTTTGGATCAACTATACTTACGAGCTCAACTTTATAAAATTGATGTTGTCTCATCATTCCCTTTGTGTCTTTTCCATAACTGCCTGCTTCTTTTCTAAAACAAGGAGTAGAAGCAACAAATCTTTGAGGTAATTCATTAATATTTAAATTAGATTTTCTAACTAAATTAGTTAATACAACTTCAGCGGTTGGTATTAAAAATTTTCTATCCTCAGAACTATCTAGCTTAATCTCAAATTGATCTTCTTCAAATTTTGGGAGTTGGCCTGTACCATACATTACTTCTTCATTAACAATTAAGGGTGGTGAAATTTCAGTGTATTTAAACTTATTTATATGAATATCTAGCATAAAATTTATAAGTGCCCTTTCAAGTAATGCAAATTTATCTCTTAAAACAACAAATCTTGAGCCTGATAATTTAATTGATGTATCAAAATCAATGCCTTTGTTTTTTAAACCTAAATCAAGATGTGATTTTATTTTAAAAGTAAAATCTCTTAACTTTCCTACATTTTTAATTATTTTATTTTCTCTCTCACCTTTGCCAATTGGAACATCTTTATTAGCAATATTAGGAAGATTAGAAATAATTTGATCTATCTTTTTTTGAATCTTTTTTTGCTCTGTTGATATTTTATCAATCTGATCAGAAATATTTTTTGATTTTTCAAAATTTGATTTATCTTTTGATTTTGATAAATTTTTTTTTTGTTGTTCTAATAATTCTTTCTTGTTAATTAATTCTCTATTGATTTTATCAATTTTTTCAAAATCATCAGTATTAAAATCTAAATTTCTATCTTTAAATTTCTGCTTAAATACTTTTAAATTTTTTCTTAAATCTTTAAGATTATGCATCTTCTATTTTTTTATCTTTTTTTTCAGTAAACTTCACTGTTAATATAGACAATTCATAAAGTAATAATAAAGGTATAGCCAGACCAATCTGTGTAATTGGATCTGGAGGTGTTAATATTGCTGCGACAGTAAAAATAATAACTATTACATATCTTCTGGTTTTCTTTAAGTAACTTGAATTAACTACGCCAATTTTTGCTAATAAATTTAAGAGTATTGGAAGTTGAAAGCTAATTCCAAAAGCAAATATTAATCTCATAATTAAAGATAAATATTCATTCACTTTAGCTTCTAATTGAATCGGTAAACTTGTATTTGCTCCCATTGACTCAAAGGATAAAAAAAACTTAATAGCTAATGGCATTATCAAATAATAAACTAATAAACCACCAAATAAAAAAAGGATTGGAGTAAATACTAAATATGGTAAAAGGGCTTTTTTTTCATTTTTATACAAACCTGGTGCGATAAATTTATAAATTTGAATTAACAAAACTGGACTACCAAGGAAAATTGCAGAAAAAAATGCGACTTTTAAATATGTAATAAAAGTTTCGTGAAGAGCTGTAAAAATTAATCGTCTAGGATATTGATCATCTTTTACTGCATTAGCATAAGGTTCTACTAAAAAATTATAAATTTGTTCAGCAAAAATATAAGAAATAATAAAAATAATAAAAATGAATATTATCGATCTTAAAAGTCTTGATCTAAGTTCAACAAAATGACTAGTAAAAGAATTAGAATTAGTCATCTAGTTTATCTGTTTTTTTTATTTTTTCATCTTTAACAACTTTTTCTTCCACATCTATTTCGTTAGTTACTGATGAGATTTCTTTTTGAAAATTGCTAAATGTATTTTTTAATTTTCCTAAGTATGAACCTATTTTTTTTAAAGCAATAGGAAATTCTTTAGGGCCTAAAACTAGAATAGCAATTAAAACTACTGCTAAAATCTCTAACCAACCTATTTGAGGCATTTTGATTATTTATTTTCGGAATCAGAATTATCAGAGTTGGTCTTATTGTCATTTTCATTTGAAGATGAATCGTCAGACATACCCTTTTTAAAACTTTTAATGCCTTTAGCAACGTCACCCATTAAGCTAGAAATTTTACCCCTACCAAAGAGCAAAACAACAATCACTACAACTATAGCTATTTGCCAAAAACTAATTCCCATAATTAATAATTATATACAATAATTTTAATTAAATAAATATCTTTATTTATCTGTTTCAGGAGTTTTCTTAATAGCGTCCTCAATATCATCGTAAATATTCTGTTTCTCATTCATTGACTGTTCTTTAAAAAACTTTCCAGTTCCAAAAATTGATTGATCTATTGTTGATGTATCAATTAATCCAGCTGAACTTAACTCATCAACGGTCGGTAAATCAGATAATTTTTGAATATTAAAATGATTTAAAAAATTTTCTGTAGTGGCATATTGAATTGGCTTGCCAGGAACATCTTTTCTACCAGCAGGCCTAACCCAGTCAAGTTCTAATAAAATTTCTAAAGTATTTGTTGCAAAGGAAACGCCTCTAATTTCCTCTATTTCTGATCTAGTTACAGGTTGATGATATACAATGATAGCTAATGTTTCAATTGTTGCTTTAGAAAGTTTTTTTTGAGTAGATTTTTGTAATGACATTAATTTCGATAAATCTTCAGCGGTTCTAAAAGACCATTTATTCTTAATACACACTAAATTTATTCCTCGATTTTTATAAATGTTTTGAATCTTTTCTAAAACTTTTATTATACTTGAACTAGTTTTTATTCTTTGTTCAATAGTCTCTATATCCAAAGGTTCAGAAGCTGCAAAAAGAATTGCTTCTACTTGACGTTCAATTTTGGAAATATTGGAGGGAAAAGAAATTATATTATTTTTATCTTTTTTTTTCATTAGTTAATATTTTTTTTAACCATTACTTTGTCAAAAATTTTTTCTTGTAAAATCTCAATAGTCCCCTGTTTTGTTAATTCTAAGCTTGCTGCAAAAATACCTGATAATCCTGTTTTTTTCATTTTTTTCTTCGAATAAGATTCTGGTATTAATTCATAAATATTCGTCCAATTATTTATTTGATTTATCTTATTATTAATTTGTTTTATTCCCTCTTCAGTTGTTAAGACAGCTAGTTTAGGAATATTAATAGTTTGAAATGTTTTTTGCATTTGGATATTAGAATAAGTTTTCAATAATTCATAAAGTGAAATATCATATATTGGAGTATTAACTGATCTAATTCCACCTTTCATACCTCTTGAAAAAATATGGACGCCTAGCCTTTTTTTTTGTAACATTCTATCTGAAAGAATTCTGATTAATTCTAATTTTTTTAATTGAAGTTTTAATCTTTCTGCAACTTCAAAAGCTTTAAAATCATCATCTTCATCTTCAGGCAATAACAACTTTGACTTAAGGTATGCCAACCAAGTTGCCATTAACAAATATTCTGAAGCAGATTCTAAATTCAAATTTTTATTGTCTTTAATATGGTTTAAAAATTGATCAGCAAGCATTGTTATAGATATTTCAGCGAGATCGACTTTTTGAGTTTTAGCTAGGTCAAGCAAAACTTCCAAAGGACCGCTATAATTAGGAATGTTAATAGATACTTGATTTGAATTTACTGATTCCATTTAATGATTTTATCTTAAAAATTTATAAAATTCTGATGTTTTTTTAGCAGTGAATTTATCAATAAATGGAACTTTTTTTAGCAATTTATAAGTTTCTTTGTAATTACCAGCACAATATAAAACTAAATTACAACCAGCTAAAAGAGATTTTTTTGCATTTGTTTCTAAATCATATTTTAAGGCTCTCATTGAAATATCATCAGAAATTAGAATTCCCTTAAATCCAATCTTTTTTCTTATTATTTCAGAAATGATTTTCTTTGAAAAAGTTGCAACATTATTCTTATCAACTTTTTCATACAAAATATGACCTGTCATAGCAAATTTAGAAGAATTTGATTTAAAAGGTAAAAAATCTATTTTATTTAATACTTTATAATTTAATTTAACTTTGGGCATCTTTAAATGACTGTCTTGAGAAGCACATCCATGGCCAGGTATATGCTTTATAACTGTAGCTAATTTATTTAATTCATATTGTTTTACACAAATTTGCCCTAGCTTTTTTACAATATTAGCATCATTAGAAAAGCTTCTATTTCCAATTATTTTACTAGTATTTTTTCTAAGCACATCGAGGACCGGTACTGTATTAATGTTTACGCCGATTTTTTTTAAAAAAATAGTTAAGTTATCTATGTAATCTTTATAAATACTTAAACCAGTTTTATTATTAAATTTATAAATATCTCCAAAATATTTTTGGTAAAAACTGTGATGAATTAATTTTTTTAATCTTGAAACTTTACCACCCTCTTCATCTATCAAAACAGGAAAATTTGGATCTTTGGTGAGTTTTCTTACTTTTTTTATTAATCTTTTTATCTGCTCTAAAGATTTAATATTTCTTTCAAAAAGAATTAAACCCCAGGGTTTTTCATATTTAAACAAAAATTTTTCATTTTTAGATAACTGACATCCTTTTATACTAATTATAATTGCTTTTTTTTTCATTCTATCTTTAACAGATCCCAAAATTTCCTTTTTTTATCATCATTTATTTCTTCAAGAAAAGAAGAATTAAATTCAATCACATTATCAGTATCATTTTGTAAAATTGGTAAATTTGATATTTTAGTATCAACAATTGTATCAATATTAGATCTGTTTAAATTAACATTTTTAATATTTGTGTTAGAAGAATAATACTTATAAATATTAAAAAAAAATAAAATAATAAAAATTATAAGTAATAAATTAAAGATTTTATACATTACATTTTATTAGGAAGTGAAACGCCTAGAATATTCATACCTTGTTGTATGACTATAGCGGTTAGAACTATCATTGATAATGTCTCGCTTCTTTTTATTTTTCCGTTTTCAATAAATTTAAAACTTTGATCTTCATTGCCTTTACTCCAGTAAGAGTGAAATAATGTTGCTAGTTCATAAAGATAATATGGTATTTTATGAGGCTCATATTTGGAAGAAGCTGTTTCTATTATTTTTGGCCATTCCAATACTTTTCTTAAAATTTTTATTTCATGATTATTTAATAAAAATTTTTTTGAATCTAACTTAATTGTATCATTTAAATCCTTTTTTAACGTTCTAAACAAAGAGCTAATTCTCGCAAAAGCATATTGAACATAAAATACTGGATTATCTTTACTTTTTTCCAAAACTTTATCAAAATCAAAATCAATTTCTACATCATTGCTTCTATTCAACATCATAAATCTTATTGAGTCTTTATTCACTTCGTTAAGTAAATCTTGTGCTGAAATAAAATCTCCAGCTCTTTTAGACATTTTAAATGGTTTTCCGTTTTTATATAATTTTACTAACTGGCAAACTTTACAATCTAATTTGACTTTATTATCTGAAAGAGCACTTACGGCAGCAGTTATTCTTTTTGTATAACCTGTATGATCTGCACCAAGAACATTTATTAAGTACTTATTTTTTCTATTTATTTTATCCATATGATAACCAACGTCATTAGCAAAGTATGTCCAAGTGCCATCATTTTTTTGCATCGCTCTATCTGTATCATCTCCAAATAAAGTTGATTTAAAAATTAATCTTTTTGTTTTTTTCCAGTTTTTATCAGTTTCACCTTTTGGAGGTTCCAAATATCCTTCCTGAACATAATTTTTTTTTTTTAAATAATTAACTGCCTTATCAACCAACTTGTTTTTAATTAAATCTGTCTCTGAAAAGAAATTATCATGAATTATACCCAATTGTTGCAAGTCAAACTTAATTAAATTCAAAGAATGTTTTAATGACTCTTTTTTAAGAAGTTGAAGAGATTCATTAAAATTAATAAATTTTTCATTTTTATTTGAGTCAATAATTTTTTTAGCTATTTCAACTATATATTCACCAGGATAGAGATCATCTTTTAAGATAAATCGTTCTTTGTACTTAATTTCTCTTATTCTCAAAAAAACAGATTTAGCAAAATTATCAATTTGGTTTCCATAATCATTGATATAATATTCTTTAGTAACTTGGTTTCCATTAAATTTTAATAGATTAGCTAAAACATCACCATAAATAGCCCCTCTACAATGACCTACATGCATTGGTCCAGTTGGATTAGCTGATACAAATTCTATATTATAATTGTTGTGAGAATTATTTTTGCCATAAGATTTTCTATTTTCTAAAATTCTATTTATATTTAAAATTAAAGAATTATTTGTTAATTTTAAGTTTAAAAAACCTGGGCCAGCAATTTCAATTTTTTCAAAATCTTTTAGATCGTTTAAAATCAGATCTTTGATTTTAATAGCTAATTCTTTCGGGTTAACCTTATTAATCTTTCCTAAAACAAGAGCAGCATTACAAGATAAATCAAAATTAAACTCTACAGGAGGGCTCTCTACAACAATGCTCTTTAAGTTTATTAAATTATCTAATTCAAGTTTTTTTTGATTTTGTAGTATTAAATTACCAATTTTATTTATGTATTCTTGAAATATATTCATTTTAATTTTCTATGTAAATTTATTGCAAATCTATCAGTCATTCCAGCTATAAAATCGCAGATGGATCTATCTATATCAGTTTTTTTTATAACATTTATATTTACAAATTTTTTTGGATTTTTTTTAATCTTTATAAACAGGTTTTTAATGACTTTTTTTCCATAGCTAGTTTTTTGTAATACTTTTTTGTGGTGGTACATTTTTTCTTTTAAAAATCTTTTTATATTAACATCAAAAGAACTCATTTTTTTAGAAAAATGTACAATAGGATATTTAGAATTATAAACATCATTTATATTTTTTATATTATTTGTTTTGATATTTTTTATTGTATTAAAAATAATATCTTTTACCATTTCATTAATTATATCTCTGATGATTTCTCTTAACATTAAGTCCTGAGAAAATTTTTTAAATTTTTTACTATGTTTTTCTAATACTGAATTAAGAACTGGTATATTTTTAAGATCTTCTAATTTAAATAGTTGCGCTTTCAAACCATCTTCAAGATCGTGGCTATTATAAGCAATATCATCTGAAATGGATGCTATTTGTGCTTCTAATGAAGGGCTATTTTGAAAATTTATTTTTTTTTCAAAAAAATTCTTTCCTAAAATATCATTAAATTTAGTTAAATTATAAACTGGTCCATTATGCTTAATTAAACCATCTAAAGTTTCAAAAGTTAAATTTAGTCCACTAAATTTATAATATTTATTTTCCAAAAGCGTTACTATTCTAATTGTTTGAATATTATGATCGAACCCTCCATGCTCTCTCATACAATCATCTAAAGCTTCTTCGCCAGCATGACCAAATGGTGTGTGACCTAGATCATGAGCTAAACTTAATGTCTCACATAAATCTTCATTCAATTTGAAAAACTTAGCTAATGTTCTTGCAATTTGGGCGACTTCTAAAGAATGGGTAATTCTTGTTCTGTAATGATCATCTGTAGTGTTAACAAAAACTTGAGTTTTATGTTTTAGTCTCCTAAAAGCCGTTGAGTGAATAATTCTATCTCTATCTCTTTGATATGGAGATCTTAGATTGCTTTTCTTTTCTAGGTTAAATCTGCCTCTGGATTTAATAGAAATAGATAATTTTAAGAACCTATTTTTTTGCATAATTGCCTATAAAAATATATACTACATAATAACCAGTTATGACAAAGAAAATAGAATTTACAGATCGAGCTAAAGAGCAAATAGAAAAGATTATTAGTGAAGATCAATTAAAAAAATTTTTTAGAATTTCAGTAAAAGGTGGCGGTTGTTCAGGATTTAAATATAATTTTAGCTTTGATAATAAAATTAACAATGAAGATGTATTGTTTGGTAAAGCAGTTATTGACAATACTTCTCTTGATATTATTTCAGGTTCAACTATTGATTTTAAAAAAGAAATGATTGGAGAGTCATTCGTAATTAATAATCCCAAAGCATCATCTTCTTGTGGTTGTGGACTATCTTTTTCTGTTTGATGAAAATTATATCATGGAACGTGAATTCAGTTCGTGCCAGAATTGAAAATATTCTTCACTATATTAAAAATTCGAAACCTGACATTTTGTTATTGCAAGAAATAAAAACACAAAACGAAAATTTTCCTTCAGAAATTTTTGAAAAAAATGGATATAATTCATATATATTTGGTCAAAAAAGTTACAATGGGGTTGCTTTTTTATCTAAGCCTAAAATAAAAAATGTTAGAAATGATTTTCTTAAAGATAAATTAAAACAATCACGAGTAATTACTGGTGAAATTATTTTAAATAAAAAAAAGACTAAACTTATAAATATTTATGTTCCTAATGGTAATCCTGTAGATACCGATAAATACGAATATAAAAAACTTTGGCTTACGTCTTTAATTAAAAAAATTAAAATTGAATTAAATTTAAATCCTAATTTGATTATTTCGGGCGATTTTAACATTATCCCAGAAGAAATTGATGTATATGACTATAAAAGATATGAAAATGATGCTTTGTTTAGGTTAGAAATTAGAAAAAAATATAGAGAAATAATTAATTTAGGTTTTAGTGATATATACAGACACTTTAATAAGTCTAGACAAGAATATACTTTTTGGGATTATTTTGCAGGTTCGTGGCAAAAGAATTATGGAATGAGAATAGATCACTTCCTAGTATCGAATAACCTATTAGCAAATGTAAAATCAATAAATATTAATAAGGAACCAAGATCTAAAATAAAACCTTCTGACCACACACCAATTGAATTAGAAATTAATTAGCCCGACCATAAATGTCTTCGTAACGAACTATATCAGTCTCTTTTAAAATAGAACCTAACTGTGCTTCCATAATCTTTATGGGTTTTTTATTAGGATTCTGAATTCTGTGAATTGCTCCTTTAGGAATAAAAATAGTTTCATTGGGCTTTTTAGAGAAAAATTTTTTATTGAGTGTAATTTTAGGCACACCTTTTGTCACTAACCAATGTTCAGATCTATGAAAATGTTTTTGTAAACTTAAAATTCCTTTTGATTTAACATATATTTCTTTTATTAAAAAATTGTTACCATTGAATAAGTTGGTATATTTACCCCATGGTCTATAAAAAGTATTTTTTTTAATAAAATATTTACTTTTATTTTTATGGTACATTAGAAGAATCTCTTTCCAACTTCCTAAATCTGTCCAAGAGATATTGAGTTTTATAGCATTTATATTCTTTGCTTTTTCTAAAATCGCATAATCAAAAGATCTTGAAGAATTTTTCGAAAACGATTTCTTGTTTAAATAATATATGTTATTTTTATAATTGCTTTTATAAACAGCTGACAAAGAGTTTCGATATATATTTTGCTGGTATTTTTTGAAATTATTTATAATTGAGTCTTTTCTTGAAAAAAACATTCCAGAATTCCAATGTCCTCCTTTTTCTATAATTTTTTTAGCTTTTTTTAGATTTGGTTTTTCAACAAAACTAGTCACCTTATTTAAATTCTTTTTATTTTTTTTAGTAATTAAATATCCAAATTGATCAGAGAGTGTATTTGGTTTAATAGCGAAAATGAAAATATTATTATCAGTTAGATATTTCTTATTTTTTTTGATTTCATTGTTAAATTTACTTACTTTTTCTATTAAATGGTCTGCAGTTAAAAATATCATAGGTTGTTTATCTGGAACATCTTTGAGAAGTGCACTAGCAAGAATAGCAGGTCCTGTATTTTTTTTGGTTGGCTCTAATATAATTTTATATTTCTTAATTTTATATTTCTTTAAATGTTTCTTGATTTCTTTAAGATATTTTGAATTAGTGCTAATTATAGGAATGTCAAATAAAGATCCTTTTACTCTATCTAAAGTTTTTCCAAGTAACGTCCAGCCTCCAAAATCTATAAACTGTTTTGCTTGATGTTTTTTTGAATCGGGCCATAACCTAGTTCCAGAACCTCCGCATAAAATAACTGGTCTAATTTTCATTAAATCTTAGAGTATTCTTTAACTTCTTTTTTTTTACCTGGATGAGTTGGAGCACCAAGATAAGCTGGGCCCACTGTTTGTGCATATTTCCATAGTGTACCTGAACCAAATGATAGTTTTTTAGCTCTCCATTTTTTCTTTCTAGAGGCTAATTGAGATTTAGTTAATCTAACGTTAATTGTCCCTTTTTTTGCATCTATATCTATTACATCTCCATTTTTAAGTAATGCAATTGGTCCACCTAATGCAGCTTCAGGACCAACATGTCCAACGCAGAAACCTCTAGTTGCTCCAGAAAACCTCCCATCTGTTATTAAAGCAACCTTTTCTCCTTTGCCTTGACCATAAATTGCTCCAGTAGTTGATAACATTTCTCTCATACCTGGGCCTCCTCTTGGCCCTTCGTATCTTATTATAATTACATCTCCATCTTTGTACTTTTTCGTCTGTACTGCTTTCATAGCATCTTCTTCATTATCAAAACATCTCGCCTTACCAGTAAATTGTAATTTTTTTAAACCAGCTATTTTAACTATAGCTCCATCTGGAGCTAAGTTCCCTTTTAGTCCAACAACTCCACCATCTGGAGATAATGGATTGTTATATTCTCTTAAAACTTTCTGATTAATATTAAATTTAATATTTCTTAGATTTTCTTTCATTGTTTTGCCAGTAACAGTCATACAATCACCATGTATAAAACCTCCATCATATAAAGTTTTCAATAACATTGGAACTCCACCAGCCTCCCACATGTCTTTAGCAACATATTTTCCACCAGGTTTTAGATCTGCAAGATAAGGAGTTTTTTTAAATATTTTTGCTACATCCATCAAATCAAATTTAACTCCTATTTCATTAGCTAGAGCTGGTAAATGAAGAGCTGCATTAGTTGAACCTCCGGTAGCAGCAACAATTGTTGCAGCATTTTCTAAAGACTCCTTTGTTACTATACTTCTTGGTTTTATATTTTTTTCTAATAGATTCATTACTGTTTTACCACTTTCAAAGGCATACTTGTCTCTTTCTTCATATGGAGCTGGGGTTCCTGCTGAGTAAGGTAATGCTAGTCCTATAGCTTCAGAAACACATGCCATGGTGTTAGCTGTAAACTGACCTCCACAAGCGCCAGCACTAGGGCAAGCAACTAATTCTAATTCTCTAAGTTCTTTAGATGACATTGAGCCAGAGGAATGTTTTCCTACTGCTTCAAATACATCAACAACAGTTACATCTTTACCTTTATATTTACCTGGTAAAATTGAACCGCCATAAATAAAAACACTTGGAACATTTAATCTCAACATAGACATCATTAAACCTGGTAAGGATTTATCGCATCCAGCAATACCAACTAAAGCGTCGTAACAATGTCCCCTAACAGTTAATTCGGCAGAGTCTGCTATAATCTCTCTTGAAATTAAAGATGATTTCATTCCCTCGTGACCCATAGCTATCCCATCAGTGACTGTTATTGTACAGAATTCTCTTGGTGTTCCTCCAAACTGTTTAACTCCTTTTTTAACCGATTGTGCCTGTCTCATTAAAGCTGTATTACAAGGAGCTGCTTCGTTCCAAGTTGAAACAACACCAACAAAAGGTTTAGCAACATCTTGTTCTGTTTCCCCCATAGCATAATAGAAGGATCGATGTGGAGCTCTATCAGGTCCTAAAGAAGTATGACGACTGGGTAATTTTTTTTTATCAATTTTAGGCATATTTAATTAATACTCGATACAATACTTCTTAATTTTTCATCTTCAATAGTTAATTCTTTCAGCAGTTTTTTGTCCTTTTGAACAATTTCTTTAGGAGCATTCTTTACATAAGCCTTGTTTTTAAGCTTAGTATTTAATCCAGTAATTTTTACCTTTAAATTTTCCACTTTTTGTAGAATTCTTTCTTTTTGAGAAGTTAATTCTACTTCTTCACTAAATATTATAGAAAATTTTTCTTTTAAAACTAAAAGATCAATAGAGTTTTTGTCTTTATTATCCTTTACAATGTTATTTACTCTGCCTACCTGTTTAATTAAAGTAAAATAACTGCTTACTAATTTTTTAAGTTTTTTGGATTTATTAGAAAAAGAAATATCACAAAAAAGCTTTGGTGTAATCTTTAATTCAGATTTTGTAGATCTGATATTAGAAATTAATTCAATCGTATTATTGATATTAATTTGGTTTTTATTAAATTTATTTAAATTTTTATAATTAGGCCAAGAAGATGAGATTAAATCTTCCTTAAAAATTACTTTATATTTATTTTTTAACCAAACTGACTCAGTAAAAAAAGGAATAAAAGGATGAAGAATCCTTAAAATATTAGCCATCATAAAAGACGAAAATAATTTTGCTTCTTTGATTTCAGCCTGATTCTTTGAGTTAAAAATTGGTTTTAAAAACTCTAAATACCAGTCGCAATAAGAATGCCATACAAATTGATAAACATGTTTTGCTGCTTCATCAAATCTAAAAATTTCAATATTTTTTGATACAATATTTTGTGTCTTAATATATTCATTAAATATCCACTGATTAATTGGAAGTTTAATAGATTTTATATTTACTTTTTTATTCAATTTACAATTATTCATATTTAGAAAATTATTAGCACTCCAAATTTTTGTAATAAAATTTCTATTACCTGTCACTCTGTCTTTTGATAATTTTACATCTCTTCCAGGCGAAGCCATTGAGATTAATGTAAACCTTAAACTATCAGCTCCATACTCTTTTATAAGTTCAAGAGGATCAATTACGTTTCCTTTTGATTTAGACATTTTTTGTCCTTTTTCATCTCTAACTAACGCATGGACATAAATTTTACGAAATGGTGTATCTTTATTAAAATAATTCCCCATCATTAACATTCTAGCTACCCAAAAAAAGATTATATCGAACCCTGTAACTAGAACAGATGTAGGATAGAATTTTAAAAATTCTTTTGTTTTAGTTGGCCAACCTAATGTAGCAAATGGCCATAGAGCTGATGAGAACCAAGTATCGAGAACATCTGTTTCTTGTCTAAGTTTAACTTTCTTATTTTTATTTTTTTTCTTTGCTAAAGTTAATGCATCTTTTTTATTTTCTGCAACAAAGACATTATTATTCTCATCATACCATGCGGGAATTCTGTGGCCCCACCAAATTTGGCGAGATATACACCAAGGTTCAATATTTTTCATCCACTGAAAGAATGTCTTAGTCCAATTATCTGGAAAAAAAGAAGTTTTACCTTTTTTAACTATTGAGATTGGTTTTTTTGATAATTTTTTTGCATCAACAAACCATTGTTCTGTTAATAGAGGTTCAATAATAGTATTTGATCGATCTCCATAAGGAACTTTATTTTTAATATTTTCTATTTTTATAAGATTTCCATTTTCTTTAAGTTTTTTTACTAAAAGTTTTCTTGCTTCAAATCTATCTAAACCAATAAATTCTTCTATTCCATTTTTATTTATCTTTCCATTTTTTTCAAAAATATTCATTATTTTTAATTTATTTCTTTTCCCTACCTCATAATCATTGAAATCATGAGCTGGGGTTATTTTTACTGCCCCTGTACCTTGCTCAGGATCGGCATAATAATCAGCGATAATTTTTATCTTTCTATTTACTAAAGGAATTCGAACATTTTTTCCTATTAAATTAATGTATCTTTGATCTTTAGGATTTACTGCTATAGCAGTATCTCCCATCATAGTTTCTGGTCTTGTGGTTGCAATTGTAATTTTTTTATCTGAATTCTCAATTGGATAATCGATATAATATAATTGGGATTGTAAATCTTTTTGTAATACTTCTAAATCTGAAATAGCTGTCTGGAGTTGAGTATCCCAATTAACAAGTTTTTTATCTTTATAAATTAACTTACTATTATAAAGATCTACAAAAACTTTAATAACTGCATGAGATAGATCTTTATCCATAGTAAATCTTGTTCTAGACCAATCGCATGAACAACCTAATTTTTTAAGTTGATCTAAAATTATTCCTCCAGATTGTTCTTTCCACTGCCAAACCTTTTTAATGAATTTTTCTCTTCCTAAATCATTTTTTTTAATACCTTCTTTTTCTAAATTTTTTTCTACGACAGCTTGGGTAGCAATTCCTGCATGGTCTGTTCCTGGCTGCCATAATGTTTCTTTTCCCATCATTCTATTAAATCTAATAAGCACATCTTGAAGACTATTATTTAAAGCATGTCCCATATGCAGTCTTCCAGTCACATTTGGGGGTGGAATCACAATTGAGAATGTGTCTTTAAATTTGCTTTTTTTAGGTTTAAAAGAACCTTTTTTAATCCAAAAATTGGAGATTTTTTTTTCTTCTTTTAGATGATTGTATTTTTTAAATTCCATTTTATGATTAATTCTTAATATACTTTATATCAAAAGAGCAAAAACCTAAAAAGGATAGATTTCGCTTTATTGAACCAATTAAATGATTTAAATAGTTTTTAAGGTTAGTTTAGGCCACGTGGCGGAATGGTTACGCAGAGGATTGCAAATCCTTTTATCCCAGTTCGATTCTGGGCGTGGCCTCCAAAAAAATTAGTTGTTTTATTTTTTTAAAAAAAGTATGTTCACTTTCATTCCTCGGTAGCTCAGTTGGTAGAGCAGTTGACTGTTAATCAATTGGTCGCAGGTTCGAGTCCTGCCCGAGGAGCCAAATAGTTAACTTAGCC
Organism: uncultured Pelagibacteraceae bacterium; assembly: GCA_902582875.1. Taxonomy (GTDB): domain Bacteria; phylum Pseudomonadota; class Alphaproteobacteria; order Pelagibacterales; family Pelagibacteraceae; genus Pelagilacustribacter. The sequence continues at coordinate 21,844 of CACHTV010000003.1, read as the reverse complement.
AACTTTTTCAAATTTACTTGTGTTGTTTAATATTTGAATTATCTTATCTTTTTGAGATTTTGATAAAGATGCAAAAGTTCTGCTTAAAAATGAATAGTTTAAATCTTCGTTATTTGAAAAATCTTCCTGATTTAAATCTCTAAAATCCTTAAAATCTTCGAAAAAATAAATAATGGGAACTTTTAAGAATTGAGAAAGCTGCATCAATCTACTTGAACTTACTCCGTTAGTCCCTTTTTCATATTTCTGTATTTGTTGAAAAGTAACATTTATTGCCTGTGCCACTTTAGTTTGAGTTAATCCAAGCGATAACCTACGCATTCTTAATTTTTTTCCTAAATGTGTGTTAAAATTTTCTTCCACTCGAACTCCCAATTTTTTTTTTATTCAACCCTAAATTATAGATTTTGGCAACAGTAAAAGTTCAATTTGGGCAAAAAAAAACAGCTCGTTTTTCCTTAAAAAAAGTGAAAAAAGTTAATAAAAAGTGTTGACTCAAAGAAAAAAACTACGTTCAAAAAATAATTACTTATAAGTTTTTATTCTATATTCCCAGTATCCAGTTTTGTCAAAAGCTGCTTTAACCCAAAGATATGTGTCTTCATCATACCAGATATCTGTATTTAGCTTTTTATTATCAGGCAATGTTTCGTCAGAAGATTTAAAATTATAATGTAAAGTATTAAAAGTTTTATCACCTATTTTTATTTCTTCTTTACCAATAAAAGTTACTTTTTGTTCTATAATTCTTCCAGAAATAGCGCTAATTTGCGCTTTTGCTTCAATAATTTCATGATTCCACCAAGTTCCAACTATTGTTTTTTTTTCTGCATTTCCTTTATAAGATGAGCCATCAATAATGAGGCTATCTGTCTCTTTATCAAAAGCAATATTCACATATTTATTTTTTTTGTTCTGATTTGTTTTAGAAGAAAATTTAAAAAATCTTTGATTTTTATAAACTTCTTCACTTGCAGCAAAATATTTGTAAAGATCTACACCAAGTTTTGTTATCTTAAAACTTACCTCACTTTTAATAGATAAAGTATCATTTTCTCTTTCAAAATTATATTTATGATAGCCTATAGATTTATTGTTTCTAAACAATTCATATTCTAAATAATTAAGTGCTTCATAATGTTCTACATGACCTATAGCTTTAAAATTAAAGGAAAATAGAATTATAATTGAAAGGAAAATTTTTTTCATATACTTTAAATTATGGAAAATAACATTGTTTTATCTCAAATTGGAAATACACCATTAGTAAGATTAAAACAAGTCTCCGAATTAACCGGATGTAATATTTATGGTAAAGCAGAATATTTAAATCCTGGGGAATCCGTAAAAGATAGGGCTGCTCTTTTTATTGTCCAAAATGCAATAAAAAGAAAGTTAATTACAAAAGGTGGAACTATAGTTGAGGGAACTGCTGGAAATACAGGTATTGGACTTGCGATCGTTTGTAAAGAATATGATTTAAAACTTAAAATTGTTATACCAAAGACTCAATCAATTGAAAAAAAAGAAACTTTAAAAAGTTTAGGTGCTGAATTGATTGAAGTTGATGCAGTCCCTTATTCAGATCCTAATAACTATATTAAACAGTCAAAAAAAATTGCAGAAGATTTAAATAAAACAGATAAAAATGGAGTTTATTGGGCTAATCAATTTGACAATATAATCAATACAGAATCTCATATGAAAACAACTGCTAACGAAATTTGGAGTCAAACAAATGGTGAAATAGATGGTTTTACCTGCGCAGTAGGAACTGGAGGAACGCTAGCTGGAGTTTCTCTTGGATTAAAAGAAAAAAATAAGAGTATAAAAATAGCTTTGTCTGATCCAATGGGCTCTTCACTGTATTCTTATATCAAAAATAATAAATTAGAAAATGTTGGAAATTCAATTACCGAAGGTATTGGAACTGGAAGAATTACAAAAAATTTTGAGAAGGCTATAATTGATGACGCTTTTCAAACAAATGATACTGAAGCTCTTAATTTAATCTATGATTTAATGGAAAAACAAAAAATTATTTTAGGTGGTTCATCTGGTATTAATATTGCAGGGGCTATTAAGTTGGCAAAAAAAATGGGTCCTGGAAAAACTATAGTTACAATTTTATGCGATCACGGTAAAAGATATGCAAGTAAGATTTTTAATAAAGAATTTTTAAAAAGTAAAAATTTACCTATACCAAAATGGTTATAAGATTTGACTTAAAAAAAGTTTTGTTCGGTCAGATTTAGGGTTGTTAAAAAAATCTTTTGTTTTTGCTTTTTCTACTATTCTCCCTTCATCCATAAAAATCATATTGTCAGCTACCTCTTTCGCAAATCCCATTTCATGTGTTACAACTATCATAGTCATTCCAGCTTTGGCTAAATCAACCATAGCGTCCAATACTTCTTTTATCATTTCTGGATCAAGCGCTGATGTTGGTTCATCAAATAACATAATTTTGGGTTCCATACATAAAGCTCTAGCTAAAGCACATCTTTGTTGTTGTCCTCCAGAAAGTTGACCTGGAAACTTTTTAGCTTGATCAGCAATTTGAACTCTTTCTAAATTTTTCATTGCAACTTCTTCAGCTTGTTTTTTAGGCATTTTTTTAACCCATATAGGAGCTAATGTGCAATTATCTAAGATTGATAGATGTGGGAATAAATTGAATTGTTGAAATACCATTCCAACCTCAGCACGTATTTTTTCTATATCTTTTGTATTTTCAGAAATCTCCTTACCATCTACTATAATTTCTCCTTCTTGATGTTCCTCAAGTCTATTAATGCATCTAATCAATGTTGATTTTCCTGATCCAGAAGGACCACATATAACAATTTTCTCTTGTTGATTAACCTCAAGATTTACATCTTTTAAAGCTTGAAACTTATCAAACCATTTATTAACATTTTTTAATTCTATAATTTTTCCCATTTATCTTTCTGTACTTAGTTTTTTCTCAAGATTTTGACTATATCTACTCATAGCATAACAAATTACCCAAAAAACTAAACCTGCAAAAACATACCCTTCCATCGCCATGCCAAGCCATTTAGGGTTAGTTTTAGCCAAATTCACCATTCCTGCAAGCTCTAAGAGACCTACTACAAAGATTAAAGGGGTATCTTTTACCAATGCTAAAAAAGTATTAGCTATGCCAGGGATAACTAGCTTTAAAGCTTGAGGCAAAATAATTAAAAAGTGCATTCTCCAATAACCCATCCCAAGTGATTTTGCTGCTTCGTATTGGCCTTTAGGAAGAGCTTGCAATCCACCTCTAATAACTTCTGCCATATAAGCGGCTTCAAAAAGTGTAATTGCAATTAAAACTCTTATTAACTTATCTACATAAGTTCCATCGGGTAAAAACATTGGAAACATAACAGCAGACATAAAAAGAACTGTTATCAATGGAACGCCTCTCCAAAGTTCTATAAAACCTATAGAAGTGTATCTAATAGCTGGAAGATTTGATCTTCTTCCTAAAGCTAAAAACATACCAATTGGAAAACACAAGATTAAAGCAAATGCAGAAACAATAAATGTTAAAGATAAACCTCCCCATGCACCTGTTTCAACATATTTTAAACCAAAATCTCCCCCAGAAATAAGCTTTAAACCTATAATTGGATAAATAAAAAGTAAAAAAATTAATAGGTACTTTTTAAATTTTAGTGGAACAAAAAAAGATGCCCCTACTAAAGCAAATAACATTATAAACGCTGAATTAATACGCCATTGTTCAGCATCTGGATACATTCCGTAGACAAATCTATTAAACCAAACTTTTACAAAAACCCAACATGCCCCATCACCTGTGCAATCTTCTTTTACATTTCCAGCAAAATTAGCATCAAAAATAAACCAATTTAATAATGGTGGGATATATTTTATGAGCGAGAAAATTACTATAAGTGTTAGTACAGCATTCAAGTTGCTTGAATTAAAATTAGTATTAATCTTATCAAGTAACTTATTCCCACTAAATTCAATCCTAATGAAATATAGTCCAATAGTTCCAATAATTAATGGTGCCAAATAACTCAATTTACTTGGTAAAAAACCTGTTAGGTTTAAATCTAAAAAAGTGTTTGCTAACACATCAAAAAAACCAATAAATATAAGAAAACCACCTAATGAGACAAAATTTGACAAATGTTCTTTTGATGGTTTGATTAAAATATTTTTCATTATTTTTCCTTTATAGCCATTTTTTTATTGTACCAATTCATAAATACTGAAATTGATAGGCTTAGTGATAGATATGTAAGCATTGTAATTGAAATGATTTCTATCGCTCTTCCTGTTTGCATTAAAGCAGTTCCTGCAAAAACTAAAACTATATCTGGATAAGCTATAGCAGCTGCTAATGAAGAATTTTTTGTTAAATTCAAATATTGATTAGTGGTTGGAGGTATTATTATTCTTAATGCTTGAGGCATCACTACTAATTTTAGAATTTGACCTTTTGTTAAACCAATTGAGGCAGCGGCTTCTTTCTGTCCTTTATTAACTCCAAGTATACCTGCCCTTACATTTTCAGCTATAAAAGTTGCAGTGTACATCGATAACGCCAAAGCTAAAGAAATTAACTCAGGTATAATACTGACTCCTCCTCTATAAACATAAACTGTTTTAGATAACTGATTTAATTCAGGTATTTGAAAAGACAAACTTACACCACCTATTAGAAAAGTTAGAAATGGTAAACCAATTAATAATCCTATTGATATATAAAAAGTTGGCAATTGTTTTCCAAATTCATCTCTTTGCTTTTTTGCATATTTTGAAACAAAAATTATTGAAATAACTGCTGCTATGATTGAGTAAAAGAATATCGAGAAATTTGTCCAAACAAACTTTGGTACATACCATCCTTTTACATTTAGAAAACTTATATCATAAAAATTTATTGAATCTACTGTTAATGGCAAAGCTCTTAGAGCAGCAAAATACCAAAAGAATATTTGTAATATTAAAGGAATGTTTCTAAATATCTCTACGTACCACTCTGCTGCCTTAGCAATTAAATAATTTTGAGATAATCTTCCTATACCTACAGTTACACCTAGTATAGTTGCAAAAAATATACCTATTGCAGAAACCAGTATTGTATTAAGAAGACCAACTAGAAAAGCTTTTGCGTAAGAATGCGACCCATCATAATCAATTAAAGAAAAAGTAATATCAAAAGAGGACTCTTGAGATAAAAAACCAAATCCAAAGGAAATTCCTCTATTTCCCATGTTGTTTTGTGCATTTATAGTAAAATATATAATTACCAAAACAAGTAGTAAAACTGTTAAAATTTGAGGTATTAAATCTTTATTTTTATTACTCAAATCCAATTTAAAATTTTTAAAATTCATTTTATGAAATATAAATTAGAATAAAAAAAAGGGCCAGACAAATCCAGCCCTTTTAATTTTATTAGCAATTATCTTGCTGGTGGTACGTAAAGTATTCCACCTTTTGTCCATAACTCATTTGGACCTCTATTTGGTAAAATATTTGTATCCGCTATATGTTTTTTGTAGCTTTCACCATAATTACCAACTTGCTCGATAATTCTCAAGCTCCACTCGTTGTCTAGACCAAAAGCTGCACCTAATTCACCCTCAGCACCAACTAATCTCTTAATAGCTGGATTATCTGAATCTTTTAGGCTTGAAGCATTTGATGAATTAACACCATATTCTTCTGCTTCGATCATTGTGTTTAGAGACCATCTAACAATATCTTCCCAAACTGAGTCACCTTGTCTTACAACAGGTCCTAGTGGTTCTTTAGAAATTGTTTCTGGTAATACTTTGTGATCATCCGGAGCGCTCAATTTAGTTCTTTGAGCCGCTAATCCAGATTTATCAGTTGTATAAGTATCACATCTTCCAGCGTCATAAGCTTGAACAACTTCGTCTGCTTTTTCAAACGCTATTGGTTCATACTTAATATTCTTAGAATTAAAGAAGTCTCTCATGTTTAGCTCGGTAGTCGTACCTGTATTTGTACAAGCAGATATACCATCTTTGAAATCATTTACTGAATTGATTCCAGAATTTTTTCTAACCATGAAGCCTTGTCCATCATAAAAGTTTACTCCAACAAATGTTAAACCTATGTCAGCATCTCTTGATAATGTCCAAGTTGTGTTACGAGCAAGTACATCGATTTCACCTGAAGTTAATGCAGTAAATCTTTCTTTTGCACTTAACGGAGTATATTTAACTTTGTCAGCATCGCCTAAAACAGCGGCTGCAACAGCTCTACATACATCAACATCTATACCAGTCCAATTTCCAGATGCATCAGCATTTGAAAATCCAGGAAGTCCTTGTGAAACTCCACATTTTACAAAACCGGCTTTCTTAGTGTTGTCTAAAGTTTTAGATTTTTTTGATCCAGAACCTCCACCACCTTGGCCACAAGCCACAAGTAATGATGATGCAAGAACAACTAAAATCCAAGTTTTAATTGATTTAATCATAATTAATGATTTCCTCTCTTATTGTTAACAATATTTTTGAAAATTAATTTCAAAACATAATCATTATGGATTAATCCATCTTCCTGATCAATATGATTTAAATTCCTATTAGAGCGTCAATATATACTATATCTAGAAGTATTCATTTTGATTAGGATATATATGCAATAAAACAACCTTATAAAATTTTTGTATTCGGAGAAGTCAGCTCAAATAATCTACTAGAAGTCCTTTTAAAAGATTCTACTAATCTTTTTGATGATCCAATACTGTCGAGTGATTTTTCCATTGAAACCATTAGGTAAATTTTTCTTTCATAAAGAATGTCAATCAAAGTAATAAATCTCTGTTGTTGATTTGAGTTTTCTTCAGAAAAACTTGGAATATTTTCTATTACAATGAATTTACACTTTTGAGAAATTTTTAGATAGTCTTCTGCTCCTAAATTTTTGTTACATAACTGGTTAAAATCAAATTTTGCAATGCCATCATAAAAATCTCTAATAACTAAATCTCTCCCTTTTATTTTTAGTATTACTTCTTGTTTTTTTAAATTTTTCGTTAATTCTCTAAATAACTTGTTAATTTTAAATGTATTTTTTTCATTTATTGGAAAAAATGCTCTTTGTAATTTGTCGGATCCAATTCTCCTATAGTCTTCATCAATTATTAATTCTTTATGTATTGAATATTTCTTAATAATAGAAATAAAAGGTAAAAATTGTTCTCTTTGCAAACCATCCTTGTATAAATCATCAATCTTTGTGTTTGAGGTTATTAAAACTTTTATATTTTCAGAGAAAATAGTTTCAAATAATTTTCCTAAAATCATTGCATCCACAATATTTGTAACCTGCAATTCATCCAAATAAATAAGATCATTTTTTTTTAACTTTTTAACAAATGCATTTATTGAATTAGATTTATTATTATGTCTAAATTCATGAAAATTAATCATGAATTCATTAAAATGAGATCTGTGTTTAGGAATATCAATATAATTGTAAAAGTGATTAAAAATCATTGTTTTGCCTAGGCCTACCCCTCCATAAAGATAAAAACATATTTTTTCTTCTGTATTAGAAAAAAAACTAAAAAAACCTTTTTTTGGTTTTACAAATTTATCGAGCAAACCTGCTATTTCTATTTGATTATTATTTTTTTCAAATTTTTTTTTTTCACAAAATTTAATAAAGGATTCTTTAAATAAATCTTTCTTCATGCTAAACAAAAATTAAATTTTTCTTTCCCATTTAATTGAGCTTATTACCATAATTTTAAGTTTATTAAATCTAGGTCTCCATTGAATAAATTTTTTTAAATTTTTATTTAAAGCAATTACTTCTACTAAATCACCCTTTCTTCTAGGTGCTTTAATAATTTTGACTGATTTATTTGTTTGTTTGCTAAATTCTTTTGCTACTTGTATTACAGAAAAACCTTTACCGTAGCCACAATTCAAAATTTTTGATTTATTTGTTTTATTTATTCTGTCTAAAACTTTTCTATGTATTTCAGCAATATCAGAAACATGAATAAAATCTCTAATACATGAACCGTCTTTTGTAGAATAGTTTGTGCCATATATTTTTAAAATTGGTTTTTTTTTAAGAATTTGTCCTGAAAAGTTTTTAAATAAATGGTCACCTTTATTTATTAACCCTATTTTTCCAGATTTGCTAGATCCAACTATATTAAAATATCTTAAAATTCCGTACTTTATTTTGTTTTTTTTACAGCATTTAATAATAATTTTTTCTGCTTTTAATTTAGTTTTTCCATAAACACTTTTTGGTTTTGTAATTGACCTTTCTGTTACTTTATTCACACTATTTTTGTAAACAGCAGCAGTTGAGGAAAATAAAAAATTTTTAACATTAGTGTTTACACAAGAATAAAGTAGACTTTTTGTTCCTAAAACATTGTTTCTATAATATTTTTTAGGATATCTTTCACCTTCTCCAATAATTAAACTTCCTGCTAAATGAATTATTGAGTCTATTTTATTTTTAATAATTATAGATTTTATTTTTTTTTTGTTATTTATATCTACTTTATAAAATTTTGCTTTTTTATTAATAAGTCTTTTATGTCCTGTAGATAGATTATCCACTATAAAGATTTTCTTGTTTTTCTTTATTAAGTTTTCTGAAATATGTGATCCTATATACCCAGCTCCACCAGTAATAAGAATATTTTTTGGCATTAAATATAAATTTGGCGCGCCCTGAAGGATTCGAACCTACGACCCTCGGTTTAGAAAACCGATGCTCTATCCAACTGAGCTAAGGGCGCAATTAAATTAGTAAGTATATTTACTTAAAAACATACTAAATGGTCAATATAAATCGGGGATTTAATACCAAATTTTTCAGACTTTTCATGTTGATGGATATGATGAGAATGAACAAAAACAGGTAAATGTTCTCCATTTTTTGTTTTTAAAGTATAAATAAAATTTGTTCCTCTAAATTTCCTATCTACAACTTCTAATTTTAATTTACTTTGATCGTCATGAATTAAATCTTCGGGTTGTAAAAGTAATTTTACTTTTGAGCCAGATGGAAAATTATTTGACAATTTTCCTCTAATTTCACCTAATATCTCATGGTTTAACCTATGAACTGCACATTCGCTATCAACAACTTTAACATCAATAAATACTCCTTTATTTAAAAAGTTTGCAATTTCTATTGAATTTGGCTCATGATGAACATTATATGGAACATCATATTGTTTTAATTCCTGATTCAAAATAATTCCACACTTATCAGCCATTGAGAAAGCTTCATAAGAGTCATGAGTTACGATAATGGTTGTTAGGTTTATTCTTTTCAAAAGTTTCTTAACTGAAACTTGGATTTCATCTTTTAAACTTTGATCTATATTCGAAAAAGGTTCATCCAATAATAATAAATCAGGTTTAGACATTAAAGATCTTGCTAAAGAAACTCTTTGTGCTTCACCAGCGCTTATTTGATGTGGAAATTTTTCTAAAATAGGTTCTATATGCAAAAGTTTTATAATCTCATTAACATCTATGATAGAGCCACTTCCATTAGTTCTTTTTTTTCCAAAGTTTATATTATCTATAACTTTATAATTCGGAAACAAAGAATTATCTTGAAATGATAAAGCTACATTTCTTTTTTCTGGTTCAATATGTGTCTTATTTGAAGAAATTAATCTATTTTTTAGAAAAATTTCACCAGAATTAATTTTTTGAAGACCCGCTATAGTTCTTAAAATAGTTGTTTTACCAACTCCAGAAGGACCTAATAAAGAAACTATTTCTCCTTGATTTTCTATCTTCAGGTTAACATTATTAACTTTGTTCTTTTCACTAGCTACAAAGTTGCCATTTTTAATTTCAAAAAATTGTTTTGACATTTTATGAATTATATTAGTTTTTTTGAGAAAGTATATATTTTGAAGAAAATAAAATTAGAATTGTAGCCCAACTAATCAAAAATAATGAAGGTAGAGCAGCTGCTTCTATCAAATCTTGTGAGGCATAAACATATGCCTGAGTAGCAAAAGTTTCAAAATTAAAAGGCCTAAGTATCATTGTTATGGGCAATTCTTTAATAATTTCTAAAGCGATTAGAACAATTATTAAAATGATATTGTTTTTAAGATAAGGGACGTGAATCTTTGAAAAAGTTTTTATTTTTGAGTAACCAAGAAGATATGCGCTTTCATCAATAGAATTATTTATTTTCTCATAGCTGGATTTTATTCCATTAAAAGAAAGAGAGAAAAATCTTATAAAGTAAGCCAATATTAAACCAAAAATAGAACCGATGAATATTTTTTTTATGCTACCAATATTAGTATTAGCGTTAATAAAATCACTTAAATTTGAAAATAAAGTAATAAAAGCTACAGCTAAGATTACCCCTGGTATAGCATATCCTGAAATAGAAAAATTTGTTAAGTAATTTAAAATTTTACTTTTAGAAATCCTACTACCATAGTTAATAAATAGCGAAATAAATACTAAAACCAGACTCGCTAAACCTACTAAGTATAAAGTATTTAGATTAATCCTTATAATATCAATGTCTTGAATATATTTTGGAAACTTTATTGTCCAATAAATCATTTGTGAAATAGGAAATATGAAGCTAATAAAAAAAACTAAAAAACAGAAACAAAATGCAAATAATGATTTTTTTCCACTCAGCTTAATTTTGTTAATCGGTTTAAAGCCTCTTCCAGGTTGGTGATATTTGGCTTCTTTTCTAGAATAAATCTCTACTGATAAAAGAAGTAGTATGAATAAAAGCAGAATGAATGAGATTTGATTAGCAGAATTAAGATCGTCAAAAGAAATCCACGAATTGTATATTCCTGTTGTCAACGTAGAGACACTAAAAATAGATACTGTTCCAAAATCAGATAAACACTCCATAGCAACTAAAGCCAAACCAGCAATTATAGCTGGTCTTGCTGAAGGTAGTATAATCTTCAATAAAGTTTCCTTTTCAGATAGACCAAGATTTTGACCTACTTCAATATAATTATTTGATTGAAAGAAAAAGGAAGACCTAGTTAGAACGTAGACATAAGGAAATAATGAAAAACTAATAGCAATAACAGAGCCTAAAACTCCGTCTAATTTTGGAATATGGGGGTTATAATTATATTCACCAAAAACATTTGTAAGTATTGAGTAAGCAGTTCCGTAATTTTCAAAAAAAGCTATTATAGAAAAAGCAAATATATATCCTGGTATGGCAAAAGCTAAAATCAATGCCCAGCTAAAAAATCTGCTTAATGGAAACTCATAAAATGAAATAAAATATGCAGAAGAAACCCCTAGTATAAATGTTATAAATAAAACCGAAATTAAAATTAATAGAGAATTATTTATATAATCAAAAAGGAATGTATTTTTTAATATTGTAAAATAATTGCTTGTCTCAGAAAAAAAACTAAGGAAAACTGTAATAATCGGCAGTGCAACAATTAAAGCAATAGTAAAAGAACTAAAAAACCAGAAATTATACTTACTTATTAAATTTTTCATTATATTAAATCTCTGGTTGAAGCGGCTTAATTGTCATTTATTTAAGCTAAAGCATTTTAAACCAGAGAATCTATTGACGTCAAACCTTTAATTTTTTTTGAACATTGATGAAACAATATCTTTAATTTCATTTATCTTGATTTCAGACACTTTTCTGTTTGAGATTTTTTGTTTCATTATTTTAGCTTCATTCATACAAGGCGAACAACCAGTTTTTAACCTATTTAAGTTAATATCTTTTTTAGTTATTCGCCTCATATAATTAACAAACGTAACCTATTTCCAACCTGCGGCTGTCATTACTTCTAAAGCATCAGCTTGTCTTTTTCCATAATTTACAACTTTAGTTTTGAGATCTTGTTTAAAGTCTAATCCCATGTTTACTACAAGAGGATGAGGAGAAATGCCTGCAATCATTGGATATTCAAAAGTATTATTTACTATGTGATTTTGTGCTTCTTCACTTAATAAAAATTCTACTAGTTTGATTGCATTACCCTTATTAGGAGCACCTTTAACTAAACCAGCACCACTAATATTCATATGTGTACCTCTTCCATCTTGGTTAGGAAAAAATGGTTTTACTTTTTTTGCAGCGGCTTGTTGCTCTGGTCCTTTTTTTCCAGACAACATTAGAGCTAAATAATATGTATTAGCTACTGCTATATCGGCCTCTCCTGCTGCGACAGCTAGAATTTGAGCTCTATCGTTACCTTTTGGAGCTCTAGCCATATTAGTAACCATTCCTTTTGACCACTCTGCGATTTTTCCTTTTCCATTATTTTTGATTAATGAAGCTACGAGTGATTGATTGTAAATATTATTTGAAGCTCTTATTACTAATCTACCTTTCCATTTTGGATCAGCTAAACTTTCATAAGTCAAACCAGCTAATTCTGCACCACTAACTCTTTCTGGAGCAAAATAAACTATCCTTGCTCTTTTTGCTATTCCAACCCATTTAGAAGTTCTAAAGTTACTAGGAACTGCAGACTTAATAGCAGAACTTGTTAATCCACCTTGTAAATTAGCAGCAAAAGCGCCTAGTCTTCCAGCATCAGCAGTAATGTAAAGGTCAGCTTGACTATCTGCTCCCTCTTCGATTATTCTTTTTTCTAAAGCCCCAGATTTTCCAGATACTACATTTACTCTAATTCCTGTTTTAGCTGTAAATTTTTCGTAAAGCTGAACATCTGAATCATAGTGTCTAGCACTAAATATATTGACTTCATTAGCAAATAAATTGCTTGTAAATATAAGGATTATAGAAAAAACTATTATTTTAATTTTAATCATTTTCCCTCTTTCTAGTTGATATTGATTATCATTTACAATTAAATGATAATGATTATCATTTGCAATAATGACGCACCTCGTGGTAGAACATTGTTGATAACTTAAGAGAAATAAGGTTAAACAAGATATGCTTCAGATAAACCCAAAAAAATTTAAACACATACAAAATGATACTATACCATCTCCACTAAGACCAAAGTTTAGAAACAAAACCCAAACAAACATATATTTTTTATCAAAAAGAAAATTTGATCAAAAAAAAAGAGATTTAATATTTAAAAATATAAAAATAACTTTAATAGCTTGTTTTGTTATTATCGGTGGCTACTACTTGTCAAATTAAATTATTTTAGTTTTTACAGATCCTAGTTTCTCTATTTGACCTAAATAAATACCTTTCTTTAAAATTGGAACAACACCTACTGTAGAACCTGTAAACACATAAAAATTATCTCTTAATTTTATTTTATCTTTTCTAATTTTATTTAAAACAAATCTTAAAGAGTTAATAGGATTAATATATACAGTATTAGTGTTACCATTTACCAACTGATTAATTTTTTTATTAGAAATTTTAGTCTTTAAATTAGTAAAATTAATATTTTTAAATTTTTTTTTGGGTCCAATAACGAATTTTATGTTGGCTCCAAAATCGGAACAAAGATCTCCTAAAAATCTAATACCTTTTTTTCTTTGTCTGTAACCCACCACTTCAATACAAGGAGCCATATGAGTAATATATCTTTTTATATTTTTGTTAGTAAGACTTTTTTTAAAATTAAAAAAATTTTTTTTTATTAAATAACAAACTTCTAATTCGATACCTAAAGTATATTTATTAATTTTTATACTTTTGTTATTTTTTAAAAAATTATGTCTATAAACACTTGCATAAAAAGGTTCCTTTTCTTTTAATTTTTTTAACACTGCAATACTAGTGCCTCCAGCTTTAAAACCAATAATAGGTTTTTTAACCTTACTTTCACAAAGTTTTTTTAATATTTCAGCTTTAGAAATATTTTTAGTATATTCTTTTGGAATAGGTGAAATAATTTTATTTTTTAAGAAGGCTTTAACTAATTTGTTTGCAATTAAATTTATTTTTTTATTTTTCATATCTTATTTGTTTTATTTTTATACAGGTAATGTTATAATTAATCAATGAAAGAACATTATAGTGTCAATGAAATTTTAAGTGCAATTGATGATTTGCAAAATATAAAAAAAGAAAAAAAAGCAGATACGATAATATTAAATAAATCTTATCCAAAAAAAAAATCAGAAATACCTCCAAATACCCTAAAATTAATTGAAGAAGCTGAAAAAACTATTAAATCAAAGCTGCAATCTGAATAGCTGTATCACACATTCGATTTGAAAATCCCCACTCATTATCATACCAAGAAAGAACTCTACTAAATTTTCCTTTAACTACTTGTGTCTGTGTTGCATCAAATATTGAACTATGCGGATTATGATTAAAATCTTTAGATACTAAAGGTTTTTGATTTATATCTAGAATTCCTTTCAATTCTCCTTTGGCCGCCTTACTCATAGCTTCGTTAATATTATCAGGAGTAACTTCTTTTTCAGTAACTAATGTTAAATCTATTAAAGAAACATTTGGTGTAGGAACTCTGATGGCTGTTCCATCTAATTTACCTTTTAAACTAGGTAGAACTAAACTCATTGCTTTTGCAGCTCCTGTAGAAGTTGGTATCATCGCGCCTTCAGTAGCTCTCGCTCTCCTTAGATCTTTATGTAGAGTGTCTAAAAGCTTTTGATCTCCAGTATAACTATGGATAGTTGTCATATAACCATATGTTATTCCAAAAGATTTTTCTAAAACCATAGCAACAGGCGCTAAACAATTGGTGGTACAAGAGCCATTAGAAATAATATTATGATCCTTTTTTAATTCTTTACTATTAACTCCTTGTACTAAAGTAATATCAACTTCTTTTGCTGGTGCTGAAATTATTACTTTTTTTGCACCCGCTTGAATATGTTTGCCTGCTGAAGCTTTATCTAGAAAAAAACCAGTACATTCTAAAACTACGTCAGCTCCAACTTTTCCCCATGGTAATTTAGATGGATCTCTTTCAGCAAATACTTTTATATTTTGATTTCCAATTTGAAAACCGTCACTTGTTGTTTTAACTTCATGATTTAATATACCGTGAGTACTATCGTACTTAATTAAATGTGCATTAGTCTCAATAGATCCTAGATCATTTATTCCTACTACTTGAATTTTATCTTTATAGTTTTCTAATAAAGCTCTTAAGATTAATCGCCCAATTCTTCCAAAACCGTTAATTCCAACTTTGACCATATTTTTATACGTATTTAAATACAACAATAAAATAAGCAACACAAATAATAGATGCTATCCACAAGAGGCTACCTATTAAACCTAGCCATGCTAAATGAATAAAAGCGCTACCTAATAAAGAAATAAATAATCTGTCTCCTCTTGTTGTATCTAAGCCTAATATACCTTTTCTCGGAGATCCTCCAGGAACTTTTTTTTCCCAAATAAGCATTACTGTGATGCAAAGTGCAATAAAAATGAAAAATGCAGCAGTTTGCCAAGTCCATGCCATCCATGAAAATAAATCAAAATCAAAAAAACCTTTCTCTTTTACTTTACCTACTTCGCCCCAAGTAGCGGCATATAAATTTGAAAACATTATACCCTTCCCATCGCAAATCCTTTAGCAATATAATTTTTTACAAAGTAAATCACAATTGCTCCAGGAATAATTGTTAACGTTCCAGCTGCAGCTAATAATCCAAGTTCATAACCAGAAGTGCTGGCTGTTCTTGTCATGGTAGCAGCTATAGGTTTAGCGGCAGTAGCTGTCAGTGTTTTAGCTAATAAAAGCTCAACCCAAGAAAACATAAAACAGAAAAACATTGTTATTCCTATTCCTGCTGCAATTGTTGGAACAAAAATTTTAAAGAAAAATCTTCCAAAAGAATATCCGTCAACATAAGCAGTTTCATCTAATTCTTTTGGAACAGCTGACATAAATCCTTCTAAAATCCACACTGCTAATGGAATATTAAATAAACAGTGAGATAGTGCTACTGCTATATGAGTATCAAATAAATTTACAGAAGAATAAAATTGAAAAAATGGTAAAGCAAATACTGCTGGTGGTGCCATTCTGTTGGTTAACAACCAAAAAAATAAATGTTTATCACCTAAAAATTTATATCGAGAAAATGCATAAGCAGCTGGTAAAGCTGCTGCTACAGAAATAATAGTATTAAATACGGTATATGTTATCGAGTTTACATATCCCATATACCAAGTGCTATCTGTAAATATTTTCACGTAGTTTTCAGTAGTAAATTTCTGTGGCCATAATGAATATGTATTTATAATTTCTGTTGTTGTTTTAAATGACATGTTTATAAGCCAATAAATAGGTAGCATTAAAAAAATTATGTATAGTGTAGGAACTATCCACTTATATTTTTTCATGATTGAGCCTCATTTTTCATCATTAAATTATAAAATACCCAACAAACTAAAAGTACGATAAAGAAATAAATCAAGGACATAGCAGCAGCTGGACCTAAATCAAATTGACCTAATGCCATTTTTACTAAATCGATAGACAGAAAAGCTGTTGTATTACCTGGTCCGCCTCCAGTTAAAACAAATGGCTCTGTATAAATCATAAAACTATCCATGAATCTTAAAAGAATAGCCAAAGTTAAAACTTTTTTCATCTTTGGTAGTTCTATGTATCTAAAAGTCGCCCATCTACTTGCTCCATCAATTTCTGCAGCTTGATAATAAGCTGGTTGAATAGAATTTAGTCCCGCATAAGATAAAAGCACCACTAGAGACGTCCAATGCCAAACATCCATCAATATTGTAGTAAACCAAGCATCTCCAGGTTGTTGAGTAAAGTTGTAATCAAATCCCAATCCGTTAAGTGAATGACCAAGAAAACCAATGTCTGGTAAAGCAAATATATTCCACATAGCACCAACTACATTCCAAGGAATAAGAAGTGGCATTGACATTAAGATTAAACAAACAGGAACTCCCCATCCTTTCTTTGGCATAGTTAAAGCTATCCCAATTCCTAGAGGAATCTGAATTAAAAGAATAATAAACGTGAATGTTATTTGTCTACCTAATGCAGCATGAAATCTCTCAGATTGTAAAATTTGTTTAAACCATCTTGTTCCTTCCCAAGCAAATACATTATTACCAAAAGTTTCTTGAAATGAATAATTAACTACTGTCATTAAAGGAATAGCTGCATTAAATGCAACTAGGATAAATACTGGAATTACAAATAACCAAGCTTTTTGATTAATAGTTTTATTCATTATTCTATAATCCAACTATCTTCATAAACATAAGTATATTTTTGATTAAAAGTTATATGAGCACTTCCACTCGGGATATCAGTAGAAGAATTAGATAAAATTTTTATATTTCCTCCACTACTTTCTGTGTCAATAATTTTATGTCGTCCGGTATTACTTACTCTTTTTATCTTAACTGGAATTCCGCTATTAGAAAAATTAATAAATTCTGGTCTTATACCTAATTGAGTTTTATTAAATTGTGATTTTTTTATAGTTTTATGACTTTGAATTTTTTGACCACTAAAGTTTATTTCACCATTTTTTATTTCACACGGAAGGATATTCATTCCCGGTGATCCAATAAAATGTCCAACAAATGTGTGTTTAGGTTTTTCAAAAAGCTCTACTGGGGTCCCAGTTTGAACAATTTGCCCTTCATGCATTACCACAACTTGATCTGCAAAAGTTAAGGCTTCTGTTTGATCATGCGTTACATAAATCATTGTACGATTAATTTTTTGATGTAATTCTTTAAGTTTAGATCTTAAAACCCACTTTAAATGTGGATCTATAACGGTTAAAGGTTCATCAAACATAATTACATTTACATCTGATCTAACGAGCCCTCTGCCTAATGAAATTTTTTGTTTACCATCAGCTGTCAGGCCTGAGGCTCTATTATGTAAAGTTGATGTTAGCTCTAGCATCTCTGCAATCTCTTTTACTTTGGATTCTATTTCTGATACTGAAAGACCTCTATTTTTTAATGGAAACGCTAAATTATCATAAACAGTCATAGTGTCATAAATAACAGGAAACTGAAATATTTGAGCGATATCTCTTTCAACAGGATTAAGTGTAGTTATATCTTTACCATTAAATAGCACACTGCCTTTAGTTGGTTTTAATAAACCTGAAACAATATTTAATAAAGTTGTCTTTCCACATCCTGATGGACCTAAAAGCGCATAGGCTCCACCATCTTTCCAATCAATATTGACTTCTCGAAGAGCCCAGTCTTCATTATTATTTTGCTTTTCTAAATAACTATGACTTAAATCTTTTAAAGTAATCTTAGCCATTTTTTACCAGCCTGTTATTTTGATCGAAATATAAAAATTCATCTATGTTCATATATAATTTTGCATCATCGCCAACATTTTTTTGTTGAATCCCATTCGATAGAGAAACCCAATTTAAATTACCGTTTGTGAAATGAATTAAACTTTCTGATCCGCTTAATTCGGAAATCTGTACTTTTCCCATTATTTCGACTGAATTATTCCCCTCTTTATAAGTAGTAATATTATGGGGTCTTATACCAATTTTATAAGTTCCATCTTTAATTTTAGCGGATGATTTCCACTGAACGGTGTTATCAGTTAATTTACAAATTTCTCCATTTTTTTTAACCTCTGCAATATTCATTGGTGGATCGCTAAAAACTTTAGCAGAGATTAAGTTTTCAGGTTTGTTATAAACCTCTAAAGTCTTTCCATACTGAATAACTTTTCCTTCTAATAGTGTTGCCGTATTTCCTCCTATCATTAAAGCATCAGAAGGCTCTGTTGTTGCATAAACAACTATACAATCTCTATCTTCAAACAGCTTTGGTAATTCTTCTCTTAATTCTTCTCTTAATTTAAAGTCTAAATTAGCTAAAGGCTCATCTAATAAAATTAAGTCAGAATCTTTTACTAGAGCCCTTGCTAAAGCTGTTCTTTGCTGTTGACCTCCTGATAGTTCATCAGGTTTTTTGTTTAACATTGCTGATAATTTTAATAGTTCAGCAACCTTTCCGACTCTTTCTTTAATTTCATTTGAATTGACACCTGTAATAACTAATGGTGAAGCAATATTTTCATATACTGTGTAATTTGGATAATTAATAAATTGCTGGTAAACCATTGAACAGTTCCTCTTTTGAACTTTCATTCCAGTCACATTCTTTTCATTAAACCATATTTCACCTGAAGTTGGTTTATCTAAACCAGCCATTATTTGCATTAATGTTGTTTTGCCAGCCAATGTAGAGCCTAACAGAACATTTATAGTATTCTTCTCAAATTTAAGATTTGTAGGATATATATGAGTGTCTATACCAACTTTTTTTTCTACATTTTTTAATTCTAGACTCATAATTTAAAATTTAGTTTTAAAAAAAGGGGGCAGCTAGTGCCCCCTTTTAAATTTAGATTAACCTCTTACTATTTCCAAGCTTTCGCGTATGGAACAGTTTTACCTTGAGGTTTCTCGTTACGTTTAGCTTTTGGTGAACCTTTTTTATTTAACCAATAAGAAGCGTCTCTTGGTTTATTAAGTCTTGGCCCACATCCACCGTATGCATTACTACCTTTATCAGCAGCTTCCATACGAGACATAACTAAATCCATCTCTTCTGCAAGACGATCCATAGCTTGTTGTGGAGTAAACGCACCTGAGTTTACATCTCCAATTTGTTGCCACCAGATTTGTGCAAGTTTCGGATAATCCGGAACGTTAATACCTGTTGGTGACCAAATATTTCTGTTGTCAGATCTATAAAATTCAACAAGCCCACCAAGTGCTGATGCTCTTTCTGTGAAAGATTTATGGTCTATTGAGCTATCTCTTATGATAGTTAAACCAACATGGCTTTTTTTAAGATCTACAGTTTTTGATACAACGAATTGAGCGTATAACCATGCAGCTTTTCTATTTTTTACCGGTGTAGACTTAAATAAAGTCCACGATCCAGCATCTTGATATCCAAGCTTCATACCATTTTCCCAATAAGGTCCTTTTGGCGATGGACCCATTCTCCATAACGGCATACCGTTACCATCAACAACTTTATTGTTAGGATTTTTTCCTACTAAAGAAGCTGTGAATGCTGTGTACCAGAAAATTTGCTGAGCAACGTTTCCAGAAGATAATGATGGAAGCGACTGGTAGAAATCCATAGCCGCGGCACCTGGAGGTGCGTATTGTCTTAACCATTCATCCCATTTTCTAATAGCGTATACAGCAGCAGGACCGTTAGCAGCTCCACCTCTAGTTACAGAAGCTCCAACTGGGTTACAAGAACCTTTTTCCATTCTTATTCCCCATTCGTCCACTGGCACTCCATTAGGCTTTCCTACATCGCCTGCGCCAGCCATTGATAGCCACGCATCAGTCATTCTCCAACCTAAGTCAGGAGCTCTTTTGCCGTAGTCCATGTGACCGTATATTCTAACACCGTCAATGTTCTTTACATCATTTGTAAAGTATTGAGCGATATCTTCATAAGCAGACCAATTTAATGGAACACCTAAATCATATCCGTATTTAGCTTTAAAACCTTTTTTGATTTCAGGTCTGTCGAACCAATCTTTTCTAAACCAATATAGGTTAGCAAATTGTTGGTCAGGCATTTGGTATAGGTCACCATCTGGACCTGTAGTAAACTGTTTACCAATGAAATCATCTAAATCTAAAGTTGGTAAAGTCACATCTTTACCTTCTCCAGCCATCCATTTCGTTAGATTCACAGCTTGCTGCATTCTAGCATGAGTACCAATCAAATCTGAGTCATTGATATAAGCATCGTAAATACTTACGTTAGTTTGCATTTGTGTTTGTACTGCCATTACTACATCACCTTCACCAAGCAATTGATGATTTACTTTAATTCCAGTAATTTCTTCAAAAGCTTTAGTTAAAACTTTAGACTCATATTCGTGAGTAGGAATAGTTTCAGATAATACCTTGATAGACATTCCTTTGAATGGCTTCGCAGCTTTTTGGAACCATTTTAATTCTTTAATTCTCTCTTTTTCAGAAAGAACAGAAAGACTAAATTCCCCCTTCGCCCACTTACTTATTGCGTCTGAATAAGCAGATGTCGAAACTAAAGTGAAAGCAACAGTAGCAACTAGTATAGTTTTCAATGTTTTAAACATTAATTCCCCCTGTTGTTTATTAATTTTTAATTCAAACAAAATAGAACTTAATTGTACAGATCTAATTCTGAAAAAAAATACAACTTCAAATTGATTTAATTAATTAATGTTCGTTTAATTGCGGTTAACCAACCTTTTAAAAGAGTGTTTCTAAGATTATTTTTCATTTTTGGGCTAAATTTTTTGTCTAAATTCCAGTTATTTGAAATATCCTTTAATGACTTGTAAACGCCTATATTAAGTCCAGCCATAAAAGCTGCTCCGGCGGCTGTGGTTTCTTGGACTTTTGGTCTAAGTACTTTAACATTAACAACATCAGATAAAAACTGTGAAAACCAATTATTCATAACCATCCCTCCATCAACTTTTACTATTCTTGGTCTTAACCCATCATGTTTCATTGCTTCAAATAAATCAAAAGTTTGATAAGCGACAGCTTCTATTGTGGCTCTAACAATCTCTTTAGGGCTCGTGTCTCTAGTAATTCCACTCAACACTCCTCTTGAATTAGCATTCCAATGTGGGGCACCAAGTCCCGTAAAAGCAGGAACTAAATAAATACCATTATTGCCTTTTAGTTGTTTTACAATTTTTTCTGTTTCAGGAGCTTTTTTAAAAAATTTCATTCTATCTCTCAACCATTGAACTCCTGCTCCAGCTATAAAAATCGATCCCTCCATTGCATAGGTTGTTTCTCCATTAATCCTGTAAGCAATTGTAGTTAGTAGTCTATTTTTTGAATAAATCTTTTTTCTACCTGTG
>CACHTV010000002.1 GCA_902582875.1 uncultured Pelagibacteraceae bacterium | reverse complement strand
CAGATGAATCACGAGTTAAAGAATTCAAATTAAAGAAAATGTGGAGATCTCCAAATGGAACAATAAGAAATATTGTTGGAGGAACAATTTTTAGAGAACCAATAATTTGTAAAAATGTTCCAAGATTAGTCCCTCACTGGACTGATAGCGTAATAGTTGGAAGACACGCTTTTGGAGATCAATATAAAGCCACAGATTTTATAGTTCCTGGAAAAGGAAAAATGACTGTTAAATGGGAATCAGAAAATGGAAAAGATAAAATTGAACACGAGGTTTTTAATTTTGATGGGCCTGGTATTGCGCTTTCAATGTACAATTTGGATAATTCCATAAAAGATTTTGCAAGGGCATGTATGAATTATGGCCTTGTAAGAAAATGGCCAGTTTACTTTTCATCAAAAAACACAATTTTAAAAGCTTATGACGGTAGATTTAAAGATATATTTGAAGAAGTGTTTCAAAAAGAATTTAAAAATAAATTTGAGGACTCAGGAATAACTTATGAACATAGATTAATTGATGATATGGTTGCTTGTGCAATGAAGTGGAGTGGAAAATATATTTGGGCATGCAAAAACTATGATGGAGACGTTCAATCAGATACAGTTGCTCAGGGATATGGCTCTTTGGGATTAATGACTAGTGTATTAAGAACTCCAGATGGTAAAATAGCTGAAGCTGAAGCTGCTCATGGAACTGTAACTAGACATTATAGACAGCACCAAGAAGGTAAAGAAACATCTACAAACCCTATAGCTTCTATATTCGCTTGGACAAGAGGGTTATCACACAGAGGTAATCTTGACGGAAATCAAGAACTTATCAAATTTGCAGATACACTTGAAAAAGTTTGTATAGAAACTGTTGAGAGCGGATCTATGACAAAGGACTTGGCGATATTAATCAGTAAAGATCAAAAATTCTTAACTACAAATCAATTTTTAGAAGCAATAAACTCCAACCTAAAAAAAAAGCTTAACTAATTTCATCTGCTACGGCTTTAAAAGCCTCATCTATTTTATTTTTATTTGTTCCACCGGCCTGAGCAAAATCTTTTCTTCCTCCACCGCCTTTTCCATCAAGAATTTCTGAAGCAATTTTTACAAGACTAACTGCATCATATTTTGAAACAAGGTCATTAGAGATCCCAACTGCAACTCCTACTTTTTCCTCAAAAGTAGATATGCTAATAATTATTCCACTTTTAATATCTTTTTTTCCCTGATCTATGATACTCCTTAATTCCTTAGGTGGAAAATCATTAAGAGTTTGTTGTCTTAATATTAATTTACCAATCTTTTTGTCTTTAATTTTATTTTTACTTTTATCATTTATAACATTCTGAATCTTTAATTTTTCTAGTTGTTTGGTAAGAATTTTTAAATTTTCTACTAAATCTTTACTTTCGTTAAAATCAGGTTTAATTTTATAACTTAATAATTCTTTTTTAATTTTTTCTAATTGTTCTTTACTTGCTTTTTCTTTTGTAGATTTGTCTTGCTTTTGAGATTTTTCATACTCTGCAAGTTGTTTGTCTCTCAAAGCTTCTACTCTTCTTACTCCTGAAGCGATTGATGATTGGTTAACAATTTTAAACTTTCCTACTTCTTTTGTGTTTTTTACATGTGTTCCACCACAAAGCTCTGTAGAAAAAAAACCATTAGATTCTTTACCCATAAATACTACTCTAACTTCTTCGCCATATTTCTCCCCAAAAAGAGCTAAAGCCCCCATTTTTACTGCTTCTTTAGGTGTCATTATTCTTGTTTGTACTTCAGTTGAGCCATCAACAATTTCATTTACAATCTTATTAATTTTATTCATCTCCTCTTTTTCAATAGGTTTGTTATGGCTAAAATCGAATCTTAATTTTTCTGGGGACACCAATGATCCTTTTTGGGTTACATGTTTGCCTAAAGTCCTTCTTAAGGACTCGTGTAGTAAATGTGTTGCTGAATGATTAGCTTTAGAATTATTTCTATTTACAACATTTATCTCGAGATTAACACTTTGTCCTATTTTTATTGACCCTGACTCAATTTTTCCAACATGAACGAATAGATCTCCCATTTTTTTTTGTGTATCGGTAATATTAATTTTGCAATTTGAATTAAAAATTACTCCCTGATCTCCAACTTGTCCTCCAGACTCTCCATAAAAAGGTGTTTGATTTGTTATAATTTCAATATTATTGCCTTCACTAGCGCTATCAACAAATTTATTATCTTTAGAAATTTTTATAACTACTCCCTCTGCTTTATCAAACTCATAGCCTAAAAATTCTGTTGGTTTTAATTCTTCTCTAATTTTAAACCATTTTTCTTCTACTGATTTATCTCCAGAACCTTTCCAATTAGCTCTGGCTAAAGTTTTGCTCTTTTCCATTTCTTGCTCAAAAGCAGAATGATCAACTTTAATATTTTTTGTTCTTAAGATATCTGCAGTTAAGTCTATAGGAAAACCATAAGTATCATATAATTTAAAGGCAACTGAGCCTGGCAATATATTCCTTTGTACTTTATTTAAATTGTCATCTAAAATTTTCATTCCTCGTTCAAGAAGAGAAGAGAATTTCTCTTCTTCATTTTTTAAAGTCTCTACTATGAGATCTTTGCCTCTTTCTAATTCTGGATAACTTTTTTTCATTTCATTTAGTAAAACATCAAAAAGTTTATAAAAAATTGGTGACTTGCTTCCTAATGAGTGAGCGTGTCTCATTCCTCTTCTCATTACTCTTCTTAAAACGTATCCGCGACCCTCATTTGAAGGTAAAATTCCCTCAGCTATCAAAAAACTGCTTGCTCTTAAGTGATCTGATATCACTCTATGGCTTGCAATAGTTTTATCATTAATTGGTGATTTGATAACATCTGAGGAGGCAGATATTATTTTTTTAAAATGATCAATATTGTAGTTGTCATGTGTTCCTTGAAGAACAGCTGTCATTCTTTCAAGACCCATTCCAGTATCTACTGATGGTTTAGGCAGATTAATTCTTTTTTCTTTTGAAATTTGCTCATACTGCATGAAGACAAGATTCCATATTTCTATGTATCTATCTCCATCTTGATCCGCGCTACCTGGTAGACCTCCTTTCAGTTTTTCACCATGGTCATAAAATATTTCTGAACATGGCCCACAAGGTCCTGTGTCCCCCATAGACCAAAAATTATCTGAGGTAGAAATCTTAATTATCCTATCTTCACTTAAACCTGCTATTTTTTTCCATAATTTAAAGGATTCTTCGTCCTCGTGAAAAACAGTAACTGAAAGTTTTTCTTTTGGTAGCTGGAAGTCTTTTGTAAGAAGTTGCCAAGCATGTTCTATGGCTTGCTCTTTGAAATAATCACCGAATGAAAAATTTCCTAGCATTTCAAAAAACGTGTGGTGGCGGGGGGTATATCCGACGTTCTCTAGATCATTATGTTTTCCTCCAGCTCTTACACATTTTTGAGATGTAGTGGCCCTTTTATAAGGTCTTTTTTCTAATCCTGTAAAAACATTTTTGAATTGAACCATCCCAGAATTTGTAAACATTAAAGTAGGATCGTTGTTTGGTACCAAGTTACTAGAGTCTACTACTTGATGATTATTTTTCTTAAAATAGTTAAGAAATTTATCTCTTATATCAGTCAACAAAAATTGGCTCATATAATATTAAATACAGATATTTATAGGGTTGTCTATAAAGAGATTACCCAGTTTTTTGCTCTTCGTTATCAACTACTAAGCAAATTTCAGATTTTGTTAAAAATCTTTCTCCCGTTCCGTTATCTAACGAAAACATCCCGCCTATTCCCTTTACAGCGTCTATAGTAAGGTCAGTATGTTTCCACTTTTCATATTGATCCCCATTCATATAAAAAGGTACACCTCCTATTTCACCTAATTTGATATCATTATCTCCTAAAGGAAATTCACCTTCTTTAAAGCACATAGGAGCACTCCCATCACAGCAGCCTCCTGATTGATGGAACATTAATTTCTCTCCATACTTTGATTGAAGTTTAGATAGCAATGTTAATGCTGAATGAGTGGCGGATACTTTCATTTTTAATGTACGGCCCATGATTTAGAATCATGGGCCAGTATATATTATTGGTTAAAAGAATCCCAATTTCTTCTCAGCGTAAGAAACGTGTAAGTTCTTATTTTGTCTGTAATGATTAAGCATCATTTTGTGAGTTTCTCTTCCCACACCAGACTGTTTATAACCACCAAATGGTGAGTGAGCTGGATAAGCGTGATAACAATTTGTCCACACTATTCCTGCTTGTATTCCTCTACCCATTCTGTGAGCTGTATTACCATCTCTAGTCCATACTGCTGCTCCTAAACCGTAAAGAGTATCATTAGCAATTTTTAATGCTTCTGCTTCATCTTTAAATTTAATCACAGATACAACAGGTCCGAAGATCTCTTCTTGAGAGATACGCATGTCATTAGTAGCTTCAAAAATAGTTGGTTGAATATAGTTGCCTCTTTCCAATCCACTATTAAGTTTAGCAACACTTCCTCCGGTTAGAACTTTAGCGCCCTCTTTTTTACCCAGTTCAAGATAAGATTTAATCTTTTCCATTTGCTCCACTGAGGCTTGCGCTCCAATCATTGTTTCCATTTTTAAAGGATTGTCTTGTTTTACAGCTTTAGTTCTTGCAATAGCTCTCTCCATGAATTTATCATAGATTGACTCTTGGATTAAAGCTCTGCTTGGACAAGTACAAACTTCACCTTGGTTAAGATTGAACATAACAAAACCTTCAATACACTTATCAAAGAAGTCATCATCTTTTTCCATGACGTCTTCAAAGAAAATGTTTGGAGATTTTCCACCTAACTCTAAAGTAATTGGAATTATGTTTTGTGCAGCATACTGCATAATCAATCTTCCGGTAGTAGTTTCGCCAGTAAAAGCAACTTTGGCAACTCTTTTAGAAGATGCTAAAGGTTTACCTGCTTCCAATCCATAACCACTAACAATGTTAACAACACCTGGAGGTAACAAATCTCCAATAAGTTCCATTAAAACATTAATAGACGCTGGTGTTTGTTCAGCTGGTTTTAATACAACACAGTTTCCTGCTGCTAGAGCTGGAGCTAATTTCCATGTCGCCATTAATAATGGAAAGTTCCAAGGAATAATCTGACCTACAACTCCTAAAGGTTCATGAAAGTTGTAAGAGTATTGATTATTACTTATTTCAGCGATTGATCCTTCTTCTGCTCTTATTACTCCAGCAAAATATCTCCAATGATCAACTACTAATGGCAAGTCTGCTGCCATACACTCTCTAATTGGCTTTCCATTATCTAAACATTCAGCAGTTGCTAATAAGTTTAGATTTTTTTCAATAACATCAGCTATTTTATTCAAAATGTTTGATCTAGTAGTGATGTCTGTCTTTCCCCACTCTGAGAAAGCAGCGTGGGCTGCGTCTAATGCGGCCTCTACGTCTTTTTCATTCGATCGTGCAACCGAACAGATCTTCTCATTAGATATCGGGCTAACATTATCAAAATATTTACCTGATTTTGGTTCTACAAATTTACCATTAATAAAGTTGCCGTATTTAGCTTTAAATGGAAATTTTACCTTTAAATGAGAGGTATCTAGAGCTGAAGACACTTTCGAGCTTTTTGCTTGTTGTGTGCTCATTTTCCCTCCTTGTTAACGAACATTACATTGAACTAGATATAGATTTAATTGTACACTATTAATTTTTCAACTAGGAGTATTACATACTATATATTGAATGAATCAATTATTAGTTGTCGTTTCATGGGAAACGGGAGAATTAAATCTCCCGTTAAAGTTTTAAGATGGCAGAAAAGTTACTTATCTTCTTTTTCTTCGGTATTTTTTTCGTTTGGAGAAGGGTTTCCTTCTAATTCTTTAGAAATTGCTGTAGCTTGATCTCGAATTACTTGTTCAATTTCAGCTGCTACTTTTGGATTTTTTTCCAAGTAGACTTTAGCATTTTCTCTACCTTGACCAATCTTTTCCCCTTTATATGCATACCAAGCACCAGATTTTTCAACCACACCTGCTTTCGCACCAAGATCAACTAGTTCTCCAACTTTACTGATTCCTTTTCCATACATTAAATCAAATTCAACAACTTTAAACGGTGGAGCTACTTTATTTTTTATAACCTTTACTCTTGTTGAGTTTCCAATTATCTGATCTTTATCTTTAATTGCACCTATTCTTCTTATATCCATTCTTACAGATGAATAGAATTTTAATGCATTTCCACCTGATGTTGTTTCTGGATTTCCAAACATCACACCAATTTTCATTCTAATTTGATTTATAAATATTACCATCGTGTTTGATTTAGAAACTGAACCAGTTAATTTTCTTAAAGCCTGACTCATAAGCCTAGATTGAAGACCAACATGATGATCTCCCATTTCTCCTTCTAATTCAGCTTTTGGTGTCAATGCTGCAACAGAGTCAACAACTAATACAGAAACAGAACCTGATTTAATTAATGTATCAGTTATTTCTAAAGCTTGTTCCCCTGTATCTGGCTGTGAGATTAGAAGTTCTTCTGTTTTCACTCCAAGTTTTTTTGCATATACTGGATCCATTGCATGTTCAGCATCTACAAAAGCGCATATTCCGCCTGCTTTTTGTGCTTCAGCAACAACTTGTAATGCTAACGTTGTTTTACCAGATGATTCTGGCCCATATATCTCAATAATTCTTCCTTTTGGTAAACCACCTATTCCTAAGGCTAGGTCTAAGCTTAATGATCCTGTCGAAATAGCTTCAACATCTAAAGCTTGTTGTTGTCCAAGCCTCATTACTGAACCTTTTCCAAAGTTTTGATCTATTTGGCTAATGGCTGCCTCTAAAGACTTATTTTTTTCCTTTAATTCTTGCTCTTTCTTGCTGTCTGACTTAACAACTTTTAAATTATTTTTACTCATTTTTTATCCTTTTATTGTTTCGAATCGTTATAATAAATGTACACATTTTGTTCTTTTTTGCAAGAAGTATTAAAAAACCCTTTAAAATAGGGATTTATAGAGAGCTAATAATGGAACTTGAAGATAAAGTGCCTAGTTGAAAGGATAATTCAAATTTAGAAATCATGAAATCTCTCTCAGCTTTGGCAAATGCTATTCTGGAGTCTAAAAGTAAGCTTCTAGACTGAATGACTTCAAGAGTAGTTCTTGTGTTGCCTGAGTCATATTCTAATGTAATTCCTTCATTAGCAATTTCAGCGGCTTTTAATTGAGCTTCTGTAGCTAATAACACACTTTCAGAAGATTGGTAATTAGACCATGCATTAGTGGTGTCAGTAATAACTCTATTTTCAGCATCTTCTGATAAAAGTAAAGATCTTTGTTTTTTCAAAGATGATTTTTTTATTGATGAAATATTTTCACCTCCTTTGATTATTGGCCAACTTATAGTTGCTTTAACTGTTTCTTGATCTAGTTCATCAACTGTTGAACTGTAATCTTTATTTTCTGATTTAGAGTAGTTGATTGATGCAGATGGAGATAGTTTAGCTTTTTCTATATTTAAATCTTTTTCAGCTATCTGGTAATTCAATTTAGCAATCAATAAATCTGAATTATTCAATTTTGCAATATTTATTGCTTCATTCAATGAGTTAGGCAGTTTAACTAAAACCTTTTCATTAGTATTGATGGAACTAGGCGCTTTTTCTCTAACCACTCTCTCAAAATTTGTTTTTGAAGAAAGTAGTTCTGTGGTAGCTTTAATTAAGTTTGCATTAGCTCCTGCGAGAGAAGACTCGGATTGAGCTAAATCTGTTAAAGTAATTTCACCTTTTTGCAATCTGGCACTATCTGACTCTACTTGTCTCTCAAATAGATTCACATTTGATAAATTAAATCTTTCATTTTTAGTTTTAAATATAAAATCAAAATATGCAGACACTGTATTTAAAATCGTTTCTTGTTCAACTTGTTTAAGTTGTAAATTAGCTTTTTTAAATTCTAATTCAGATTTTTTTAAAGAGTTATAACCTTTAAATCCTTGAAATATTTTTTGATCTACTGATACAGTTGTTGTTTCAGTATCTAGATTAGAGTCAGATAAACTTGATCCGCTTTGATTAGTTTTGTTTGTTGATTGAGAACTACTTTGATCTCCGGAAAGTGAAATGCTTGGTAAAAATTCGCTTCTTGAAATATTTATATTTTGTTTTATTGATTGTTGGTTTTTTCTTTCTGCATTTAATTTTAAATTATTTTTTAAAGCAGAATCAATAAAAAATTTAAGGTGATTTTCTGCTGTTAAAATATTGAAAGAAAAGAATATAAAAATTATATTTAATAATAGTTTCATTTATTTATAAAAATTCATTTTTTTTGATCTATGATTTTTATCTAAAAAAATCGTTAAATCAGATAATTTAGAAAAATCTTTCATCATATGTTTCGTTATTCTTTCATAAAACATTATAAATTCTCTCACTTTAGTTTTTGACATAGTCTTTTTACTTTTTGATGTCAATTTTAATTTTTGTTCCTGAAGTAAGCGCCATTGAAATATATGATTAAAACTAGGGGCTTTCAAATAAACAAGTTTATCAATTTTATTAAAAAGTTTTTTATAATGTTTTTTTAGTTGATCGTTGACTTTTCTTCTCCATTTAAGATTTTTGTCATATTTTTTTTCAATTATGTTTAAAGGTTTTCTAAGAGAACTATCTTTTTGATGGGTTGCTCCTACACACCAGCCTTCAAAAATAATAATGCTCGGTGGTTTAGTAAACTTAATCCATTTTGATTTTTTAGACCTATCGTCTATGGATTTATCAAATTGTGGAATGATAACAGGTTTAAACAATTTTTTTTTAAGACTTTTAAATGTTTTGCTAATTAAGCTAACATCATGTGTTCCTGGAACTCCCCTTGTAAGAAATAATGGATGAACATGTTTAGCCATTTTTTTTCTTTCAGCTTTGGTTTTATAAAAATCATCTATTGAAAATACACAAAGTTCTAGACCGTATTTTTTTTTTAAAATAAATTTTAAAATTCCAGTGATAGTGCTTTTTCCAGCCCCTTGCCCTCCAGATAGTCCAATAATTTTTGTTTTATTATCTTTTTTGTAAATAGAGTAAATCCATTGAGAAAGCGGTAAATAAAATGTATTTAATTTCCCAATTTTATCTACTATAGGTTTGCCAGCCACTTCTTTCTTTTTTAAAAATTCTAGATACACTTTTTTTATACTTGAATAATCAGTTTTATTTAAGTTCATCGTTTTTATTTTTTATCTAATGGATGATTTTGACCATCAGCTAAACTTACATCATTTAATTTAAAAGTATCTATATCCTCAAGACATCCTAGATTAAAACCTGTTAGTGCAGGATTAATTCTTGGATGATGGTGGGTATAAATTCCACAATTGGAACAAAAATAATGTTTAGCTACTTTTGAATGAAATTGATAAAGCTTTAATTTATCCTGTCCTTTAATAATCTTAAAATCTTCATTTTTTACAATAGACATAATCGCACCTTTTCTTTTACAAATTGAGCAATTGCACCTAAGAGTCTTTTCTAATTGATCAGAAATATTTATTTCTGCTTCTACTTCTCCACAATGACAAGTTAGTTTTTTCATAAATTCTCCTTTAATATTAATAGATATCTTAAATTTTAGATCTATCCACAATGAAAAAATATTGAAAACAAATGTTCACCTTTTGATTCCCCTTTGATTCCTTTAGGGACTCTAAATGCAACCTATTAGCTTGTAATCTCATATTCATTTAATATATTTTCATTACTTTTCATAAAAGCTGTCTCATTTTCTCTCATTGATACAATAAAGATTAATAAATTAAAGGATATTATCAAAACCTGAAAGGTGATTGCAATCAAACCAAATGTCTTAGTTAAAAAAGATAATAATATGATCATAAAAGTTGATCTTAAAAAAACTGTATATTTAAAAACAGCAATTATAGAAAAAGAGTGTATCGCAAGATTAAAAAGAGACATTTTTGATGGTCCAAAATATCTTAGACCTCTAATAGAGTCTACTTCATTTAGTTTAGCTAAATACTTTTTAACTGATCCTGAAAAACTGCTCCATAAACTTGGTTTATCAGAAAGTATATCGATATCTTTTTTTGTTAAACAGGTATAGTTTCCAAAATTAATTTTTTTTCCTGTAAAAATATAAGTAACTAATTTATGAACTCTATATAAGTTCTGGAAAATTGCGCCTTCCGATCTTTTTACTCTCTTTGCCACAACTGAAACATTGGGTTCTTCATTAATCTTATTAATTAAACTTTTTATTTCAAATGGTCTATCCTCTCCATCACTATCCATAACAATCACATAATCATAAGATTCTACAGAATTAATATATCTTAATCCAAAAGCATTACATCTTGCATGTCCTCTGTTTTCTTTCATATCAATAATTTTTAATGAATTAAAATTTTTTGGCTTAGTAATTTTGGGTTTTTCAATTGTAGAGCTATCATTAACAATGATACAGTTAAATTGGTATTCCTGAATATCTTTTATGACAGAATTTATTTCATTTAAAACTTTAAAAAGAGACTCCCAGTCATTATAAACAGGTAACAAAAAGATAATTTTTTTCATTTTTGGCCTATCATACAATATCCGACTGGTTTAATAGTGCCGTAAACTCCTGGACAAATTTTTTTTAAAATTTTAGGATTTCCAGTATAAATCACTCCTTCTGAGCTATTAATCTCAGAAGTTTTATTTTTTAGTTCATTCATCCATACTGGTCTTGAGGTTAAATGATAGGACAGGTTTCCAGCATACCACTCATCGCCTATAACTATTTTGATTTCATTTACAAAGTTTTTATCCCACTTATCTTGAACTAAACGTGCTATTTCTTTTCCAGGATAGTCAGTTCTTTTTTTATCATTTGTTAAAGAAATACTAAGATACATTATTGGAGATAACAAAAATAAGAACATAAATAAAAAGAAAAATTTTTTTAAATTATTTAATGTTATATTTTTATGAAAAACATAAATCATTAAAACACCTAGATACAAATAAAACGGAGTCATCCACATAGTTCTGATTTTTATTCCTACAATCATAGACGTTAAAAATATCCCTAGTATAGGAATAATTGTAGAAAAAATTAAAAACATTAAATTTTTATCTTTAAAATTTAATTTAAATCTTAATTTTTTAATTAGAAAAAAAATCATTAAAAAAAAGGGTATTAATATACCAATCTGTTTACCTAAAAATATTAAAGGGTAAATTAAATGGTCAAAAAATTCTCCTGTTCCACCTGTGCGATGCATGCCATAACTAATAGTTTTAAAATTATTATCACTAAGCCACTTTATATGAGGCAATAAAATAAGAATAGCTATAGGACCAGCAATAAAATAGTTTCTGAGTTTTATTTTTTTTCCTCTTTTAATTAAAAAGATAAAAAAAAGTTTTATTCCTATTATTAAATATAAAAAAAGATATTTCGACAAAATACCTAGTCCCATTAAAATGCCTAAATATATATAGTCTTTAGTTTTATCATATTTAAAACACCTCCAGGCAAAATATATACTGAAAGACCAAAGAGGTAATTGACACACATTTACATTAAATTCTGGTGTTGTAAAATTATAAAAATAAATCCCCTCTATCAAAAGCACAGAGAGAAGAGCATAATATTTATTCTTAAAAATTTCCTCTGAAAATTTATAAACACCGAAAAAAGCAGTAATAACAAAAATTTGGCTTAATAAATAATAAGCCCAATCTTGATTGCCAAAAATTTGATAAAAGAATTCTACTGCAAAAGCACTAAGAGGAGGATGTTTTTCAAAACCCCAGTCTAAATCACTTCCCCATGCCAAAGCCTCTATAGTATCTAAAGGTAAATTCACATTTGAAAAAGTTGGTATCAACGTCCAAATTATTAAATGAAGCAGCAAGAATAATGCAAAAATATTAGGTATATTTTTTTTATTAATCATTTTCTCAAATTAATACAATTTATAGGGTATTGACACGATTAAATTGAGCCATATACTCCCTCGAATTCAAAAATGCTTAAAAAAAAAACTACTAGAAAAAAATATACTCCCAGTACTAAAGAAAAATATATGTGCGCTAAGCATATGAAATTTTTCACTGAAGAATTAGTTAAGTGGAAAAAAGATATAATTAAAGCAAATAATCTGGGCAATATATTAAATTCATCTGATGACAATGTTTCATCAGCAGATATAGTAGATCAAGCGTCATCTTACACGGATAAATCTGTTGAAATGAAAGCTCTTAACCGAAGCAGAAAACTAATTTCTAAAATTAACGCTGCATTACAAAGATTAAAAGATGGTACTTATGGTTATTGTGAAGAAACCGGAGAACCTATTGGTTTAAAAAGATTAATGGCTAGACCAGTGGCTACTCTTTCGATAGAAGCTCAAGAAAAACATGAAAGAGATGAAAAAATTTTTATTGAAGACTAGGCTTTTGGGATAATTTCTCCTTTTTTTAAGAAATCATAACCTTTTTGCACTGCTTTTCTTTCAGAAATTTCTTCGTACCATCTAGTTAAATTAATAAATTTTTTTAAACCGATATCATGCCATTCATGTCTTGCTACCCAAGGAAATGTAGCAATATCAGCGATAGTGTAATTTTTTCCAGCAAGAAATTTCGATACTGAAAGTCTTTCGTCTAAATCTTTATAAATCTGCTCAGCAATTTTAAAATATCTTTTTTCTCCAAATTCACTTTTACCAGGATTATAATGATGAAACTGATGATGTTGACCCAACATTGGTCCCACATAAGCCATTTGCCCCATTAACCATTGATTAATAATTGTTCTTTGTTCTTTATCATAAAACTTTCCACTTTTTTCTCCTAAATAGATCAATATTGCGCCTGACTCAAAAAGACTTTTGTTATTATCATGATCAATTATGACGGGTATTTTGCTAAAGGGACTTATCTTTTTAAATTCTGGCTTAAACTGTTCATCTTTATAAATATTAATTTTTTTTATTTTATAATCAAACTCTATTTCTTCTAACATTATTGAAATTTTTTTACCGTTAGGAGTATCAGCGGTTAAAAGTTCAATCATTTTTTTCCTAGACGATCTTGAATAG
Organism: uncultured Pelagibacteraceae bacterium; assembly: GCA_902582875.1. Lineage (GTDB taxonomy): Bacteria > Pseudomonadota > Alphaproteobacteria > Pelagibacterales > Pelagibacteraceae > Pelagilacustribacter. The sequence goes on along the minus strand of CACHTV010000002.1, from coordinate 67,334 downwards.
TTTTAGAAGAAGTAGTGAATTCAAATCTATATTTTTCATTTGGTCTTGCTCTTTTAAAACATTCTACAGTTGCTAATGCAACTTCATGAAAACCAGATAATATAAGTTTAAGCTTGCCGGGATAAGTACATATATCTCCTACTGCAAATATTCCCTTTTCACTTGTCTCAAAATTTTCAGAATTAACAGAAATTGTTTTTTTTTCCATGTTTAATCCCCATTCAGCTATAGGCCCAAGTTTCATAATTAAACCAAAAAAACTTAAAATGATATTAGTTTGAACTTTTTCTTTTTTTCCATCATCATATTTTAAAGTTATTGATGTAATATTATTATCTCCTTCGATGCTTTCTAATTGGCAAGGAGTCTTGATTGATAATTTTCCTTGATCTTCCAATTTTTTAATTTCACTTAAAGTATGAGGAGCACCTCTGAATTCATTTCTTCTATGTACTAGAGTTATCTTAGAAAATTTTGATAATTCTAATGCCCAGTCTAAAGCAGAGTCACCTCCTCCAAAAATAGATATATTCTTGTTTTTAAATTGATCCTTATTTTTTACAGCATAAAAAACTGATTTACCCTCAAAGTTTTCTGCTTCCTTTAGTGAAAGTTTTCTTGGCTCAAAGGATCCAACTCCTCCAGCTATTATAATGTTTGGAGCCTGAAATTCATTTTGGTTATTCGTTTTTATCAACCAATTATCTTTATCTTTTCTAACTTCTTCAACTCTCTCGTTAAAATAAAATTTAGTTTTGAAAGGCTTAATTTGTTCCAACAGCTTATCAGTTAACTCTTTACCAGTACACTCTGGAATTGCAGGAATATCATAAATAGGTTTATCAGGATATAATTCGATACATTGTCCTCCAGCTTTATCTAAATTATCTATAACTACAGATGTAAGTCCTTTGATACCTAATTGATGAACTGCAAATAATCCAACGGGACCTGCTCCTATAATTATTACGTCTTTTTTAATCATCAAGATTGTTTTTTTGGAGTTGTGACAACTAAACCATCAAGTTCATCTGTAACTATTATTTGGCAACTAAGTCTGCTATTTTTTTTTGGTTCGAAAGCCATATCTATCATATCTACTTCTGCTTCTTCTGCTTTAGGTAGCTTATCTAACCATTTTTCTTCGACATAAACATGGCAAGTCGCACAAGCCATCGACCCTCCACAATCAGCATCAATACCAGGAACATTGTTTTGTATAGCCCCTTCCATCACTGTAAGGCCATTTTCTACTTCTAAAGTTTTAGAATTTCCCTCAATATCTTTATATGTGATTTTAGTCATAAAGTTTAATAGTCAATATAAGTATCTAAAAAAAAAGGGCAAGTATGTAAAACATACTCGCCCTTTTAAAAGTTTATAATCTATTATCTAGAAGATAATCTTGTGTTTTGCATTGCTGCTGCCCAGATAACTAGACCGAATGCGATCTTGTTAATAAAGTCAGCTAAGTTGTAAATAATGTTCAATGCATTAGCATCTACACCACCAGTTAGATAACCGAATACATATCCTAAAGGATATATCGCCCAACCAATAGTTACGATTACTCTCATAGCACCGAAAGCAGTTGTCATTGCTCTGTTTCCAGTTTTAGAAGCCATTGTTCCTGCTTCACCTGAGAATATTTCAAACAAGATGTAGATCCATCCAGCCATTCCTATTACAAAACCTACAAACGGTTGAATGAAACCAGCTTCACCTAAGTATCCGCCGACTAACATTACTAATGAACCAATTAATAGTTTCCAGAATATAGAAGTTGGCACCTTTCTTACAGCTGCCAAGATTAGATAGAATTCTACCATTTGAAGTGGAACAGTGATTAACCAGTCAATATATCTGTATACTGTTGGAGTATCACCTGTAGTCACCCAAACTTCTCTCATGTACATGTAATGGATGAACGCAACACCAGTAACTAGTCCAGCTACTGAAATTGAAGTTCTCCACGATGCTGCTACTGTATTTCTTTCAGCAAAGAAGAATACTGTAGTAGCGATCATTCCCATAGATACAAGCCAAAATGATATTCCTACGAAATCATTTGTCTGTAACATGGCAGTCGCTGCATTAGCTGAGCCAGTAATACCTAAAAAGGCAACTGCCGCTAAAGCAATTAGACTTAATTTTCTCATGAAAACCTCCCTCGTTAGTTAGTTTTCTATTTAGTTTAATATTAAACTATTCAATAAACGATTAACTCTTCGTTTTTTGAATTAGTTGGACGAACCTTAATAAATATTGAAGTTACAGTGAAGCGTTTTTTTGCTTAAAAAACCCTTTATTTATTGGATTTTCTGTTTTTTTTTGGGGATATTTATGAAATACTCGTAAATAAATTAACTTTTTTGGGAGAGTGATTTGAGTCGAAAATATCAAGAAATTTACGATAATTCTATAAATAACAGAGAGGAATTTTGGCAAAATATCTCTGAGAACATATTTTGGTATAAAAAACCTACTAAAATATTAAATTCTAGTAACCCCCCTTTTTATAAATGGTTCGAGGATGGGATAACCAATACTTGTTATAATGCTTTAGATCATCACATTGACCAAGGTAGAGGAGAAAAATTAGCAATAATTTACGATAGTCCTATCACTGGAACAAAAAAGAAAATTTCTTATAAAGAATTAAGAGACAAAGTAGCTTTATTTGCTGGAGCTTTAAAAAAACAAGGTATTAATAAAGGAGATAGAGTAATTATCTATATGCCAATGATTCCTGAAGCTGCTATTGCAATGTTAGCTTGTGGACGAATAGGAGCAGTGCATTCTGTAGTATTTGGCGGTTTTGCAGCTAATGAACTCGCTAGCAGAATTGATGACTCTAAAGCAAAATTAATTGTTTCAGCATCTTGTGGCTACGAACCTGGTAGAACAGTTCATTATAAACCTTTAGTAAACAAGGCATTAGAACTTGCTAATCATAGACCAGATAAATGCATAATTTTTCAGAGAGAAAAAGACAAAGCAGAACTAAATCCGTCTATGGATATTACATGGGACGAAGCGCTCAAAGACAGTCAACCAGCTGAGTGTGAAAAAATGAATGCTAATGATTATGCATACATACTTTATACATCGGGTACTACTGGACTACCTAAAGGGATAGTAAGAGACATTGGAGGACACATTGTTGCACTTAAATGGACCATGAAAAATATTTATAACATCAATCAAGATGATGTTTGGTGGTCAGCAAGTGATATTGGATGGATTGTAGGTCATTCTTATATCGTTTATGCTCCACTATTTTATGGATGTACAACAATTTTATTTGAGGGAAAACCTGTAGGAACACCAGATGCAGGAGTTTTTTGGAGAGTTATTTCAGAACATAATGTTAAGTCTCTCTTCACTGCTCCTACTGCTATAAGAGCAATTAAAAAAGAAGATCCTAATGGAGAATTTTTCAAAAAATATGATCTAAGCAAATTTGAAAAGTTATTTCTAGCTGGTGAAAGAGCTGATCCAGATACTATTAAATGGTTTGAAAAACTCTCAAACTCGCCTGTAATAGATCATTGGTGGCAAACTGAAACAAGTTGGGCAATTACATCAGATTGTACTGGTATAGAATCCTTCCCAGTTAAATACGGTTCAGCCTTTAAACCTGTGCCGGGTTATGATTTAAAAGTTCTAAACTCAGAAGGCAAAGAAGTAGGTCCAGGAAAAATGGGTGATATAGTTGTAAAACTTCCTTTGCCTCCAGGTACTTTTCCTACACTTTGGGGTGCAGATAAAAGGTATAAAGAAAATTATATGTCAACTTACCCGGGTTACTATCTAACATACGATGCAGGTCACATTGATGAAGATGGATATGTTTGGATCATGTCAAGAACGGATGATATTATTAACGTAGCTGGTCACAGACTTTCAACTGGAGCAATAGAAGAAGTTTTAGCTGAACATAAGGATGTTGCCGAATGTGCAGTCCTTGGAATTGCCGATAAACTAAAAGGTCAAATACCAATAGGATTATTAGCTTTAAAAGCTGGTGTAACTAAGGATAAAAAAGAAATAATTTCTGAATGCGTGAAAATGGTAAGAGATAAAGTTGGTCCAGTTGCTGCTTTTAAAATTGCAATTATTGTAAAAAGATTACCTAAAACTAGATCTGGTAAAATATTAAGAGGAACTGTAAGAAAAATTGCTGATAATGAACCTTATAAAATGCCTGCTACTATTGATGATCCTGCAATTTTAGATGAAATAAAAAAAGATCTTAAAGATAACAATATTTTAAAAAGTTAAATTTATATATTATTAATATTAGCTATCATACCTGCTTCATAGTGGCCTGGAACATTACACGCAGCTTCTATATCTACAGAGTTACTAAATTTCCAAATTAACTCACCACTTTCTCCAGGTGATAGCAAAACACTATTATTATGAGAATGCGCCATTGATGGATTTTTTTTAGACATCTCTTTCATTTTTTGTTTGTCGATTTTATCAACTAAAAGTATTTCATTTTCAGCCATCTTCATCATTTCGGGTTGATGTTTTATATGCATCTCTTTAGTGGCAATATTAAATTCATGAACTAATTCTCCTTTATTTTGCACTAAAAATTTTATTGTTTCGTTCTTTTTTACCTTGATTAAATTTGGTTCATAGTAATTATCATACATTAAAATAGTAATAACTCTATCAACATTTGCTTTATTTCCTTTAACCCCTATCACTTTCATTGATCCGGCAAAAAGAATATTGGGAATAATTATAAAAATAAGTATTAATTTTTTCATAGTTTAAAATCAAGCGGTTTGCCAACTTGATTAGAAACTATCTTACCATTATCCATCACAATTGAACCGTTAATAATTGTCGCTATAGGAAATCCTTTAACTTTATAATTATTAAATGGTGTCCATCCACATTTACTTGCGATCATTTCATCTTTAATAGTTTGTTCTTTTTGCATATCTACTATTGTAAAATCAGCATCAAACTCCTCTTTAATAAAACCCTTATCTTTAATTCCAAATATTCTACAAGGATTTTCACACATTAATTTTATTAACTGTTCTAAAGAAAGCTTATTATTATTTACATGATCTAACATCACTGGAAAAATGGTTTGAACCCCTGGCATTCCTGAAGGTGAATTTGGATATTCTTTTTGCTTATTTTCTTTTGTATGAGGCGCATGATCTGAGCCTAGCACGTCCACAATATTATTTTTAATTGCTGTCCATAATCTATCATAGTGATCTTTTGTTCTTAAAGGAGGATTCATTTGAGCATACGTACCTAATTTATCGTAACAATCTGGCGCATATAAAGTTAGGTGTTGAGGTGTGGTTTCAAAAGTTACGTTTTTTTTGTGCATTGCTAAAAAATCCACTTCTTCTTTTGTCGTGACATGTAAAACATGAATCTTTTTATTATAGCGCTCAGCAATTTTTACGACTCTACGAGTAGATGACATTGCGGACTCGGTGTTTCTCCATTCTGGATGTGAATGAACATCCCCTTTTTTAATAAACTTTTTCCTTAATTTTAATATTTCTTCATCCTCTGAGTGAATTGAAACCACTCTATCACTATTAGAAATAACTTTTTCTATATCTTTTTCTTTATCAACTAATAAATTACCTGTGGAAGAACCTGCAAAAAGTTTAACTCCACAACAGCCTTTTAAATTTTTAAGTTGAGATAATTGTTCTGTATTTTCCGGAGTAGCTCCAAAATAAAAAGCATAATTACTATGCATTCTATTTTTTGCTAATTGAAGTTTTTTTTCAAATTCCACTAAATTAGAAGTAGGAGGATTGGTATTTGGCATTTCAAATAGAGAGGTAACACCTCCTAATACAGCAGCTCTACTTCCGCTCTCTAGATCTTCAGCATTTGTAGATCCTGGCTCTCTAAAATGAACTTGAGTATCAATTATTCCAGGAAGAACTACTTTATTAGAAGCGTCAAAAACTTTTGAGCTATTTAATTCTATTTTACCTATTTTTTTAATCTTATTGCCGGATAGGCCTAAATCTACCTTGGTTAACTTACCGTCAATATAGCAAGATCCATTTTTAATGATGAGACTATAATTATCAGACATATTTTAAATAATTATTATACTATATACTCTATTAATATGGAAAAAGACCAGATTATTATTTTAGAAAATAGAGGATTAATATCTGTTACTGGAGAGGATGCGAAGGATTATCTTCAGAATATAATCACTAACGACATACATAAAGTATCTAATTCTAATTCTATATTCGCGGCTTTATTAAGTCCTCAAGGAAAATATCTTTTTGATTTTTTTGTAATTAAAGATCAAGAAGGTTATTTATTAGATTGCGAAGGCAGCTCTTCAAAAGAACTTATTAATAATTTGTCAAAATATAAACTTAGATCAAAAGTAGAAATAAAAGATTTAACTGCTAACTATGTTGTCGGAATAGTGAATTTCGAAAATTTTAAGTCATTACAAAAAGAGCTAAATATAGAAGAGTCAACTCTTCGTTATAGAGAAAGCCCAGTTTTTGTTGATCCAAGAGATAATGATCTAGGAGCAAGAATAATATCTCCTTTAGAAAAACTTTATTTAACTATAAAAAAGCTAAATTTAAAAATCGTTGAAAATAAATCTTATCTTGAAAAGGGTTTCCTTAAAGGAATTCCAATTGAGGGTTTAAATAATTTGCAAAATCAATTATTTGGACTTGAAATAAATTTTGAAAAATTAAATGCAATTGATTTTAAAAAAGGTTGTTATGTTGGGCAAGAAAATACCGCTAGAATGAAATTAAAAAATAAAATCAGAAGACAATTAATGTCTATTAAAACAGATGCAAATGTAAAAATTGGGGATGAAATTAAATACAATGATAGTGTAATAGGAAGAATCTTAATTGATAAACCTTATCCCTTTGCAATTATTAAGTTATTTGATCCAGAGTTTTCATTGTTTAAAGATAAAAAATTAAAAATTAATAGTAATAATGTCGAGATAATATCTTGAAAAACACCAATGAAAATTTTAATTGGTCTTGTAAACAGACTTGGAGTCTAAGCGCAAAGAATACTCTATGGTGCTTATTAGGTTGTTCTATAGGAGACTTCGGAACTATTTTATTTTTTCAGTTAACTAAAATACCTTTTGCTGTAATGGGAATAATGATTCTGGCAATAATCAATGGATTAATTACTAGTATTATTCTTGAAACAATTATTATGATGAGACAAAAATTTAAATTTTCAGAAGCTTTAAAAACAGCTTTAGGAATGAGTTTCATTTCAATGATAAGCATGGAAATTGCAATGAATTTGGTGGATTATCTTTTAGTAGGTGATGCAAAATTAACTTGGTGGGTAATACCTTTTATGTTAACAGCCGGTTTCTTAACCCCATGGCCTTATAATTATTGGAGATTAAAAAAATTTAACGAAGCCTGTCATTAAAATTTATAAAACATTTAAAAGTCTAGATAAAGAAGCAAGAATTCCGTAACCACTTAATTCAATAAATAAAACTATTAAAACAATTAATATTATCTTTTTATGCTTATGGAAAAATTCCATATTTTCTCCTTTTTTATTTGGTGCGGTCAACTCAGGCCAACATCAAGATAAGAATGAATATAATCAAAAAAAGTATTGGAGCAAAGAAATACTGCATATTTTTTGGTGCGGTCGGAGAGACTCGAACTCTCACGGGAAGCCCACACGCCCCTCAAGCGTGCCTGTCTACCAATTTCAGCACGACCGCATATATTATGCGACAATAAATGAATGACAATTTTAGTTCAAGTTGATAGATTAGAATAAGTATGTCTGTGCAACAACAAAGTATGCCAAGTTCAAGAGAGATTTATAAAAAAATCTCTAAATTTATTCCTGATGCTGAATGGAAAATTCACGCTCCATTGATTGAAAAAATTAATAAATTAAAAAAAGAAAAAAATGCAATTATTCTTGCCCATAATTATCAAACACCTGAAATTTATCATGGAGTAGCAGATATCGCTGCTGACTCTCTAGCTCTAGCAGTTGAAGCTTCTAAAACATCTGCTGATAAAATTATTCTCTGTGGAGTTCATTTTATGGCTGAAACAGCAAAATTAATGAGCCCAACTAAAAAAGTTTATTTGCCAGATATGCAAGCCGGTTGTTCTTTAGCAAGTTCAATTACTGGTAAAGATGTAAGATTATTAAAAGAAAAATACCCAGGTGTTCCAGTTGTATCATATGTAAACACATCAGCCGATGTTAAAGCCGAAACAGATGTGTGTTGTACGTCTGCTAATGCTGTAAAAGTTGTTGAGTCACTTGATGTTGATAAAGTAATTTTTCTTCCTGATCAATATCTTGCAGATTATGTCTCTAAAAATACTAAAGTTAAAATCATTTCATGGAAAGGAACTTGTATAGTTCACGAACAATTTACAGGAAAAGAAATTGAAGACATTAAATCTCAAAACCCAGGTATTAAAATTATTGCACATCCTGAATGTCCGCCAGATGTAATTAAAGCCTCAGATTTTGCAGGATCTACTTCTGGTATGGTAAAATACGTAAAAGATAATCAACCTAAAAAAGTTATGCTAGTTACTGAATGTTCAATGAGTGATAACGTTGAAGCAGATAATCCAAACGTATCATTTATCAAACCTTGTAATTTATGTCCTTACATGAAAAAAATAGACTTAGAGAAAATTTTAGACTGTTTAGAGAATGAAACGAACGAAATACTATTAGACGACAAAACTATCAAAGCTGCTCGAAAATCTGTAATTAGAATGACTGAAATTGGTCGTTAGATCAGTGCAAAAATTAAATCAAAAATATATTAATTCTGTCGTTAAAAAGGCTCTAGATGAAGATTTAAAACCTAGAGGCGATATCACAACTAATTTAATTAGTTTTAAAAATAAAAAATCAAGAGCAAAAATCATTGCTAAACAAAATGGAGTAATTGCTGGACTAGAATTTTGTAAAGCAGCTTTCAAATTAATCGGCAAAGAAGCAAGTTTTAAGACAAAAATAAAAGATGGAAAAAAGATTAAAAAAAACAAAGTTATTGCAGAAATAAAAGCTAAAACAAAAACAATTTTAATTGCGGAAAGGACTGCATTAAATTTTTTAAATCATGCCTCAGGTATAGCTACTCTGACTAGTCAATTTGTAAAAAAAGTAAATAAAAAAACTAAAATATGCTGTACACGCAAAACTACACCAAATCTAAGATTGTTAGAAAAATATGCTGTAAAAAAAGGTGGAGGATATAATCATCGCTACAATCTAAGTGATGAAATATTAATTAAAGACAATCATATAAACGCTGAAAATAATTTAAAAAAATTAATCAAAAAAGCTGTCAAAACTAAAAAAATCATTACTGTTGAAATAGAAAACTTAAAACAATTAAATCAAGTTTTAGGTATAAAATTTAAAAGAATATTATTCGATAATATGAGCCCTAAACAATTAAAAAAATGTTTAAAAATTTGCAAAAATAAATATGAAACCGAGTATTCTGGCAATGCTACTCTCAAAAATATTAAGAAAATTTCAAACACAGGAATTAATAGAATTTCGATAGGAGCTATAACGCATAGCGCCAAATCTTTTGATGTTAGTTTAGAATTATTTTCTTAATTCTGCTTGAGCTGCAGCTAACCTTGCAACTGGAACTCTAAAAGGAGAACAAGAAACATAATTCAAACCTGTTCTTGAACAAAACTCAATGCTTTTTGGATCTCCACCATGTTCACCACAAATTCCTAGTTTAAGTTTTTTATTTGCTTTTCTACCTCTAGAAGAAGCTAGTTCAACAAGCTCTCCAACTCCGCTTTGGTCTATGCTTACAAAGGGATCAATTTCAAAAATTTTATTATCTATATAATCATTTAAAAATTTACCTGAGTCATCACGACTAATACCTAATGTAGTTTGTGTTAAATCATTAGTTCCAAAGCTAAAAAAGTCTGCATGTTTTGAAATTGATTTGGCTTGTAAAGCGGCTCTTGGCAATTCAATCATTGTTCCAACAATATAATCTAATTTAGTTTTGTTTTTTAATTCAATTTTTTTAGCTATTCTTTTTACTAAGGTTCTTAAGATTTTTAATTCTGTTTCAGTTGATACTAGAGGTATCATTATTTCAACAAACGCTGTTTTTGTTTTTTCTTTCTTTAGCTCAACTAATGACTCAAAAATAGCTTCGCATTGCATCTCGTAAATTTCAGGGAAGGAAATTCCTAGTCTACATCCTCTATGCCCTAACATTGGATTTTCTTCATGAAGCTCAGCAATTCTATCTTTAATTTCTTTAGATGGTAAATTTAAAGATCTAGCAACTTCTTCTATATCTTTTTCTGCTTTAGGCAAAAATTCATGCAAAGGTGGGTCTAACAACCTTACAGTTACTGGTAAACCTGACATAACTTTAAATATCTTTTTAAAATCATCTTTTTGATGAGGTAAGAGCTTTAATAATGCATGATTTCTATCTTCTATAGATCTAGATAAAATCATTTGTCTTACTGATAAAATTCTTTCTTCATCAAAAAACATATGTTCAGTTCTACAAAGACCTATGCCTTCGGCGCCAAATTCTCTCGCTGTCTTACTATCAGCTTCTGTTTCAGCATTGGTTCTAACTCTTAATTTTCTGAATTCATCAGCCCATTTCATAATTGTAGAAAAATATCCTGATATTTCAGGCTGAACCGTTGGAACTAAACCTTTCATAACTTTTCCACTTCCTCCATCAATAGTTATGACGTCACCTTCTTTTATAATCTCGTTTCCTGCCTTCAATTGTTTTGTTTCATAATCAATTGTGATTTCACTTGAACCAGATACGCAAGGCCTTCCCATGCCTCTAGCAACTACAGCCGCATGGCTTGTCATTCCGCCTCGCGCTGTTAAAATTCCTTTAGCTGCGTGCATTCCATGAATATCTTCAGGAGAAGTTTCTAATCTGACCAATATTGTATCTTGCATCATTCCATTAAGCCTTTCAGCTTCATCGGCAGTAAAAACAACTTTTCCACTTGCGGCTCCAGGTGATGCAGGTAAACCAGATGCAATAATTTCTTTTTTAACTTTGTCATCTAAAGTTGGATGCAATAAGGTATCAAGAGTATTTGGATCAATTCTTAATATTGCTTCTTTTTTTGAAATAAGTTTTTCTTTAACCATATCTACAGCAATTTTAATTGCTGCCTTTGCTGTTCTTTTTCCAGATCTAGTCTGTAGCATCCATAGTTTTTTATTTTCAACAGTAAACTCAATATCTTGCATGTCTCGGTAATGTTTTTCTAGTTTGACAAAAACTTTTGCAAGTTGCTGATAAACTTTAGGCATAACTTCTTCCATTGAAAGTTCATTTGATCCAGAGTCTATTTTTGCTTTTTTTGTTATGTATTGAGGCGTTCTTGTTCCAGCAACTACATCTTCTCCTTGAGCGTTAATTAAAAATTCACCAAAGAATAATTTTTCTCCTGTTGAGGGGTTTCGAGTAAAAGCTACTCCAGTTGAACAATCTTTTCCCATGTTTCCAAAAACCATTGCCTGAACATTTACAGCAGTTCCCCAATGATCAGGGATCTGATTTAATTTTCTATAAGTCTTAGCTCTTTGACTTTCCCAAGATAAAAATACAGCATTAATGGCTCCATAAAGTTGTTGTTTAACATCTTGAGGAAAGTTAATTTTTTTTTCTTTTTTGACTAATTCTTTAAAATTTTTAATTAATCCATCCCAATCACTTTCATCAAGATCAGTATCTAACAAAACTCCTTTGGTAAGTTTGTAATTATCAATTAATTCTTCAAATAAATGAGATTCGACACCTAGTACTACATTGCTATACATTTGAATAAATCTTCTGTAGCTATCTTTGGCAAATCGACCATTTAATGTTTTTTTGCTTAGAGCTTCTACAGTTTTATCATTAAGACCAAGGTTTAATATTGTATCCATCATCCCCGGCATTGAAACTCTTGCACCAGATCTTACTGAAACAAGTAAAGGATTTTTTAAATCACCAAATTTTTTTTTGGTTTTTTTTTCAATTTTCTTTAACTCTTCTTCAACATTTTTTATTATCTTATTAGTTAATTTTTTTTTATTTTTGTAAAAAATATCACATACATTAGTAGATATAGTAAAACCTGGAGGAACTGGTAAACCTAACCTTCCCATCTCACCAAGGTTTGCTCCTTTACCACCTAAAATATGTTTTTTATTTTTCAGTTTTTTTGCTGACTTATCATCAAAACTAAATATTACTTTTGCCATTAAAGACCTTCTAATTTCGAAAAATTAATAAAATTATTAAATGTGTTACAAAACATTTTTAATAGTTCTAATCTATTGTTCTTAATATCTTGATTTTCATCATTTACAACCACATTGTCAAAAAAATTATCTGTAAATTGTTTTGTTTCTGATAACCTAATTAATAAGTTTTCATAATCTTTATTGCTTTCTTTTACTGTAAAAGCTTTTCTTATTTCATTAATCTTCTCAAATAGTATTTTTTCTTCTTCAGTTCTAAAAAGTACTGCGTCTGGCCTACCGGTGATTCCTTTCTCCGCCTTATCACTAATATTAGAAGCTCTTTTGTATGAACTTATGGCATTTATTCCTACATCTTTATTAATATATTTGTTCATCAATAGATTTTTTGTATAAAGATCTAAAAAATTATCTCCAGTATGAGAGCTGATTGAAGCTTCAATAATATCAATTTTTATATTTTTTAGTTTTAATATATTTCTTATTCTCTCTTTTAAAAAATTAAGCACTTCCACTTCAGTATTTTCATTTTTAATTTTAACTCCTTGTTCTTCATAAAGTCTGATCGCATAGTTAATAAGATCTTTCAGTCTAATTGACAGTTTGTTCTCTATAAGAATTCTTAGCAAACCTATTGCTGCTCTTCTAAGTGCAAAAGGATCTTTTGAGCTGGTTGGTTTTTCGTTTATAAGAAAAAAACCTACTAAGCTGTCTATCTTATCTACAATAGCGATTGAATAGCTAAAAGGCTTCTTTGGTATTGCAGAAGTTAAACCTGTTGGAAGATAATGTTCGCTTATTGAGTTAGCAACATCTTCTTCAAAGCCTTGGGCTAGTGCAAAATATTTTCCCATCACTCCTTGTAATTCTGGATACTCTCCCACTAAATCTGAACATAAATCCGATTTTGAAATAGATGCTGCCACTTGAACTTTTTCTTTATTTATATTTAATTCATCTGAGAGTAATGCAGCCAAATTTCTGATTCTTTGAGTCTTATCATAAATAGTTCCAATTTTTTCATAGAAAGTAATTGTTTTAAGATTTGCTATTTGTTTTATAAGGTTCTTAGATCTATCTTTTTCCCAAAAGAATTTGGCATCTGAAAGTCTTGCATCTACAACTCTTTTGTTTCCTTCTGTGATAAGTTTTTTTCCATCTTTTTTGTTAGCAACTACAAAAAAATAATTTGTCAATTTTTCCCGACTATCAAAAATAGGAAAGTATCTTTGATGTTTTTCAAGTGTAGAAATAATTATTTCTTGAGGAATTTTTAAATACTCTTTATCAAAATTTATTAATAATACATTAGGATTTTCTACAATGTTAACAACTTCCTCCAAAAGATGTTGATTATATTTTTCTTTATAATTTTTTGATTTTGAAATTGCATTAAATCTTTTTAATATTATTTTTTTTCTTTCGTTTTGGTCTAAAATAATATTATTCTTTTTAAGAAACAAAAAATATTCTTTAAAACTTTTGATCTTTTGAGAACTTGTAAGTAAGTCTTGCTCAATAATAATATTATCTGTGGAATTTAAATGCTGATACTTAAAGGGCAGTCTTTTACCATTAAATAGAGCAAATATTGATCTAAGTGGTCTTCCCCACATCAAGCTATTCGTCGACCATTTCATAGATTTTTTCCAACTAATTGCTGATATAGTTTTTGGTAAAATATCAATCAACAAATCTTCTACTAAAAGATTTTTTTCTGGAGCTTTTATAAAATAAAATTCACCTTTATCTATTTCTTTTTTAAATAGCTTGTTTTCAGAAACATTATGAGACTTAGTAAAGCCTTGTAGAATATTTTCTGTTACTCCTACTTTAGGTCCTTTAACTTCTTTAGCTTTAACTTTAATCTTTTCTGGTAAACCTTTTATATAAATACTTAGTCTAGTTGGACTCGAGTATTCTAAACATGCTTTATAATGAATTCCTTTTTCTTCAAAAGATTTTTCAATTAGTTGTTTAAGTTGGGTTCTGGCATTAATTTGAAGTTGGGGTGGTATTTCTTCGCTATAAAGTTCAAGCAAAAATTCAGACATAATTTATTAAATTTGTGTACTTAACCAAAGTGCTCCACATCCTTTAGCGAGTTCTCTTATTCTATTAATGTAACCAGTTCTTTCTGCAACACCAATTACTCCTCTAGCATCAAGTAAATTAAAAATATGACTTGCCTTCAAACATTGGTCATAAGCAGGTAAAGAAAGTTTTTTATCTAATAAAGATTTACATTCGATCTCAATTGATTGAAAGCTTTTTAATAAAGTTTCGGTATTAGCAAACTCAAAATTATATGCAGAAAATTCTTTTTCAGCTTGAAAAAAAACTTCCTTATATTTTACTCCTTCATTATTCCAATCCAAATCAAATACATTCTTTTTTCCTTGAACAAACATACACAATCTTTCTAAACCATAAGTCATTTCAACTGGAACTGGATTACATTCTAATCCTGTCATCTGTTGAAAATAAGTGAACTGAGTTATCTCCATACCATCGCACCAGACTTCCCAGCCCAAACCAGCAGCGCCCAAAGTTGGACTTTCCCAATCATCTTCAACAAAACGTATGTCATGATTTTTTACATCAATACCAATTGCAGACAAACTTTTTAAATAAGTTTGCTTAATATTATCTGGAGATGGTTTGATTATAACTTGATACTGATAATAATGTTGTAATCGATTTGGATTTTCTCCATATCTTCCATCAGTTGGTCTTCTAGAAGGTTGAACATAAGCTGCCTTCCACGGTCTAGGTCCTAAAGATCTTAAAGTTGTTGCAGGGTGAAATGTGCCTGCCCCTACCTCTAAGTCATAAGGTTGTAAAATTATACAACCATATTTGCCCCAAAATTTTTGCAGATTCATTATGATCTCTTGAAAAGATAAAAATTTTAATTTTTTTTTAGCTGGCATCTATAAACCAAATTTTTGCCACATCGATTTTTCTTCTAAAATATTTGAAAGACTCTCTACTGGATCTTGAATTGAAGAAGATAATTTTTTTGCAATAAAGCTTTTTTGTTTTTCGAATTTTTTAATTACAACTTTATCTCCAAATTTTTCTTTTAAAACTTGATCCGCATTGCCAATTCCATCAATTAAACCTAATTTTAATGCTGTCTTTCCAGTCCAAAATTCACCTGTAAAAATATTATTCTTTTCAGGATCTTTTATTTTTGATCCTCTACTAGTTTCAACCACTTTAATAAAATCATCGTGTAATTCTAGTTGAATGTTTTTAAGTCTTTTTACATCTTCTTCTTTTTCTTCTACAAAAGGATCTAACGTGCTTTTGTTTTTTCCAGCTGTATAAACTCTACGTTCAACTCCTATCTTTTGAATTAAATCTTTAAAGCCAAAAGATGCAGAAATAACACCAATGGATCCTATAATAGAACTTGAATTTGCATAAATTTCATCTCCAGCACACGAGATTAAGTAACCACCTGATGCTGCAACATCTTCAGCAAAAATTAAAACTTTAACTTTTTTCTTATCAGCTAATTCTCTTATATAACTATAAATTAAATGAGACTGAACAGGTGATCCTCCAGGTGAATTAATCGAGATAGCTACGTGACTAATTTTCTTTAAAGAAAAGGCTTTTTTAAGAATGTCTTTTTGTCCTGAAAGATCCATTCCTTGTCTAAATCGACCTGCTGAACCAATAACTCCTGTTAATCTTACATGAGGTACAACGGTCTTTTTTTTGAAAATAGAAAACATATTTTTATGATCGTTACAATTATTCTTATAACAGTAATAAATTAAATTTTAATTATTTTATTACGCTACTTCTAGTTGAATTGTGGGTGCGTCACCACGGTTTCATTTAAAAATTTATTATTATAAAAATCAATTATAGTTAATAAATATGGGATCTGTAATACCGCTAAAAAAATCTGCTAATTCAGCCTACTTGGAGCTGAAAAACCTATTGGGAAGTAAGCTTGAAAAAGTAGAAAGTTTAATAGAACTTAAATTAAAGAGTGATGTCAACTTAATCCAAAAAATGGGAGAACATCATCTAAAGTCTGGCGGCAAAAGACTAAGAGCACTACTTACTTTAGGATCTGCAAAATTATCTGGTTATGAACTAGGAGATCGAGATATTAATCTTGCTGCCTGTGTAGAACTTATTCATTCTGCAACATTGTTACATGATGATGTAATTGATGAAAGTTCTTTACGTAGAGGAGTAAAAACTACTAATTCAATTTGGGGAAATCAATCATCTATATTAGTTGGGGACTATCTTTTAAGCAGATGTTTCGAAATTATGGTTGATGATGGAGATTTGGAAGTTTTAAAACTATTATCCTCCACTTCAGCAAAGATTGCTCAAGGTGAAGTTTTACAACTTCAACATAAGGGTGAAGCCGATCTTCTAGAGGACACTTATATAGATATTATTAATTTAAAAACAGCTTCACTTTTTTCTGCTGCAACAAAAACAGGAGCATGTCTTGCAAAAGTTGATGAAAAAGAAAAAAAAGCTTTAGAGTCTTATGGTAAAAATCTTGGTCTTGCCTTTCAAATAGCAGATGATGCTCTTGATTATTATGGAAAAGATAAGTTTTTTGGAAAAGAAATCGGTAAAGACTTTTTTGAAGGAAAAGTAACTCTTCCTTTAATTATAGTGTTTCAAAAAGGCAATGAAGAAGAAAGAGTTTTTTTATCTGACGTTTTAAAAAAAAAGAAAAGAAATGAAGAAGACTTTAGCGAAACGCTGGCTTTGATTTATAAATATAAAGCTGTTGAAGCAAGTTTAAAAAGAGCTGAATATTTTGTTAATGTATCTTATGACTCTTTAGGAATTTTTCCAGATAATGAAGAAAAAAAAATTCTCCAAAATCTAACTAGCTTCAGTCTTAATAGATCTTTTTAAGGATAAAGAAGTTCTTTGATCCAATTGTTGTTAGATTTTTTATAATTCAATCTTTCATGAATTCTGCCTTCACCATCTAACCAAAATTCAATTTCATTCGGCAATAATCTCCATCCGGACCAATTCGGTGGTCTTGGTACATCTTTAGTGTCTGGATATTTTTTTTCAAATTCTTTTATTTTTTCTAAAAAAGTTTCCCTCTTATCTAAAACTTGAGACTGAGATGAAGCCCATGCGCCTATTTTATTCTTATAAGGTCTTGAATTATAATAATCATCAGCTTCCTTAGATGTTACTTCCTCAACTTTTCCTAATATTCTTACCTGTCTTCTCAAACTTTTCCAATGAAAGCACATTGAAGCTTTCTGGTTACTTTTTAGCTCACCTCCTTTTTTGCTATTAAAATTTGTATAAAAGACAAAACCTTTATCGCTTAACCCTTTGAGCAAAACCATTCTTGCATTTGGCTGATTCATTTTGTTAGAGGTTGCTAAGGTAACTGCATTTGGATCGTTTATTTCCTTCTTCTCCGCTTCAGAAAACCATTTTTTGAACAAATCGATAGGATTATCTGCTTCTTCGAAACAACTATCTATTCCAAGTGAATTTTTGCCATTTTTTTGATTCATATATTCTATAAAATAATTTATACATTAAATAACTATGTCTTTTAATACTTTTGGAAAAATATTTAGATTTACTACATGGGGCGAGTCTCATGGTCCTGCAATTGGCTGTGTAATTGACGGCTGTCCTCCTAATATCCCTATATCTGAGAAAGATATCCAAAAAGACATGGATAGACGTAGGCCAGGACAGTCTAAATTTACCACTCAAAGAAAAGAGTCAGATAAAGTGATTATTCTCTCTGGAGTGTTTGGGGGCAAAACGACTGGGACACCAATTTCAATTATAATTTACAATGAAGATAAAAAATCTAGAGATTATGAAACGATTAAAAACAAATTTAGACCTGGACATGCTGATTACACTTATTTTAAAAAATATGGTATCAGAGATTTTAGAGGTGGTGGAAGACAGTCAGCAAGAGAGACTGCTTGTAGAGTTGCAGCTGGAGCCGTAGCTAAAATAGTTTTAAAAAAAACTTTAGGAATGAAATTTAATATCATTGGAGCAGTAACACAATTAGGGCTAATGTCATGCAATAAACAAAATTGGAAAGACTCTGAAATTAGAAAAAATCCTTTTTTCTGCCCTGATAAAAAATCAATAAAATTATGGGAAAAATATCTTTTAGCAGTAAGAAAAGCAGGTTCTTCATGTGGAGCGGTAATAGAATTAAGAGCATCTGGAGTTCCTGTAGGGTTGGGTGCTCCAGTCTACTCAAAGTTGGATACGGATATTGCTGCAGCTCTTATGAGTATAAATGCTGTTAAAGGAGTGAATATTGGATCTGGAATGAATGCAGCTTTTTTAAGTGGTGAAGAAAATTCAGATGAGATAAGAAAAAAAGCTGGAAAAGTAAAATTCAGGACTAATCATGCAGGTGGAATTTTAGGTGGAATTTCCTCTGGTCAAGATATTATTGCTTCTTTTGCGGTAAAACCGACTTCATCAATTTTAACTAGTAGAGAGACTATAGATAAGAAAGGTAAAAATACAAAAATTTCTGTTAAAGGAAGACACGACCCCTGTGTTGGAATAAGAGCAGTTCCTATTGGAGAAGCAATGATGAGCTGCGTTATTCTTGATCATCTTCTAATGCATCGAGCTCAGTGTGGTTAATTAGATATCTTATTTTTATTTTTAGCTAAAATAATATTTGAATTTAAAGTTTCTTCGATTCTATTTGCAATCGATAAGCTGTCTAGTCCAGCTTTCTCATACATTTTTTCTGGAGTATCTTGGTCAATAAATAAATCAGGTAAAATCATAGATCTAAATTTCAATCCTCTATCAAATACTCCTCTATTAGATAAAAACTGCATTACATGAGAGCCGAACCCTCCAACTGAACCTTCCTCAATTGAAACCAAGACTTCATGATTATTTGCAACTTCCATAATTAATTTTTCATCTAAGGGCTTGGCAAATCTTGCATCTATAATGGAAATATCTATTCCTTTTTTGGACAGTATCTCTGAAGCTTTTTTACATTCCTCTAATCTAGTTCCAAAGTTTAAAATTGCAGCTTTTTTTCCTTCTTTAATAATTCTACCTTTTCCAATTTCTAACACTTCATTAATTGAAGGTATTTCAGTTCCAACTCCATTTCCTCTTGGATATCTAAATGCTAAGGGTCGATCGTTTATATGAACTGAAGTATTTATCATTTTTACTAATTCAGACTCATCGCTAGCGGCCATGACTATAAAGTTGGGTAAAGTAGATAAATATGTAATATCAAATGAGCCTGCATGTGTAGGGCCATCAGCACCAACGAGACCCGCTCTATCTATTGCAAATCTAACTGGCAATGATTGAATAGCAACGTCGTGAACAACTTGATCATAAGCTCTTTGAAGAAAAGTAGAATAAATCGCAGCATACGGCTTATATCCTTCTGTTGCTAAACCTGCAGCAAAAGTTACAGCATGCTGTTCAGCTATTCCAACATCAAAAGTTCTATCAGGAAATTTTTTTTCAAATAGGTTTAGCCCTGTTCCTGAGGGCATAGCTCCAGTAATTCCAATAATTTTAGTATCTTGTTCAGCATGTTTAATCAAAGTTTCAGCAAAAACTTTGGTATAAGAAGGAGAGTTTGATTTAGACTTGCTTTGCTCACCAGTGGCTATATTAAACTTAGATACTCCATGATATTTATCACCTGAATCTTCGGCTGGTTTATATCCTTTTCCCTTTTGAGTTCTAACATGAATTAATACTGGACCTTGATGATTTGAATTTTTAACATTTTCAAATATCTGAACTAGATTATCAACATCATGTCCATCTACAGGACCAATGTAGTAAAAACCTAATTCGCTAAATAAAGTTCCTCCAGTTACAATGCCTCTAAGTAAATCTTCTGCTTTTCCTGCTTTTTGACTAAATCTTTTTGAAAAAGCAGAAATAACCATTTTGACTGTTTCTCTAAAACTAAAATATAATTTTCCTGATAAAAGTTTTGCAAGATACTTGCTCATAGCTCCTACAGGTTTTGCTATAGACATATCATTATCGTTTAGGACTACTATAAGTTTAGATTTTAATGCGCCAGCATTATTCATGGCTTCATAGGCCATACCAGCGCTCATAGCACCATCTCCTATAACTGCAATTACATTATTATTATTATTTGATAACTTTTTAGCTACTGCCATACCAAGAGTTGAAGAGATAGAGGTTGAACTATGAGCTGCTCCAAATGGATCGTACTCACTTTCAGATCTTTTGGTAAATCCTGACAAACC
The DNA here is from genome assembly GCA_902582875.1 of uncultured Pelagibacteraceae bacterium. Classification (GTDB taxonomy): domain Bacteria; phylum Pseudomonadota; class Alphaproteobacteria; order Pelagibacterales; family Pelagibacteraceae; genus Pelagilacustribacter. The sequence goes on along the minus strand of CACHTV010000002.1, from coordinate 46,755 downwards.
ACCTCCTTTTCTTAAAGTTTTAATTCTATCTCTTCTTCCAGTTATAATTTTATGCGGATAGCATTGGTGGCTTACATCCCAAACTAATTTATCTTTTGGAGTATTAAAGACATAATGTAAAGCTATCGTTAATTCTACTACGCCCAAACCAGCTCCGAGATGACCTCCAGTTTCTGATACTACATCAATTAATTCATCTCTTAGCTCATCTGATATTTGTCTAAGTTGATCTTTCTTAAACGTTCTCAAATCCGATGGAAAATTTATTTGTCTAATTAACCTTGTCATTAAAAATTTCTTTTAAGTATAAATTCTATTATATCCGATAAATCTTTTGCTTTTTTTCCATGTTTTTTTAATTTAAGCAATATTTTTTTCTTAAGATTATTTGCATAATTATGTGCTTTTTCATATCCCATTAAATTAACTAATGTTGATTTACCTTTTTTTTTATCTTTTTTTATAGGTTTTCCAACTAATTTTTTTGAACCTTTTACATCCAAAAAATCATCTGCGAGCTGAAATAAGAGTCCTATTTCTTCTCCTAAAACACTTAAAAATTTTTTTTCCTTGTTATCTTTTTTTGCCAACACTCCTACAGCATAAAGACAAAAACTAAATAATTTTCCTGTTTTTTTCTTTTGCATCAATATAATTTGTTTTAAATTTTTTTTCTTATTTTCAAATTTAAGATCAAGTTCTTGCCCTCCAGCTATACCTGTGTGACCTGAACAAAAAGCTAGTGAGTTTATAATCTCATTTTTCAATTTTGGATTAAGCAAGTATCTTTTATCTGCAATAATTTCAAATGCTAAAGTCAACAAAGAGTTACCTGCTAATACAGCAGATGCCTCACCAAATTTTATATGCGTTGATGGCTTTCCTCTTCTAATAGAGTCATTGTCCATACAAGGAAGGTCGTCATGAATTAAAGAATACGAATGAATACACTCTACAGAAGCACAAATATTAATTAGTTTTTTTTGATCTAAATTAAATAGTTTTCCTGCACTTAATATAATTGTAGACCTTACTTTTTTTCCTCCAGATATAACTCCGTACTTCATAGGATTGATTAATAAAGATCTATCTTGTCTGTTTAAATATTTAATTAAAAACTTGTCGATTTTTTTTGAATTTTTAATTAATCTAGTTTTTATCATTTTTTTTAATTTTTTTTCCAATCGATGAAATTTCTTTAACTTTTTTTTTGAATAATAGGTCAATATGATTATTTAGCTGGATCAACCTTTTGTAGTCATCAATAGAACTACTAAGATCCGCATCTTTACTTTCAAGTTTATTTAAAATGTCTTTAATTTCATCTCTTGCTTCTTTTAATGATTTACTTTTAACGTCAGCTGGAATATTTTCATTTTTCATTGGTCTTATAATAATAATATTATGAAAAATATCTATTCAAATATATTTACTTTTAATAAAAAAACTCTTAACAAATCTATTGCTAATTTAAAAAAGGGAAATGTAGTCGGTTTACCTACGGAAACAGTTTATGGATTAGCTGGAAATGCTTACTCAAAGGTAGCTGTCCAAAAAATATATAACCTAAAAAAAAGACCAAAAAAAAATCCATTAATCGTACATTATTTAAATTATAAAGATGCTCATCAAGACGTGATTTTTAATCCAAATTTTTATAAATTGTATAAAAAATTTTGCCCAGGACCTATTACTTTTGTTTTAAAAAAAAAAGATAGATCAAAAATTCAACCTTCTGTCACTGCAAGATTAAATACAGTTGCGATTAGATTTCCAAACCATAAGACGACTAGATCTATTCTTAAAAAACTTAATTTTCCTTTAGCTATGCCCAGTGCTAATTTGTCTTCAGGAATAAGCCCAGTAAATGCCATGGATGTATCAGATGAATTTAAAAAAAAGATTAAAATTATTATTAATAGTGGAAAGTCAAAAATTGGGATTGAATCTACGGTAGTTAGCTTAATTGGAAAACCAAAAATTTTAAGACCTGGAATAATTGGAATTAAAACAATTAATAAATTTTTAAAAATTAATATTATTAGAAAAAGTTCAAAAATTAGTTCACCTGGTATGCTAAAAAAACATTACTCGCCTGGTATTCCAGTATTATTAAATCAAAAAAGGGCGGATAAAAATTCTGCTTTAATTACATTTGGAAAAAAATACAAGAATAAGATAAATTATTTCAATCTGAGTAAAAAATCAGACTTGAAAGAAGCTGCATCTAATTTATACAAAACTTTCAGAAAAATAAAAAAACTAAGATTTAAAAAGATTTATGTTGTGAAAATACCAAACGTAGATGCAGGTATAGCAATAAATGATCGATTAAAAAGGGCTGCAAATTAAATGTTTATTCAAGTTAAAAATCTTTCTAAAGTATTTAAAAAAAATTTGGCAGTAGACAAAATTAATTTTCATATTGAGAAAAATAAAACTGTAGGTTTATTAGGACCAAATGGATGTGGAAAAACTACGTCCATTGGTATGATGCTTGGTCTAATTGAGCCTTCTGAAGGTGAAATAATTATAGATAATAAAAATTTAGTCTCTTTTAAGAGAGATGATATATTAGCTAGAATAAATTTTTGCTCTCCATACATTGAACTACCAAAAAAACTGACAGTAAAGCAAAATTTAGAAGTATATGGAAGATTGTACGGAGTTAAAAACTTGAGTGAACGAATATTAGAAATATCAGAAGATTTAGACATTAAAAATTTTTTTAAAAGAAAAACTGGAGAGTTATCATCTGGACAAAAAAATAGAGTGTCCTTAGCTAAATCATTAATTAACAAACCAGAAATTTTACTTTTAGATGAACCAACTGCAAGTCTAGATCCCGATATTGGTGACTTTGTAAGAAGTTATATTCAAGAATATAGAGCAAAAAATCAAGTCACTATTCTTCTTGCTTCTCACAATATGAATGAAGTTGAGAGGCTTTGTGACAGTATAATAATGATGAAGAAAGGAAAAATCATAGATAGAGGAACTTGTAATGAAATAATCAAGAAACATGGAAGGAATAATCTTGAAGAAACGTTTCTCAAACTAGCTAGGAGCAGAGATGAACTTCAGTAAAATTTACGCTTTAGGACTTAGACATATTTATTTAATAAGTAACTCTTTACCAAGAATTATAGATTTAATTTACTGGCCGACAGTTCAGATTTTTCTTTGGGGTTTTATATCTAAATTTTTTACTTTAAGTTCTGATTATTATAGCAACACGGTAGGCATTATTTTGACTGCTGCAATATTATATGACTTCCTATTTAGAGTTAGTATAAGTTTTAATATGATGTTTTTGGAGGAAATTTGGAGTAGAAATTTTACAAATTTGTTTATAGCACCAATTAGAATAAGCGAAATTATTACTTCCCTTACATTAACAGCAATTTTAAGAGCACTTATTGGTTTAGTTCCTGCTGCAATTTTGGCAATACCTCTTTTTGGCGTTTCAGTTTTTAAACTCGGATTGCCACTATTATTTTTATTATTACCGTTATATCTTTTTGGTGTTACTTTAGGACTTTTAGTAACTTCAGGATTATTAAGATTTGGCCCTTCATTTGAGAACATTGCATGGGCAAGTTTATTTTTTTTAGCTCCTTTAGGGTGCATATATTATCCTATAGAAATTTTACCTTATTCTCTTCAAATTTTAGCAAAAGGTCTTCCTTTGGTTCATATATTTGAAGAAATGAGAAATATTCTATTAAATAATACAGTTAATTATTTCGACATAATTAAATCAATATCTATATCTATAGTTTATTTTATTTTAGGTGTTATAATTTTTTATTCTTCTTATTTAGGAGCCAAGCAAAGAGGAACATTAATAAACATGGGTGAATAATAAAAATGAATGAAAGAATTAAAGAAATAAAGAAACTTGAATCATCTCCAAAAGTAATAAAAAATTTATATAATAAAGAAGAAATTGGGGAATTTTTAAAATTATTTAGAGATCTTCCAACCACAGTTCATAACAAAAAACAAAATGTTATCAAAAAAAGATGGTTACAAGGCTATAATGAAAAATTAGAAAAAATATTTTGTGAAAGACTTAAAAAAGAAATTGGAGATTTTAAAATGGATAATCTTCAAGATGAGAATGGTAAAGATATTTTTGGACTTATACAAGAAAGTCGTGCTCCGATCGGTTTACACGTAGATGGTGGTTTTGAATTAAAAAATCAAATTTACAAACAAAGCCTAATTCCTCTAACTTCTGTTGGTAGCACAGTAATTTTTAAAAACAGATTCTATGAAGGTTCAACTAGTTTTACTCAAGACCCTGAAGAATTGAAAAAAAAAAATTTAGGTTATGGACAAAATAAAAGATCATCTGAGCATTTAAACTTATACGGTGATAAACCGTTTGATAAAGAAATACACACAAAATATTTAAAACATGAAAATATAAATAATTTAAAAGGTTTAGAAGTAGAGCTGATTTATGAATGGGAAGTTGGTTCAATGTTGATTTTTGATAGAACTCATTTACATTGCTCATCATCAATAATTGAAGGTAATAAAATAGGTATAGCAACATTTACGAAAAAATAAAAAATCTTTTATGTTTCTAAGAAAAATAAGAATAAGTATAACGAAACTATTATTACCATTTTTACATAAAATTCTTCAATTATTAAAGGCTAATACAAGAACAATAAATTTTCTTAAAGATAAAAAAATTAACGCAAACAACACATATAATTTTCAAAAAAATATTGAAGTATTGCTAAAAAATAAAAAATTAATTGGTCTAGATGTGGGAGCTCAAGGAGGATTTAATTCAGATAAATTTTTTCCAGATAAATATAATAAATACTTCGAGACTATCTTGGTTGATCCATTAAAAAATTCTTTACAAGGTGAACAAAGCAAACATACCATTAATAAAGGACTTTGGAGTTCTAAAGGCGTAAGAAAACTTTATATTCTCAGCAAAAGACCTCAAAGTTCTTCGATGTATGAACCTAATAAAAAATCATTAACAATTTATGGTTTTAAAGAAAAAGACTTTCATTTATTTGATGTAAGTAAAACTGAAATGGTTGAATGTGATACTTTGTCTTCAAGTCTAAAAGAATTAAATATTAATACATTAGACTATTTAAAGATCGATACTCAAGGAGCTGAATTAGAAATTCTAAAAGGTTTAGAAAGTTATAGGCCTCTAATCATAAAATGTGAAGTTCAGATATTTCCGATGTACAAAAAAGAACCTGCCTGGACAGAAGTAACAGATCTTTTGTATAAATTAGGATATATAGTTTCTGATTGGCAAAAAATAGGACCTCATATTACAAGAACCCCTGCAGAGATGGACATGATATTTATCCCAAATTTTTTAATAGAATCTGGAAAGAAATTAATCGTCGAAAAAGAGAAAGAATTTATTAGTTTAATGCTTATAACTGGCCAAATAAAACTTTTAAAAAAAGTTTCTAAAATCCTAAATTTAGGACATTCTGAGTTTTATATGAAAACTGAAGACAGGTACTTTAATTAAAAATATATGGCAATATTTGACTGCTTCCAATATTTTAACGAAGATTATATAGTCGATTTGAGGTTTAATATTTTAAATGAATTCGTAGATAAATTTGTAATAGTGGAGTCCACAGTTAACCATCAAGGGAAACAAAAAAAATTACATTTCGATATTAATAAATATAAAAAATTTAAAGATAAAATAAATTATATTGTAGTAGATGATACTCCTGAAAACATAAAAAAACCTCATGAAGGCGGTGAATCTTTAGTAGAACAACACCAAAGAAATTCTATTATGAAAGGTTTAAAGGATGCTAATGATAATGATTTAATTATTTTATCAGACGTAGATGAAATACCTGATCTAAATAAACTTAATGAATATGATAAAAACAAGTATGCTGTTTTTTCTCAAAAAATGTTTATGTACAAATTGAACTTTCTAAATTTAAAAGAAAATAATTGGCATGGATCAAAAATTTGTTTAAAAAAAAATTTTAAATCCCCTCAATGGTTAAGAAATTTAAAATTTAAGAAATATTCTTTTTGGAGAATTGATAAAACAAGAAATTTACAGATAATTAAAAATGGAGGCTGGCATTTTGCCTATCTTCAGACTCCAGAAAATATATCAAAAAAAATAAAATCATTCGCTCACGGAGAATTTAATAAAGATGATATAGCAAATGAAGAAAATATAAGTTTGAAAATTAAAAAAGGACAAGATATTTTTGAAAGAGGTTATAACTTAAAGAAAATAGAAGTTGATTCATCGTTTCCAAAATATATTCTTGAAAATAAAGATAAATTAAAAAAATGGATTATCTAATTTGTGGTGCGCCCGGAAGGATTTGAACCCTCAACCTCCTGATCCGAAGTCAGGCGCTCTATCCAGTTGAGCTACGAACGCATTTGGCTATAATCTAAATTAAATCATGAATAACTCAATGAAATTCTTAGTAAGAAAAAAAGATAATGGTAAAAGACTAGATATTTTTTTATCAGAACAAATATACCATTTGACGAGATCAAATATCAAAAAAATTATTGAGTCTAACAATGTAAAAATCAATAAAAAAATAACTGATTCACCATCAAAAAAAGTTAAGACCAATGACTCAGTAATAGTTGAATTTTTAATTAAAAGCTCAGATAAATTATTGCCCAGCAAAATTAAATTAGATATTCGTTTTGAAGATAAAGATATTTTGATTATAAATAAGCCAAAAGGAATGGTTGTCCATCCAGGTGCTAGTAATTATGAAAATACTTTAGCAAATGCGTTAGTTTATAAATATAAAAATAAATTATCTAATATTAATGGTGAATTAAGACCTGGAATAGTCCATAGAATAGATAAAGAAACTAGTGGCTTATTAGTAATTGCAAAAAATAATTTATCTCACTCAAATCTTGGAAAACAATTTAGTGAACATTCTATTAAAAGAAAATATTTATGCTTAGTCTGGGGAATTATAAGACCGCTGCAAGGTCGAATAGAGACATTAATTGCTAGAAATAAAAAAAATAGGCAGTTAATGATGGTTAGTGATTTTAATGGAAAAAAAGCAATTACAAATTATAAAACAATTAAAGTGTTTAATATAAAAGATATTCCAAAAATTAGTTTAATTGAATGTGAATTGGAAACTGGAAGAACACATCAGATAAGAGTGCATATGAAATACAAAGGCACATCTTTACTAGGTGATAATCAATATGGAAAAAAAAATATCAAATTTAAAAAAATAAATGAAGATTTTTTTGAAAAACTTTCTGTTCTTAACGGTCAAGCTCTGCATGCAAAAAGTTTAGGTTTTATTCATCCTTCCAAAAATAAAAGGGTTAATTTTGAGTCTGAATTACCTAATGATTTTAAGAAATTGTTGGAATTATTAAAAAATCTCTCTGGTTGAAAAATAAATTTTAATATATAAATCAAAAATATGAGTAAAGAAAAAACGATAAGTAATTTGCCTACCCCTACAGTGGGAGGTCTTTCTTTGTATTTAGCTCAAATCAAAAAATTTCCAATGTTGGACGCTGAAGAGGAATATATGTTAGCAAAAAATTGGAGAGAGAATGGAAATTTGCAGTCTGCTCATAAATTAGTTACCAGCCACTTAAGGTTAGTTGCAAAAATTGCTATGGGTTATCGCGGATATGGATTGCCTGTAAATGAATTAATATCAGAGGGAAATATAGGTTTAATGCAAGCTGTAAAAAAATTTGACCCAGATAAAGGTTTTAGACTAGCTACTTATGCAATGTGGTGGATTAAAGCGTCAATACAAGAATATGTTTTAAGATCTTGGAGTCTAGTTAAAATGGGAACTACAACTGCTCAAAAAAAACTTTTTTTTAATTTAAAGAAACTTAAAAATCAAATAGCTCCTGGTCAGGAAGGTGATTTAAAAGATGAACAAGTTGATGAAATTTCAAAGAGACTAGATGTTAACTCCGAAGAAGTAGTAAACATGAACAGAAGAATGATGGGAAAAGAAGAATCTTTAAATGATCCAATTAAAAGTGGTGAAACAGATGAATGGCAAGATTGGTTGGTCGATAAAAGTTTGGATCAAGAATTAATAGTTTCTCAAAAACAAGAATATGATGACAAAAAAGAATTGTTGAATAGTGCAATGAAAATTTTAGATGATAGAGAAAAAGAAATTATTAATGAGCGAAGACTTTCTGAAAATCCAAAAACTTTAGAAGAATTAAGTAAGAAATACAAAATTAGCAGAGAAAGAATAAGACAAATAGAAACTAAAGCTTTTGAAAAATTACAGAAATCTATGATTAATGCTAGTAAATCAAAAAATTTACTACCTGCAAATTAAACTTTAAAAGGATCTTCAATTAAAATTGTATCGTCTCTTTCTGGACTTGTAGAAATACTTGAAACCTTAGCACCAATAAAATCTTCTAAAGCATAGATGTAGTTTTTAGCTTTTTCTGGTAAATCTTTAATGTTTCTTACGCCTTGAGTTGAAGTTTTCCATCCTGGGAAAGTTTTATAAATAGGTTTAATTTTAGATTGATCTTCAGAAGATGTAGGTAAATAATTTATTTTTTTTCCATTTAATTCATAATCTACGCACATTTTAATTTCATCTAATTCATCTAAAACATCTAGTTTAGTTAACGCAATCGCATTTATGCCTGCAATTTTGATTGTTTGACGAACTAAAACTCCATCAAACCAACCACATCTCCTCTTTCTTGCAGTAACAGTTCCAAACTCTTTTCCTCTTTTACCTAAGCTTTCACCTATCTTATTTTTAAGTTCAGTGGGAAAAGGCCCGCTACCAACTCTGGTTGTATAGGCTTTTGTTATGCCTAAGACATAATTTATATTATTAGGCCCCAATCCAGATCCTGTTGCAGCCATTGCAGGAACTGTATTAGATGAAGTAACATAAGGATAGGTTCCATGGTCTACGTCTAGAAGTATTCCTTGAGCTCCCTCAAATAATATTTTTTTTCTATCTTTTATAAATTCATCTAATTTTAACCAAACAGGTTGCGCAAATTTTAAAATGTCAGGAGCAATTTTTAATAATTTTTTTTTAAGAATATCTTTTTTATAAACCTTTTTTTTTAAACCTTTTCTAATAGCGTTGTGGTGTAATAAAACATTTTCCAATCTTCTATCTAGATTACTTTTTGATCTTAAGTCCATCACGCGAATAGAGCGTCTTCCAACTTTGTCTTCATAACAAGGTCCAATGCCTCTCCTTGTCGTTCCAATTTTACTTTTACCTGCAGCATCTTCTCTTATTTCATCCATTTCTTTATGAAATGGGAGTATTAAAGACGCAGACTCTGAAATCATAAAATTGTCTGGACTTACATTTATTCCTTTTTTTTTAATTTCATTAATCTCATCTAGTAAAGCCCAAGGATCTATAACTACGCCATTACCCAAAACTGAAATCTTTCCAACTCTAACTATACCGGAAGGTAGCAGTCTTAACTTAAAAACTTTTTTGTCAATAACTAAAGTATGTCCAGCATTATGTCCTCCTTGAAAACGTACAACTACATCAGCTTCACTAGATAACCAGTCAACTATTTTTCCTTTGCCTTCATCTCCCCACTGCGAACCTACTACAACTACATTTTTCATTATCTAAATTTTTTATTTATTATTATTGAGTTTAAATGGTTTATAGGGCCATGTCCTTTACCATAATTAGGATTAGATCCTATAGCTTGGTTAACATATTTAATTCCTAACTCACAGGATTTCTTTAAAGGTTTTCCACATGATAAAAATGTTGCAATTGCACTAGATAAAGTACAACCAGTTCCATGAGTATTTTTAGTTTTAATTTTTTTGTTTTTAAAAATGATGATCTCTTTTCTATTTAAAAGAATATCTTGCATATATTTTGATTTTCTATGGCCTCCTTTCAATAAAATATTCTTAGCTCCTAACTTCAGCAAAATATTGGCAGCATGAATCATATCCTTGAGGCTTTTGATTTTTATATTTGTTAAAACTTCTGCTTCAGGAATGTTTGGTGTTATCAAATAAGCTTTTTTTATCAATCTATCTTTTAAAGTTTTAATTGCTGATTGACTGATTAATCTAGCCCCACCTTTAGCAACCATAACAGGGTCTAAAACTATATTAGTAGCTTTTATTCTCTTTAAGGTATTTGCTACAGATTTAATCACTTGAGACGAATGAAGCATACCAATCTTTATTCCATTAGGTTTTATATCTTTACATGTAAAAAGAATTTGACTTGATATCTCTTTAGGTTTGATAGGAATAACAGCTGTTAATCCTTTTGTGTTTTGAATTGTAACAGCAGTTACTGCGGTCATTGCATAGCAACCTAGTGCGGTAACTGTTTTAATATCTGCCTGGATTCCTGCTCCCCCTGAAGAATCAGAACCAGCGATTATTAAAATTTTAGATTTGATTTTCAATTTTTTATTGATTGTTTAATTGTTTTGATGCATTTTAAAATTAAACTTTTATTATGTGACTCAGCCATGACTCTAATTTTAGGTTCAGTTCCAGATTTTCTAACTAAAATTCTTCCATTATTACTCATAAGCTTATTAGCTTTTTTAATTGCATTTTTACATTTAGTTTTGTTAATTATATTTTTATCTTTAACAATAATATTTTCTAAAATTTGAGGTAAAGGTTTAAAGACATTTAATAATTTACTTGCTTTTTTTCTTTTCCTTAAAGAAAATAAAACTTCTAAAGCTACCATTAATCCGTCTCCAGTGGTTGCAAACTTTCCTAAAATTATATGTCCAGACTGTTCTCCACCTAAATTAAAATTAAACTTCTTCATTTTTTCTTTGACGTATCTGTCCCCTACTTTGGACCTATGAAATTTTATCTTTTCTTCTCTTAAAAAATTTTCCAAACCATAATTAGACATCAGAGTTCCTACTACTCCTCCTCTTAAAATTTTTTTTGACTTCCATCTTCTAGCTAACATAGCAATAATTTGATCTCCATCTATAAGCTTTCCTTTTTCATCACACATAATAATTCTGTCAGCATCTCCATCAAACGAAATTCCAACATGAGCTTTAAATTTTTTAACAGCTGATCTGATTTTAGAGGGATTCATAGAACCACACTTCTCGTTAATATTAAAACCGTTAGGGTTTATGCCTAAAGATATTACTTTTGCTCCTAGCTCTTTTAACAATTTTGGAGCAGCCTTATATCCAGCTCCATTAGCACAATCCAGAACTATTTTTGTGCCTTTTAAATGAAAGTTTTTTGGAAAATTTTTTCTTAAAATATTAATATATTTATCATTTCCATCTTCTAATCTTTTAACTCTCCCTAGTGATTTGGGGTTAGTAAGTTGTTTTGTGTTTTTTGCATCAATAAGTTTTTCAATTTTTTTTTCTATCTGATCGGATAATTTCATACCATCTGGTCCAAACAATTTAAGACCGTTATCATGATAAGGATTATGAGAAGCAGTAATCATAATCCCCATATTAGCTTTCATAGACTTTGTTAACATTGCAAGGCCATTTGTTGGTAATGGTCCTAATGTAAAAACATGCATTCCTCCAGATACTAAACCAGATACTAATGCGGGTTCCAGAGTATATCCTGATAGCCTGGTATCTTTAGCTATAATTGCAACTTGTTTAGATTTTTTTTGATTCTTAAAATATGTTCCAGAAGCTAAACCAAATTTAAAAAATTTTTCACCAGTAATATTTCCTTGATTAACAGTCCCTCGAATTCCATCGGTTCCAAAATATTTGTTTTTCATTAATTTTTAAGATTAGATAAAATTTTCCTAAATACTAAAATTCCTTGTTTGACTTCATTAACATTGTGTACTCTAAAAATCTGAACTCCCTGAGATAACAAATATAAAACAGAAGCAATAGTTCCTCCAATTCTTTCCTCACTATCATTAACACCAGAAATTTGACTAATAAATCTTTTTCTAGAGGTGCCTATCAATATAGGTAGCCCAAGACTATGAAACAAAGATATCTTTGAAATTAAAGTCAAATTATGTTTCAAATTTTTACCAAAACCAATGCCAGGATCTATAACTATTTTTTTATTATGAATTTTTTTTATACTTTTTTCAAAAAAATCATAAATATCTAATAAAACATTTTTGTATTTTGGACTTTTTTGCATAGTTTTAGGTGTGCCTTGCATATGATGAAGAACTTTTGCAATGTTAAATTTTTTTAATTTTGATAAAGATTGACTATCATAATTAAAGCCGGAAACATCATTAATTAAATCTGCACGATATTTTATTGCTTTAACCATTACTTCTGATTTTCTAGTGTCTATGGACAAACAAGTTTTCTTATGTTTTTTTTTAAAATTTTTTACAACATTCTCAATTCTTTTCCATTCCATATTTGTTAAAACTGTTTTTGAACCAGGTCTAGTAGACTCACCTCCTATATCGATGATGTTTGCTCCAGCTTTTATCATATTAAAAATATGATTTTTTGCTTTTCTTTGATTATTAAATTTTCCTCCATCTGAAAAACTATCTGGAGTTAAATTTAAAATCCCCATAATCGATGGCTCTAAAAAGTTTACATTCTTTAAAAAATTTTTTCTTTTCAAAACTATCTTTTTTAAATCTTGCTTAACTTTTTTTCTAGAGGAAGTGCTTAAAGTATCAATCTTTTTAAGATTAATCATCTTAGATGAAACTTTATGTTTTTTTCTTATAGTAATTTCTACTTTATCAAAAGCAATATTTGTATTGCCACAAAGTGGTAAAGCTAGCTTTTTTTTGATTAGTTCCTTTGCGTTAATACCATAATAAAAATTACACGCTCTTGTGTAATATTTTGTCATGCTTATTTAGATTGCGGGTTTTGGTTTTAAACCTAATGAACCAAGAGCTGATGATGATTTACCATCATCCTGTTCATCCTCTTTAAAAGATCTCGTTGGTTTTATGTTTTTTAAGACTAAATCTCTTATCTCGTCTCCAGATAAAGTTTCGTATATCAAAAGAGCCTTTGCAAGTTTGTGAAGATCATCAATTTTGTCCGTAAGAACTTTTTTAGCTCTTTCGTATCCCATTTCAACAAATTTTCTTATTTCTGCATCTACTTTTTTTGCAGTTTCTTCAGACATATTCTGTTGTCTTGCTACTGATCTTCCAAGAAATACCTCTTCTTCATTCTCTCCATAAAGAACTGGGCCGAGTTCTTTACTCAAACCTGCTCTCATTACCATAGCTCTAGCTCTTTTTGTCGCTTGTTCAATATCACTAGATGCTCCAGTAGTTACTTTGTCGTGACCAAAAATTATTTCCTCGGCTACTCTACCTCCCATAGCTATAGCCATTTGTGCATGCAATTGTTCTCTAGTTTGTGAAAGCTCGTCTCTTTCTGGTAATTGCATTACCATTCCTAATGCTCTACCTCTAGGTATTATTGTTGCTTTATGTATCGGATGAGCTGCTTTTTCATTCAAAGTTACTATGGCATGACCAGCTTCATGATAGGCAGTAAGTTTTTTTTCTTCTTCTGTCATAACCATTGATCTTCTTTCTGCTCCCATCATTACTTTATCTTTAGCTTCTTCTACGTCTGACATTGTAACTACTCTTTTATTTTTTCTTGCAGCTAATAAAGCAGACTCATTTACTAGATTGGCCAAATCTGCTCCAGAAAATCCTGGAGTGCCTCTTGCTATAGTTCTTAATTTTACATCAGGACCAATACTTATTTTTTTAACGTGAACCTTTAAAATTGCTTCTCTTCCAATAATATCTGGATTAGCAACTACGACTTGTCTATCAAATCTCCCTGGCCTTAATAAGGCTGGATCTAAAACATCTGGTCTGTTTGTTGCTGCAATTAAAATAATTCCTTCGTTGGTATCAAAACCATCCATCTCAACTAAAAGCTGGTTAAGAGTTTGTTCTCTTTCATCATTACCTCCACCAAGACCTGCTCCTCTACTTCTTCCTACTGCATCAATTTCATCAATAAATATTATACACGGTGAATGTTTTTTTCCTTGTTCGAACATATCTCTAACTCTTGACGCTCCTACTCCAACAAACATTTCTACAAAATCTGATCCAGAAATAGAAAAGAAAGGCACATTAGCTTCACCAGCAATTGCTTTTGCTAATAAAGTTTTTCCAGTTCCTGGAGGGCCTATTAACAATGCTCCTTTCGGAATCTTTCCACCTAGTCTACTAAATTTTTTTGGATCTTTTAAAAATTCAACTATCTCTTCAACTTCTTCTTTTGCTTCTTCTACTCCTGCTACATCATTGAAAGTAACTTTGCCTTGAGCTTCATTTAATAATTTTGCTTTCGACCTTCCAAAACCCATTGCTCCACCTTTTCCTCCCTGCATTTGACGCATAAAGAAAATCCAAACTCCGATAAGCAATAACATTGGGAACCATGATAATAAAATACCTAAAAGTGAAGGCATCTTATCTTCTAAAGGAGTAGCATTAATACTTATATTCTTAGAAGATAATTTTTCTACTAATTCTGGATAATTTGGAGAATAAGTGTTGAAAGTTTTTCCATCAGATAAAACCCCAGAAATATTATTTCCTTGTATTTGAACTTCAACCACTCTTCCAGCCTCAACTTCATTTAGAAAGTTAGAAAAAGGAAGTTTATTCTTCTCAGCATTTATTTTTTGTGGATCCTGAAACATATTAAATAACCCTACTGAAAGTAAGACTATTATTACCCACATAATTAAATTTTTTAAATTCATATAGTTTAAATAAGCATTATATTTTATATAACAAGTATATCTTAACCACAATTAGGTTATAAATAAGTCAAAATGTAACAAATCTAGAAAAATATCTAATTTTTGTTCTCTTTTTTTAAAATTATGTGATTTTTCTCCCCCAAAATTATACACCCTCCAAGAGTGAGTTTTGTATTTTTTTTTCTTTTAATTTGATTTATTAAGTTAAATATCTTTTTTGAGCGCGGTGAATAGTAGGCATTGCTAAAATCTTTAATTGATTTTTTGAATACTCTCATTTTCATCTCTTTATTAAGAGAATTAAAACTCTCTAAATTAATTAAAATCTTGTCCCTCTTTTTGTCAATCATATCTTTATAAATACTATTAAAATATAAATCTAGAGTATCCCTGCTTGAGGCTAGATTTTTAATCGATCGAAAAATTTGATCATAATTAATTCCACTTTTTTCAAGGGAATTTTTTAGATTTCTTATTCTAGTTCGCAAATATTTTGTATCTTTGTTTGTTGGGTCTATATAAAATTTACCAAATATAATCTTTGATATCTTTATTAATTGAATTTTCTTAAAATCCAATAATGGTCTTACCAAAAGAATATCTTTATTAATCTTATTAACTTGTTTCATGGAAGATAGACCGTCCAAACCACTACCTCTCGATAATCTAATGAAAAATGTTTCTACTTGATCCTCTAAATTATGA
Organism: uncultured Pelagibacteraceae bacterium; assembly: GCA_902582875.1. Taxonomy (GTDB): domain Bacteria; phylum Pseudomonadota; class Alphaproteobacteria; order Pelagibacterales; family Pelagibacteraceae; genus Pelagilacustribacter. The sequence continues at coordinate 31,295 of CACHTV010000002.1, read as the reverse complement.
GCAGTTAAAATAGTTTGAATTTTTTTCTTTTTACAAAAATTTGTTAATAAATTGTAACGAATTTCTCTAGCTTGACTTTGAATATTTTTTTTTATTAATTGTTTATTTTTTAAAATATTTAGACTGATTCCATATTTTTTTAACAACCTTTTTACGGATTGAGCTTCTCTAGATGAATTTTTTCTAATATTATGATCAATTAATGCATAATAAATTCTACATTTCTTTTCATAGCTATAAGACTTTGCCAAAGCTGCCAAAGCTAAACTGTCTGGACCACCTGATACAGCAACTAAAAAAGTTTTTTTTTTAAAAGAACTTAATTGCTTTTTAAATTTTGAATAAATATGAAATAATTCTTCGTAATTCCTAAAATTATCTTTAAGAATTACATTTGAATTTTTTTTGCTCATATTGAGCTTTTTGTAACACAGACTTGCTTGCTTTGGGATATTCTTTTTTTACTCCAGATATCATTTTACAGCCTTGATCTTTTTCACCTAATTGAACCATAGTGATTCCAAGTTTCAAAAGATTATCTGGGGCCTTTTTACTTTTTGGATAATTCTGATAACCATCTAAATATGCCGTAGCTGCATCCGAATAAAGTTGTCTAATTCTAAATGTTTCACCATACCAGTATTGAGCATTCCCTGCTAAATCGTGATCTTTATTTTTTTGAATAAACTCTTTCAAAGCGAATTCCGCAGTTTCATAGTCTCCTATTTTCATAAAACTCACTGCAAATTCATACTGATCTTGGGGAGGTTTATCAGGCAATAAAGATTCTTTTTTTTCAGCTTCTTCTGTAATAACAGTTTGTGCACTTTCTATAGAATTAGTTTCTTGTTTTTGAGGCAAATTAGAAACAGAATATCCTGGGTTTGCTCCAAAGTCGGCTGGTTGACTAGATCCAGGTAAATCCTTTTTTACTTTTGTTTTTTTTATTTCTGTATTTGTATTATTTTCAATATCAGAAAATCTTAATTGGTTATCTGATTGTATTTTTGTAACTCTTGAAGATAATTTATCTAATTTAAAATTAACTTCTTCAAACTTATTTGTAAGTTCTCTAAATTGATCTTCAATTTCATTTAATTTTAAAAGATGTTTAGTTAAAATATCTTCATTAAGCCCATCAGATTTCATTGTAGATTGAGTTGAAGATGAAACTATATCTGATTTTTTATAAACAGCTTTCTCTAATGTTTTTAGATCTTTAATTAAGACTTGAAGTTGATCATTAATTGATTGAATTAGTATGTCCTCTTCTTCTGCTTTTAAAAAAGAATTTGATGAAACTGTTAAAATTATAAAAAAAATTAAATAACTTTTTCTAACTAAATCCATAATGATTCTTTAAATATACAAAATGGCAAAAAAAAGACCCTTTAATAGTTTATTTATTAAAGGGTCTTAAATTTTTAAGAAGATTAATTTACTTTAACTGTAACTGATCTTCTATTCTGAGACCAAGCTAAAGTGCTTGAAGCAGGATTAACAGGTTTTTCTTTTCCATAACTTATTACAGAAATTCTTTTACCTGAGATTCCATAAGTCATTAAATAATCTCTTGCAGCATTTGCTCTTCTTTCACCTAGAGCTAAGTTGTATTCTCTAGTTCCTCTTTCGTCTGCGTGACCTTCTATTGTCACATTAAGCTTTTTATTTTTTCTTAAATAAGTTGCTTGTTTTCTAAGAGTAGCTCTTGAAGCTGTTGTTAATGAAGATTTATTCGTAGCAAAAAATACTCTGTCTGGAACACCTTTAGCTAAATATTTTACTGTCTCTTTGCCAGTATAAACATCGCCTTCCATGTCTCCTGATTTTTTAGCTGTCGAACACGCACTTAAAATCAAGGTTGTAAAAACTACTAAAAATATATTTTTCAAATTCCTATTAAATGTCATTTTTTCCCCTGGGTTGATTATCGAAATATTTCAAATTATTAAACATTATTCAAGCCTTAAATTATATAGAAAATGCCTTCACTTTGATAGCAATGAAGACCAAGATGGGTCGGAGGCATCTGTTTTAGTGCTTAGTTTTCTCTCATTGTAACCAGTTATATCTATTGACCAAAGTGTTGCAGAAAAACCTTCCCCTTTAGAACCAGCTTTAGTTTCTCTATAAAAAACCAAGACTCTTCCATTGGGAGACCAGGATGGAGCCTCTTGATAATAATTTTCGGTTAACAATCTTTCTCCAGAACCATCGGTTCTCATCACACCAATATAAAATCTTCCTTTTCGCATTTTAGTAAAAGCTATTAAGTCACCTCTTGGAGACCATACAGGAGTTCCATAAATTCCTTTTCCAAAAGTAATTCTTTTTACATTGCTGCCATCACTTCTCATGACATAAAGTTGTTGAAGACCACTTCTGTCAGAATTAAAAGCAATATACTTTCCATCAGGTGAAAAAGAAGGAGAAGTATCTATTGATGAATGATTTGTTATTCTCTCAACAACTCTAGTTTCTAAATCCATTGTATAAATATCTGAATTTCCATCTTCTGCAAAACTCATAATTATCTTTCTTCCATCTGGTGAGAATCTAGGAGCAAAGGTCATACCTGGAAAATTTCCAACAACCTCTTGCATTCCAGTTTCTATATCAAGCAAATAAACTCTCGGCATATTTCTAAAATAAGAGAGATAGGTAACCATTTGATTAGTAGGATTAAATCTTGGAGTTAATACAAGTTCATTTCCTAATGTAAGATATTTTGTATTAGCACCATCTTGATCCATAATGGCTAACTTCTTTACTCTTTGACTTTTAGGCCCAGTTTCAGAAACATAAATAATTCTAGTATCAAAGTACCCTTCCTCACCTGTTAAACGTTCATATATTTTATCAGATATTATATGAGCTACTCTTCTCCAGTTGGAGGGTGTTGTGGTAAAAGCTAAAGCTGTCATTTCTTTAGCGGCTGTTAAATCCCAAAGCCTAAATTCAACTTTTAACTTTCCTTCTTTAACTAATAACTTTCCAGTAACTAATGCTTGGGCTTTGATTAATCTCCAGTCTTCGAAACGAGGTTTTAAATGTGCAATATCTGGTTTTTGGACAAATGCTTCTTTTTTTAATGGGTTAAATAAACCTGTGTTTTTAAAATTTCGTTCAATAATTGAAGAAATATTATTTCCTAACTCCTTAACCTTTATGCCTTCTTGTTCATCTGACTTTATATCAACGTGTAAAGGAGAAACAGCAATTGGCAAAGGATCTAAATTACCTCTAGTAATATCAACTTCTATTAAAGCATATAAAGAGTTTAAGGAAATAAAATATATCGTTAGAGCTAAAAAAAAATTTTTCATATTATCCTTTTAACATTTCTACTGGATTAAAATTTAATTGAATATCTTTCCATTTTTCATAACCTGTAGGAGGAACCTTAAGAGGTTGACATAATCTCACTGCCCTTAATGCACTTTCAGCTAAAACTTTATAGAATTTTTGTCCAGGTCTATTCATTCTTTGATGGTCTAAAATTTCAGATTTCATTATAGTTCCATCTTTTTTTAATTTTAATTTTATTCTAACTAATAAATCCTCGTCGTAAGGTAAACCAAGAGGTACACTCCAACAACCAAATATCTGAGCTCTTAAAGCGTCTTCTTCAGATAATGTTAATCCAGTAGCAAAAGAATTTTTAACATTACTTTGGGTTAATTTATCAATTTTATTCTTTTTTACTGCCTCTTCTTCTTTAGCTTTATCGATTAAAGCTGCGATTTGATTAGTGTCTATAATTTCTTTTTTTTCAAATTCTGAAGATTGTCTAATCTCAGGCTCTATTTCTTCAGGATTCTGTTTTTTTTTAACTATTTGTTTTTTTTCCTTTTTTTCATCTGGTAAAGGAATTCTATCAGGTTTCTCTTTTGCTTTTGCTGCAGGTGGAGCTTGCTCTGAAACTACTCTTTCTTCTTTCTTTTTTGTTTCTTCTATAATTTTCCTAGCTTTAGGAGCAAATGGAATATTTGTTTTATCCGAAATTTGAATTAACTCAACTGAGACTATCGGAGGTAAATCTACTGGTTGTCTAATCATGAATGGCAAAGTTAAAACAGTTAGTAAAATCATAACTGAATGAAATATTAAAGAATAAATTAAACTTTTTGTCATTTGTCATTTAGTTCTTGTAGGGCTCAGATATTAATGCAACTTTTGAAAAGCCTGCGCCGGACAACGTTCCCATAACCTCTAAAACTCTACCATAGTTAATAGTTTTATCTCCTCTAACGTAAATTCTTGTATCAGTTCTATTTTTTGCAATAGCTAAAAGTTTTGGTACAATCTTTTGATATTTGACTTTATGCTCTTGAATATAAATTTCTCCTTTTGAATTAATAGTTATTGTCAAGGGTTCTTGATCATCTGGCAAAGAGTCTGCGGCCGACTCTGGTAAATCGACTTGTACACCTACTGTTAAAAGTGGGGCCGTCACCATAAAAATAATTAACAAAACCAACATAACATCCACGAAAGGCGTTACATTTATTTCACTCATGGGTTCATTTCTTGAGCGATTAAATTTAAAAGCCATTTTTTATATAATTGATAAAAATCTTTTTGAAAAATTCTCTATTTTTGAAATATATCTTTTTGAGTCACTGTTAAATTTATTATAAGCCACTACAGCAGGGATAGCCGCTAATAAACCTAAAGCAGTTGCAAACAAAGCTTCTGCAATACCAGGGGCTACTATTGCTAAACTTGTATTCCTAGAAATTGCAATTGATTGAAAAGAATTCATGATCCCCCATACAGTTCCAAATAAACCTATAAATGGAGCCGTAGAACCTACGGTAGCAAGAAAAGTAAAATTTTTTTCTATTTTTTTAATTTCATTATCTGTAGCAATTTCTAAAATTCTTTCAACTCTTGCAGCTTGAACTGCTGATGATTGTCTCTTAGTTTTTATTAATTCATTCATCGCTGTCTTAAAGATTATTGTTGCAGGATCTTTTGAAGTAGAAGGAAGGTTATTGTTAAAACTTTCAGCTGATTTTGCCTTCCAAAATTTTTTTTCAAAATCTGCTGTAGAAGCATTAATACTTTTAAATAATTTAAATTTATCAAATATTAATGCCCACGAAAAAATTGAACTAACAATTAAAAGAATAATTACTGATTTAACAACAAAATCAGCTCGCATAAAAAGTTTCCATAAAGAAAAATCTGAACTTCCTCCCAGGCCAACAACTTGAGCTGCTATTTCTTGTTCCATTGAGTTTAATTACTTTTAGAATGTGTCATGAATTTGGCGCTTTTAAAGTTAAATATACGATTAATTTATTTAATTGCCTTTATTTAATCTAGTCTCGCTGTAAAATCTTGCTATTAAAATAGCATCTGATTTATTTACATCTTTTTTTTTAGCTAAATCTTCTGACAATGAAGGATACATTTCTATTGCTTTAGTTCTGCTAGAGTCTTTTGATGAATTTATCAATTCAAAATGTTTTTTCCATTTTGATGGTCTTACAAAAAAAATTGGCAATCCTAAAGCGGCACATACCCCTTTTATAGCTCCAAAAGTTTGGCCAAAATTAAACATACTGGTAACCCCTTGCCCAGGCATTGCATTTACCTGCTCAACTATCACTGAAACTTCTTCATTTTCTGAAATATTATTCTTTAATAATTTTACTAACTGCGCACTATTAAGTTGTCTTTTATTTTTTTTTCCTTCAGCCATCACTGGCATTTCAAAAATTTTAAGAACTTTGTTATTTTCTAAAATAGCTATTGCTCCACTTAATCCTGGGTCAATTCCTATAATTTTCATAATTTAATATTTTTCAGGTTAGCATTTGTATAAATATTTTGAACGTCATCCAACTCTTCCAAGGCCTCCAAAATCTGCAAAACTTTTTCACTTTGCTCTTTATTTAAATCTAAATAACTAAGAGATCTCCATTCTATGCCAGAATATTGGAAACTATCTAGTTTATTTTCAAATTGACTTTTAACTTTATAAAAATCCTCTTTTTCACAAATTACTTCGTGATATTTATTTAGATTAAAACAATCTTTTGCTCCAGCATTTGAAGCCAGTTCAAATATTTCCTCTTCACTGCATTTGCTATTATCAATATGAAGCACTCCACAATTATAAAACAAATGAGTAGTTGATCCTGTTTCTCCAAGTCTTCCTCCATTTTTTTGCAAAACCGTCCTTATACTTGAAGCTGATCTGTTTTTATTGTCTGTTAATGTCTCAATGATAAAAGCAACATTAAACGGTCCAAAACCTTCGTATCTTAAATTTTCGTAATTTTTATCATCGCTTGTTTCCGATTTGTTTATTGCTCGAGAGATATTATCTTTAGGCATATTAGCTTGCTTAGCAGCTTGAATAGCAGTTCTAAGTCTTGGATTCATATCTGGATCTTTGTCTCCCAATTTTGCGGAGACTGTAATTTCTCTTGAAAGCTTTGAAAAAATTTTTGATCTTTCTTTGTCGGCTCGACCTTTTTTGTGTTTAATTCCTGCCCAATGTGAATGACCCGCCATAGTTATTTAATTAAACTTCCACCTTTGATAAATCTAGTTATTTTTTTTGCTAAACCTGTTTCATTATTAGCTTCAATAATTATTCCTGATAAAGTAGCTTCTCCTTCTGCAGGAAAATGTGAAGTTGCATCTTTTAATTTAAAAAATCTTTTTAGTGAATTTTCTTTGTTCATGCCTATTACAGAATTATAATCTCCACACATACCAATATCTGTCTGATAAGCTGTTCCCTTTTCTAAAATTCTTGTATCTGCAGTAGGTACATGAGTATGAGTTCCTACTACGCCAGTAGATGATCCATCAAAGAAATGTCCTATCGCCATTTTTTCACTTGTGATTTCACCATGAAAATCGACCACAATAAAATCAACATTCTTTTTTAATATAATTTTGTCTTTAATTTTTTGTGCTACTTGAAAAACATCGTCTGTTTTTTTCATAAACACATTTCCCATCAGATTTATAACTCCAACTTTATATTTTTGGTTTTTTGTTAAATAAATTCCGTATCCATTTCCAGGAGAGTCTTCCAAAAGATTTGCAGGCCTAAGAAGTCTTTTTTCTTTGTTTATATAGTCAGATGTTTCCTTTTTATCCCAAATATGATTACCAGAAGTAATAACATCTACTCCCTGCAAAAAAAATTCCTCTGCTATAGAACTTGTAATACCCTTTCCATCATCTGCAGCATTTTCTCCATTAATGATAGTAAAATCTATTTCATTTTCATTAATAATTTTAGAAAGATTTTTTTTAATTGCTTTTCTTCCAGAAGAGCCCATTACGTCACCTAATATAAGTATGTTCATTAATTGATGCCTTTTTCTGTTAAAATATACTCTAGTTTTACATCAGTGCTAGACACAGGAATTTTATCATATCTTTGAAATGAAAAGGCAATGCCAATTGTCAAAATATTTTTATGTTTCTCTAAATATTTATTAAGATATCTGTCATAAAATCCTCCACCATATCCTAATCTATTATTTTCATTATCATATGCTAATAAAGGAACTAACATTACGTCTGGCACAATATGTTCTGATAAAAGCCCAGGTTCTAACATTCCAAATTGATTTATTTGTAAGACATTATTTTTCTTCCATTCGTGAAAATGCATTTCATTATTTTCTATTATAACTGGGAGTAATATTTTTAATCTATTAATAATACTTATTTCGAACAATTTAAGAGTATTTACTTCAAAGGAGGAAGGATAATAAATGGACATACAAATACGTTTTTTCTTATACTTTTTTTTTATTAAACTAGCCAACGGATTAAAAAAACTAGGTTTAATGTCAAAATATTTTTTTTTTCTAATTAAAAAATATCTTTTTCTTAATCTATCTTTATTAAGCATTTACTGAATTTTAGAAATTGATTCAGTGTTCAATAATATTTTTTCTAAAGACTTTGTCGTTTTATCTAACATTGACTCATAAAGATTATTGTTTTCTTCAATAGTTTTTTTAAAGCTGTCTAGCTCTTCATTAAGTTGTCCTATTTCCTTGTCTTTTCCTTCTTTATATTTAATTGCTAGTCTTTTAAGTTCTTGAAATTTGCTCGCCAAATCATCTAATTTTTTTTTTTGTTGTGTAACTCTTTGTTTTAAATCAAAATAATCATCAATTAATTGTATTGTAGTAATTAATAAAAGTTTGTTCTCTCCAATATTTCCTAGTTTGTCCTTTAATTGTTCGTATTTCTTATCAAGAAATTTAGTTAAACTCTTTAATGACTCTTCCTGTCCTTCATCACAAGACAAGAGATAATCTTTGTTATTAAATTTAATATTTACGTTTGCCATTTCTCAATTTCACTCACCAAATTTTCAGTCTCCTGGCTCAATTCATCAATATCCTGGTTAAACTTATCTTCCAGAGCTGATTGTTTATTTACCTCTTTTTGAAGATTATCTATTTTTTCCTTTAAATATTTATGCTCTCTCATTAGCTCTTGATTTTTTTTTTCAATTTCTGATTTTTGTCTAAGTATTTCATTTTTTTCAGTTTTTTCTTTTTTTTCGATAATGCTCATAGTGTTTCTTTTATACCATATTATTGATTTACTTAGTTTAAGTCTATATAGGTATTTAAACTGTGAACGTAAAATTTAATCAATTATCAAACGCAATAAGATTTTTATCAATCGATGCTGTGCAAAAAGCAAATTCTGGTCATCCAGGAATGCCTATGGGTATGGCTGACGTTGCGACAGTTTTATTTAAATACCACCTCAGGTTTAATCCTAAAAATCCCAACTGGATAAATAGAGATAGATTTATTTTATCGGCAGGACATGGTTCGATGCTTTTATATTCTTTGCTTTATTTAACTGGTTATAAAAGCATTTCAATTGAAGATATAAAAAATTTTAGACAACTAAATTCTATATGTGCTGGTCATCCAGAATATAAAAAAGGAACTGGTATTGAAACTACTACTGGTCCTTTAGGACAAGGTCTTGGTAATGCGGTAGGAATGGCAGTTGCTGAAGAAATATTAAGAAAAAAATTTGGACCTTCTTTAATCAATAATAAAACATATGTAATAGCAAGTGACGGAGATTTAATGGAAGGAATTAGTCACGAAACAATGAGTTTAGCGGGCCATCTGAAGCTTAAAAATTTAATAGTTTTTTTTGATAATAATAAGATCTCAATAGATGGTTCTACCTCATTAAGCGTATCTGATAATTATAAAAAAAGATTTGAAGGTTATGGATGGAACTTTTTAGAAATTAACGGTCATAATGAAAAACAAATTTCAAAAGCGATAACTAAAGCATCTAAAGCTAATAAGCCTACTATAATATCTTGCAAGACAATTATCGGATTTGGATCTCCAAATAAATCTGGCAAAGCTTCATCGCATGGATCTCCTCTTGGTGATGAAGAAATTGCTTTAGTGAGGAAAAAATTAAAATGGAATAATAAGCCATTTGAAATGCCTGAAGATATTTTAAACGCTTGGAAAGTAATTGGTGAAAAAGGAATTAGATTAGAAGAAAAATGGTTAGAAACTTTTGACAAAAAAAACTCTAGTGTTAAATCTTCATTGCAAGATACATATATAAAATCAAATCTAAAAGATCTTGAAAGTTTAATTACAAGAGAAAAAACAAAATATTTTGAGTCAAAACCGATCATGGCAACAAGACAATGTTCTTCAGCCGCTATAGAGAGTATTTCAACTATCTTACCTCAGCTAATTGGTGGTTCTGCAGATCTCAGTGGATCAAATAATACTAAAACGAATAACTCTAAAGTAATTAATTCAAAAAACTTTGATGGAAATTATATTCATTACGGTGTTAGAGAACATGGAATGGCGGCTGTTATGAATGGATTAGCATTATACAGTGGATTAATTCCTTATGGTGGAACTTTTTTAATTTTTTCTGATTATTGTAAGCCATCAATAAGACTATCTGCTTTAATGGGTTTAAAAGTAATTTATATTTTCTCTCATGACTCTATTGGACTTGGTGAAGATGGTCCAACACATCAACCTATAGAACAATTAAACGGTTTAAGAGCAATTCCAAATCTTAATGTATTTCGCCCAGCAGATATAAATGAAACTCTTGAATGTTGGGAAATAGCCTTAAAAAGTAAAAATACTCCTAGTGTAATTGCTCTATCAAGACAAAAATTACCTTACATTAATCCTAAATTGTCAGAAAAGAATAAATGCGAAAATGGAGCCTACATAGTCAAGATGATTTCCCACAGCAACCAAGTAACATTAGTTGCCTCTGGATCAGAAGTCGAGCTTGCATTAGAAGTTCAAAATGCATTAAAAGAAAATAGTATTAACTCCAAAGTAGTCTCGATGCCTTGTCAAGAACTTTTTGATAAACAATCAGATGATTTTAAAAAAGATATTCTAGATGAAGAATCTTTAATAGTTACAATTGAAGCAGGTAATGTTTCTTCCTGGAAAAAATATTTAGGGAATAAAGGTATAACTCTAGGTATTGATAGATTTGGTGAAAGCGCACCCTATAAAAAAATATACGAGCATCTTAATTTATCAGTGGAAAAAATAGTGCTTGTTATCCAAGAAAAACTTAGAAAATAACCACAATTTAAATGAGTAAAATAAAATATTTTCCTGAAGATATGGATGTTCAAAATAAAAGAATAATGCTTAGACTCGATTTAAATGTACCATTAGATAAAAAAGAAATTCAGGATAAAAATAGAATTGTATCTAGCCTGCCTTTTTTAAAAGATTTAATAAAAAAAAAAGCAAAGATAATTATTATAAGCCATCTAGGAAGACCAAAAGGTGTAAAGAATAATGAATTGTCTTTATCGCCAATATATAAATTTTTAAAAGAACAACTGCAAACAAATGTGTATTTTTTTATGGGAGATATTAATGAGGAAACGAAAAACAAGTTTTCATACCTAAAAGAAGGAGAAATTATTTTAATAGAAAATATTAGATTCTTTAAAGGAGAGAGGGAAAATGATGATAATTTTGCAAAAATACTTGCTTCGCTAGGTGATATTTATATTAATGATGCTTTTTCTTGTTCTCACAGGGCTCAGGCTTCAATTCATAAAATTACTAAATATATAAAAGAGTCGTACGCAGGACCTCTTCTAAAAAAGGAAGTAAAAGCAATAAGTTCTATTATTCAAAATAAAAAAGAACCAGTGAGTTGTATTATTGGAGGGTCAAAAGTCTCAACAAAAATTAATATAATTACTAATTTAATCAAAAATGTAAATAATATTATTATTGTCGGTGCTATGGCTAATAATTTTTTAATCTTCAAAGGGTTTAAAATTGGAAAGTCACTTATAGAAAAAGATTCTAAAAAAATAATTGACAACATCTATACTGAGGCTAAAAGACATAATTGTAATATTTTTATTCCTGAAGACTGCTCTGTTTCAATAGATTTTAAAGGTTCAGGAAAAATAAAAGAATTAGATTCAATTGGTAAAGATGAAATAATCTTAGATATCGGTCCAAAAACAGTTAAAAAGATAGAAAATATAATAGATCAATCTAGTACAGTTTTGTGGAATGGACCTGCGGGATATTTTGAAAATAAGAACTTTTCTACCGGTACCTTGGCTATAGCTAAGAAGATTTCTGAGAGCACATCTAGAAAATCTCTTATATCAATACTAGGCGGTGGAGATACCATTTCAGCAATAAATAAAAGTAATGATAAATTTGCTTTTACACACTTATCAACAGCAGGTGGCGCATTTTTAGAATTTCTTGAAGGAAAAGACTTGCCCGGTATCAATGTTTTAAAATAAATATCAGCTATGACATTAGAAGAAATTGCAAAAAAAATGTGTGCAAAAGGAAAAGGAATACTAGCAGCAGATGAAAGCACCGGCACAATAGCAAAAAGATTTAAAAGTATAAATGTAGAAAATACAGAAAAAAATAGATTAATTTTTAGACAAACTCTTTTTAACTCTGATGCCATGAAAAATTATATTGGTGGAGTAATTCTTTTTGACGAGACTATTAAACAAAAAACTACACTTGGACCAACTATACCTGAGTTAATTTCAAAAAATAATGCCCTTCCAGGTATTAAAGTTGATAAAGGTGCTAAAACTCTTGCTGGATCACCAGAAGAAACCGTAACGGAAGGCCTAGATGGCTTGAGAGAAAGATTAAAAGAATATTATGAACTTGGTGCAAGATTTACAAAATGGAGAGCGGTTTATAAAATTGGAGATAAATATCCATCTTCTCAATCTATAAAATCAAATGCACATTCTCTAGCTAGATATGCCGCTCTTGTACAAGAGGCAAATATGGTTCCTATAGTAGAGCCAGAAGTATTAATGGACGGATCTCATGATATCGATAAATGTTATCAAGTTACAACCAACGTTTTAAATGAATGTTATAACGAACTTTCAATTCATAAAGTAAACTTAAAAGGAACTGTTTTAAAACCGAATATGATTATTCCTGGGTCTGCTTCAACAAAAAAATCAAAATGGTATTCAAAAAGCTTTTGATCATAGAGCAAAAATGAATGGTCTTTCTTCAAAAGGAGAATGGTCTGAAAATTTAGAAAAAGAAGCTTCAGCTTAATTAACTTGAGAAAGTTAGTATATTTAATATCCCCAAATAAGATTCATAAAGATTTTTACAATCATCTTGAAAAAGTTCTATCTCAAAAAAATGTAAAATATTTTCAATTAAGACTTAAAAATGTAAGAAAAAGTAAAATTATTCAAATTGGAAAAAGGATAAGAAAAGTTACTAGAAAATATAAAGTCAAATTTATAATTAACGACAGTATTAATATTGCTAAAATTGTTAATGCTGATGGATGCCATTTGGGTCAAAAAGATGGTTTAGTAGTAGAAGCAAAAAGATATCTTAAAAAGAAAATTATTGGTGTTACTTGTCATAATTCTAAATCACTAGCTAAAATTGCAATTAAAGATAAGGCTAGTTATTTAGCCTTTGGATCTTTTGCTCAATCAAAGTTAAAACCAAACGCTAAAAAAGCTAGTTTAAATATTTTAAAGTGGGCAAAAAGAAATATAAAAAAACCAATTATTGCGATAGGTGGAATTAATAATTCTAACTATAGAAAAATAATTAAATCTGGAGCTAAATATATTGCAATATCGAGTTATATTTGGGATAACCCAAAATTAAAACCAGAAATTGCAATTAGGAAATTTAAATGAAAATTACTGCTATCGAAATAAAACCAGGGATGATTATTGAGCATAAAAATGATTACTGGAGTGTATTAAAAACACAACATGTTAAACCTGGAAAAGGCGGAGCATTCAACCAAGTAGAATTGAAAAGTATAATTAAAGGTACAAAATTAAATGAAAGATTTAGATCAAGTGAAACAGTAGAAAAAGCCGAGGTTAATGAGAAAAAGTTTAATTTTTTATATATTGATGGAGATAATTGTCATTTTATGGATAACAAAACTTTTGAACAAGTCGAAATTAAAAAATTTATAGTTGGAGAACAATATAAACTATTAAAAGAAAATCTAGAGGTCACAATTTCTTTTATGGAAGAAAAACCAATTTCAATAGAACTTCCCAATAACATAGAATGCACTATTGAAAGCACTGATTCTGCCATAAAAAATCAAACTGCTTCTTCTTCTTATAAGCCCGCAATATTAGATTGTGGTATAAAAATAGATGTACCTCCTTTTATTGAAAGTGGGGAAAAAATTATTTTAGATACTCGCACCTTAGAGTACGTAAAGAGAGTAAATTAATGAGATTAAACTCCCCTCAGATAAACATTATTACTAAAGCCTGCATGAAAGCTTCGAGATCTTTAATAAGAGATTTTGGTGAAATAGAAAATTTACAAGTTTCATCAAAAGGACCTGGAGATTTTGTTACTTCAGCTGACAAAAGAACTGAAAAAATAATTATTGATGAATTACTTAAAGCTCATCCGGATTATGGAATTATTACTGAAGAAACTGGAATAATTAATGAAAAAAATGTAAATAATAGATGGGTAGTTGATCCAATAGATGGGACAGTAAATTTTTTAAACGGAGTACCACACTTTGCTATTTCTATTGGCTACGAAGAAAAAGAAGAACTTAAGTGTGGAGTGATTTTTGATCCAATTAAAAATGAATTGTTCAGTGCAGAAAAAGGAAATGGTGCTTATTTAAATAACTCTAGAATAAGAGTTTCCAATAAAAAAAATATAAAGGATGCTTTGCTTGTAACTGGAGGCCCTAAACTCTCTAGTAAAATAAAAGATGAAATTTTTTCAGATTATATTAAAGTTACAAAAAATATTCCTAATGTAAGAAGGTATGGCAGTGCTGCTTTAGATATGGCTTACGTTGCCTGCGGGAGATTTGATGGTTATTGGCAAAGAGAATTAAATTATTGGGATATTGCAGCAGGTATAATTATTTTAAAAGAAGCAGGTGGATTTATTAATATTTTTGATCCTGATAATAAAGTTCCGTTGAAAAGGAACATTTTAGCTTCAAATTCAAATATTCATGAAGAATTAAGGGATTTAATTCTAAAAAAAAATATTGAGTAAAAACCTGTAATAATATAAAACTCCCAAAATGAAAAAAAACATACATCCAAATTATCACAAAATTAAGGTGGTTATGACTGATGGTACAGAATTTGAAACTAGGTCTACTTGGGGTAAAGAAAATGATATTTTAAAATTAGATATTGATCCAAAGTCTCATTATGCATGGACAGGTGGCGCACAAAAAGTTCTCGATAAAGGAAGAGTAAGCAAGTATAATAAAAAATTTAGCAACCTAAGAACAAAAAAATAGAATATGCCTGAAGCACCATTTATGCCAAAAGCCACTGCTGTTTGGTTGGTAGAAAATACAACATTAACTTTTAAACAGATTGCAGAATTTTGTAATCTACATGAATTAGAGATTAAAGGAATTGCTGACGGAGATGTAGCAAAAGGAATTAAGGCTTATAATCCAATTTTAGCTGGGCAATTATCTAGGGAGGAAATAGAGGAATGTTCAAAAAATCCTGAAAAAGAATTAAAGTTACTAAAAAAAGTTGATGAAGTAGAAGTTAAAGAAAGAAAAAAACCTAAATATACACCTTTATCTAAAAGACAGGATAGGCCTGACGCTATCTTATGGTTATGTAAAAACGCCTCTGAATTAACAGACGGACAGATCTCAAAATTAGTTGGAAGCACAAAAAGCACTGTATCACTAATTAGAAAAAGAAGTTATTGGAATTTTTCTAATCTCAAACCTAGAGATCCAGTAATTTTAGCACTTTGCACTCAAGAAACTTTTCAAAAGAGTCTTGAAAAAGCCAAAAGAAGAGTTGAAAGAGAAAGAAAAGCCAAAATTAGAGAAGAAAAAAAAGCGCAAGCAGCTTCAGTCTAGACAATTACCTAAACAGATGATAACTAACGTGAAATTAACAGGAGGTTTTTATTAAAATAGAAGTAAAAGATAATAATGTTGAACAGGCTATTAGAATTTTAAAAAGAAAGCTTCAAAAGGAAGGTTTTTTCAAAATTATGAAAATGAAAAGCACTTATGAAAAACCCTCAGAAAGAAAAAAAAGAGTTCAAACAGAAAATATTAAAAGAATAAAAAAACTCCAAAAACTAAAAAATAGGTACTAATTAAAATAAATAAAATGAGAGGATCAATAATGCCATCTGGTAAAGTAAAATGGTTTAATTCCAAAAAAGGTTATGGATTTATTACTGATGATGAAACAAATAAAGATATTTTCTTACATGTTTCAGCGCTAGAGGAATCTAAGCTAAGAGTATTAAAAGAAGAGCAAAAAATTAAGTTTGATATAAAAGAAGAGAAAAATAAACTCCAAGCAATAAATATTAAAAAATTTTAATTCAACGCGGGGTGGAGCAGTCTGGTAGCTCGTCAGGCTCATAACCTGAAGGTCGTAGGTTCAAATCCTACCCCCGCAACCAAAATAATGACGAATACAATCAGAAACATAACAATCATTGCGCATGTTGATCATGGCAAAACAACTTTGATTGATAGTTTAATGAAACAAAGCGGCTTATTTAGAGACAATGAAGTTGTTGAAGAAAGGCTTATGGACTCAGGTGAACTTGAAAAAGAAAGAGGTATTACAATTTTAGCAAAACCAACCTCGATAAATTGGAAAAATTCTAGAATAAATATTATAGATACACCAGGTCACAGAGATTTTGCTGCTGAAGTAGAGAGAGTTTTACATATGGCAGATGGAGCTTTGTTATTAATAGACTCTGCAGAAGGAGTGATGCCTCAAACAAAATTTGTTTTAGCTAAGGCTCTCAAACAAGGTTTAAAGCCTATAGTGGTTATAAATAAATTAGATAAATCTGACCAAAGAGCTAATGAAGTTTTAGATGAAACATTTGATTTATTTGTTAGCTTAGACGCTAACGAAGAACAATTGGATTTTCATGTATTATATGCAAGCGGAAGATCTGGATGGGCTTGCAAAGAAATAGACGGACCTAGAGAAAATTTGCATCCTTTATTAGATTTAATTATTGAAAAAGTGAATCCTGCTCCATTAGATAAAACAAAACCTTTCGCTATGTTATCTACATTGCTTTATGCTGACAGTTTTTTAGGTAGAAGTCTGATTGGTAAAATTGCACAAGGTACGGCTAGGGCAAATCAACAAATTAAAGCGATTAATCTTAAAAGTGAAAAAATTGATGAAGGAAGATTAACAAAAATTTTTAGATATGAGGGAACAAAAAGAGTGCCCATTGAAATAGGAGAAGCAGGAGATATTGTAATAATAGCTGGTTTAGAAAAAGCAAATGTAGCAGATACTATTTGTGATCTTGAGATAAATAAACCTATAGACGCAACTCCCATTGATCCCCCAACAATGTCTATAACTATCACAGTTAACAGTTCACCTCTTGCCGGAACAGAAGGTAAAAAATTAACTAGCACTCAAATAAGAGAAAGATTGATTTTAGAAGCAGAAAATAACGTTGGAATATCGTTTGATGAAAATGAAAATAAAGATGCTTTTATAATAAGCGGACGTGGAGAATTGATGCTAGAAATTTTACTCACTCAAATGAGAAGAGAAGGATTTGAAATGACTGTGAGTCCGCCAAAAGTATTGCTTCAAAAAGATAAAGAGGGAAATAAACTAGAGCCAATAGAGGAAATTACAATGGATCTAGATGAGGAATTCTCTTCAAAAATAATTGACTCCATGAACAGAAGAAAAGGGAAATTAATTGAACTAAAAGATACTGGTAAAAATAAAAAAAGATTAATCTTTCACGCTCCAACCAGAGGATTAATGGGTTATACAAGTAGATTCTTAACTTTAACCAAGGGAACTGGAGTAATAAATAGAATTTTTAACTCATATGGGAAATACACTGGAGATATGGAGGGAAGAAGAAATGGGGCTTTAATTTCTATGGAAGATGGAAAAGCTGTTGCTTTTGCGATATTCAATCTTCAGGCAAGAGGTGAAATGTTTATCACTCATAATGATCCGGTCTATGAAGGTATGATCGTTGGTCTAGCCTCTAAAAGTGGAGATCTAGAAATAAATGTCATGAAAGGAAAAAAGCTTACAAATATGAGAACGCAAGGAACAGATGAAAATGTTGTTTTAACTCCAGTAAGAAAAATGGCAATAGCAGAACAACTAGGTATGCTTAACACTGATGAAGCGCTTGAAATTACTCCAAAGTCCTGCAGATTAAGAAAATTAATTTTAGATCCTCACGAAAGAAAAAGACGTTCTAGAGCTTCTTAAATTTTGAATTTAGATTTTTTACTATCAGTTAAAAAACCTTTAACTGTATCAAGAGTTAAAGATTTATAACTTTTACCAAATGAACTAATTTGATTAATCACTTTTGGAGGCATAGTTATAATATTGCATCTAAGTTTTTTGGCTTGAATAAAATTATAAGCTTCTCTCGTGCTAGCCCAAAGAATTTCAATATTTTTGAATTTTTTTGTTAAGGCGATGCTTTTTTTAAATATTGGAAGCGGGTCTTTACCTTTATCTGCCATTCTACCTGCAAATATAGATATTATTGATTTTGTTTTTTTATTTAAACACTTAAAAATTTTCACTGTTTGCTCATAAGTATATACGGCTGTTATATTTAATTTTATATCTTTGTTGCTTAATTCTCTAATTACCGAACCCATAAAAAATCCCTTTGAATTAACAACTGGTATCTTGACATAAACATTCTTGCCCCATTTGTTTATTTTATATGCTTGTTTAAGCATTTCTTTGGGATTGTCTGCAAAAACCTCAAATGAAATTGGTTTTCTTTTACAAATATTTAAAATTTTTAATGAATAATCTTTATAGTTTTTAGCCCCTGAAAGTCTCATTAAACTTGGGTTAGTTGTAAAGCCATTAACTAAATTTTTATTATTAAAAAATTTAATAATCTTATAGTCTGCGCTGTCACAAAATATTTTTGTTTTCATTAATCTAAATTTTTTACAATATCTTCTGTCATTTTTTTTGCATCAGCAAATAACATTAAAGTATTATCTCTATAAAATAATTCATTGTCTATACCTGCGTATCCAGGTGATAAGCTTCTTTTCACAAATAATACAGATTTACATTTTTCTACATCGAGGACAGGCATTCCAAAGATAGGGCTTTTTGGATCAGTTTTTGCAACAGGATTTGTTACATCATTGGCTCCAATAACAAATGCTACGTCTGAATTTGCAAAATCATTATTTATATCTTCTAATTCAAAAACTTCATCGTAAGGAACGTTTGCCTCAGCTAATAATACATTCATATGGCCGGGCATCCTTCCAGCTACGGGATGGATTGCATAGGTTACTTTAATATCATTCTTTTTTAACTTATCTACCATTTCTCTTAAAGCATGTTGTGCTTGAGCTACAGCCATTCCATAACCTGGAACAATTATAACTGAAGATGCATTCTTCATTAAAAAAGCTGCATCCTCTGCATTTCCACTTTTAACTGGTTTTTGATCTTGTTTATCTTTTGTGTCACTCGAAGAATTATCTGCACCAAATCCTCCAAGAATAACACTTATGAAAGATCTGTTCATAGCTTTACACATAATATAAGAGAGAATTGCTCCAGAAGACCCTACAAGAGCTCCTGTAATTATTAGAGCAGTATTCTCTAAAGTGAATCCAATTCCTGCTGCTGCCCATCCTGAATAAGAATTAAGCATAGATATAACAACTGGCATATCTGCACCTCCAATTGGAATAATTAATAAAACTCCAACTAAAAAAGAAATAGCAATTACAGTCCAGAAAAAACTCTCAGATTGAGATTTACACAAATAAAATATTAATACAAAAATAGTAATACCCAAAATAAGATTTAAGTAGTGTTGTCCCGTAAATGTAATTGGAGCGCCAGACATAATTCCTCTAAGTTTTAAAAAAGCTATTATTGATCCTGAAAAAGTTATAGCTCCAACAGCTGCTCCTATAGACATTTCAATTAAGCTTGCTAATTTTATATCTCCTATTGAACCAAGATTAAAAGCAGAGGGATTTAAAAAAGCTGCTATCGCTACAAAAACTGCAGCAAGACCAACTAGACTATGAAAGCCCGCAACTAATTCTGGCATCGCAGTCATTGGTATTCTAAATGCAATGAATGAGCCTACTACTCCTCCAAGCATCAAAAGTAAAAATACATAAATGATAGAAGTAGAAAAATTACCTATTGATAAAAATGTAACAGCTATAGCAATTACCATTCCTATGATTCCAAAATAGTTACCTTGCCTAGATGTGTCTGGTGAAGATAAGCCTCTTAGAGCAAGAATAAATAGTATTCCTGATATTAAATAAAATATTGCTGATAAATTTGCCGATATCATTTTTTATTATTTTTTTTTTTTTTGTACATTTGCAGCATTCTTTGAGTAACTAAAAAACCTCCAAAAATATTTACTGCAGCTAAAATAATAGCTAGAAAACCAAAAATACTTGATGTGTCGAAAATATTATTTGATGATCCTGCTAATGCCGCAATAATTGCTCCAACGATAATTACAGAAGAAATTGCATTTGTAACTGACATTAAAGGAGTATGTAAAGACGGAGTTACGCTCCAAACAACATAATATCCAATAAAAATTGATAATATAAATATACTTAATCTAAATATAAACGGATCTATTTCCATTACTTAACCTCCTTGATTAAAGTCTTTTGAATAATCTCATCTTCCATATTAATATTAAAATCTTTTTTTTCTTTGCTATATAAGTTTCTTATAAAACTAAATAAATTTTTGGCATAAAGACTTGAAGCAGTTAGAGGTAATCTATTCATAAGATTTTTAACTCCTATAACTTTAATTCCATTAACAATATTAATCTTGCCTACTTCTGAAAAAGCTGAATTTCCACCTTGTTCAACTGCAAGATCGTAGACGATTGATCCTGGTCTCATTAGCTTTACCAGTTCCTCACTTAAAATTCTAGGTGCCGGTTTACCTGGAATCAATGCAGTGCATATAACTATATCATTTTTTATAAGAGCATCTTTCATCATTTCTGATTGTTTTTTTTTAAAATCTTCACTTGCTTCTTTCGCATATCCACTTTTTGTTTCTAAATTTTCTGATCCTTCTACTGTTAAAAATTTACCTCCTAAACTTTCAACTTGTTCTTTTGAAGCAGATCTTACGTCAGTGGCAGACACTATAGCCCCTAATCTTTTTGCTGTTGCAATGGCTTGAAGTCCAGCAACTCCAGCACCAATTACTAAAACTTTTGCTGCGGGAACTGTTCCAGCAGCTGTCATCATCATGGGAATTGCTTTTTCAAACTCATAAATAGAGTCAACAACCGATCTATATCCTGCTAAATTTGATTGAGAAGATAGAACGTCCATTGACTGTGCTCGTGTTATTCGTGGCAAGAGTTCTAAAGAAAAAATATTTACATCTTTTTTTAAAATCTCTTTAAATTTACTTTGGTTTTTTGAAGGATTTAACATCCCGATTAAAATAGTTTTATCCTTTAAATTAGAAATTTCTTCAGTTGAGGGACAATTCACCTTCAATAGTAATTTAGAAATATTAAAAACTTCATTGGATGAATTTTTTATTTCTACGCCAACATCTTTATACTCAGAGTCTTTAATTCCTAAATGAGTGGCGTAGTCATTCTCGATACATATTTTTAATCCAAGGTTAATTATATTTTTTGCTGCCTCAGGTGTAATTGAAACCCTTTTTTCTAATGATAAATCTTCTTTTATTGAACCTACTATCATTTCTGAAGTTTTTTTATTAGCCTTGACGAGCTTTAAATCTTGGGTTTTTTTTATTTATTACGTAAAGCTTGCCTCTACGTTTTACTAGTTTAGAGTTTAAATCTCTTTTTTTTAATGATTTTAACGAACTTGCTATTTTCATAATCTTTAAGCCTGGCAACGTCCTACTCTCCCGTATCTTAAGACAAAGTACCATCGGCGCTGAAGGACTTAACTTCCGAGTTCGAGATGGGATCGGGTGTGGCCCCTTCGCAATAATTACCAGGCAAAAACTTATAGTATTTTTGGATAAATATGTAAATAGACGATTATACCCTTATTGCTCACTTTTGGTGGGACTAGCAAGAATCGAACTTGCCGCCCCTTCGATGTCAACGAAGTGCTCTACCAATGAGCTATAGTCCCCAGCGTATTAATTGCTTTAGTTTTAACTTATAAAAGAAAAATTTTAAACTTTTTAATGAATAGTTCAATTTTTTAAATTTATCTGAATTAATTTTAAGCCAATGATCTACTTCATTAACATAAATATCAATTTTTTTTGAAAGATTATCTCCATGTATTCTATAGTAAGCTAAAGGTTCTTGAATGCAGTAAAAATTCTCATTTAAACTAAGATTCAAAAAAAAATCAAAATCGCCAATTATATTATATCTCTTATTAAATTTTTTATTCTCAAAAAATTTTTTATTCATTAAAACAGAAGGTATACCTAATTTATAATCGTTTAATAAGTTTTGAGTAATTTTACCACTTGGCATTAAATATTTAAAATATAGATTAGATTTTTTTGTTTTTTGATTATAAACAAATAAATTTGAAAAAACAAAATTCACATTCTTATTTTTTTTAATAAAATTAATTTGTTTTTTTAGTTTTTCTTTTATCCACCAATCATCATTATCACAAAAGCATATATATTTACCCTTGGCTTTTTTAATTGCTAAATTTCGTGCTTCATAAAGCTTCAAAAATTTTTTTGACTTAAAATATTTGATCCTGTTATCCCTAAAATTTTTTAAAATTTTTTTACTATCATCATCTGACTTATTATCAAAAAAAATCAACTCCCAATTTTTATAACTTTGATTTATTATGCTTGAAATGCTTTTATTTAAATATTTTGCACCATTATGACAGTTCATAATTATAGAAACTTTTTTATTTTCTAAATTTTTTTTCATTTATCAAATTTGTGATCGAAAATACTTTATTGTTTTTTTTAAGCCAATTTCAATATTTATTTTTGGTCTCCAACCAAGTTTTGTCTTAGCTTTATTAATTTTTGGAAAAGAAGAGATGCTTTCGTCCTTTCTTAATTTTATTTCTCCAAAAGAAGGCTTGCCTCCTTTGCATAAATTTATAATTTTTAAAATTAAATACTTTACATTTAAAGGTTTTCCAAAACCTATATTATAAATTTGATTAATGCTTTTTTTATTATTCAAAACTTTAAAAATTGCGTTAATTGCATCGTCTATATACAAAAAGTCTCGATTTTGAACACCTGTAGAAGATGGAAACTTTTTATTTTTTAAACAATTAAATACAACAATTGGAATAAACCTGTTTAACTCTTGTTTCGGCCCATATACTTGATAAAATCTAAAAACGTTATAAGGAAATTTTTTTTTTTTGTGTAATTGATAAAGATATTTTTGTGCGTCAAATTTTGCTTTAGCATAACTAGATTTAATATCACATTTTGTTAATTCTGAATGTGGAGCTTTTGAATGACCATATTCAGCGGCACTACCGATCTGTAAAAATGATTTAATTTTTTTTTCAGCAAAATAATCTGCTAAATTCTTACAACCATTAAAGTGACTATTGTAAGTTTTTTTCTTTTCTTTGTGATTTACATACCCTGCTAGATTTACAATATAGTCAAAAATTCCTTTGATCTTTTTATCTAGCTGTTTTTTTTTAGTTATATCACAATAGATGTATTTAGCTTTTTTTAAATATCTTTTTTTTGGAGGTTGATTTTTTGAGACTATACTAACTATATATTTTTTTTTAATAGCTTCTTTAGCTAAGTGATAGCCAATAAAACCAGAGCCACCAACTATTAAAATTTTTTTTTTCATTTATTGTGCTTCAAAATTCTTTCGAGATAATCTTTATCTCTTTTAGTATCCATACATTGCCAAAAACCATTGTGTTTGTAGGCAAATAATTGTTTTTTTCTGCTGGCTTGTTCAAGAGGGTCCCTCTCTAAGAAAGTAGAATCTCCTTTTATGTAGTTTAAAAATTTTGGCTCAATCACAAAAAAACCTCCATTAATCCAGCCTTCATCAAGTTTTGATTTTTCCTTAAAAGTTTTAACTTTATTACCTATAATTTTTATAGCTCCAAATCTTGCAGGAGGTCTTACTGCTGTAAGTGTAATTAATTTCTTATTTTTTTTATGAAATTTAACTAGCTGATTTAAATTTACATCAGAAATTCCATCTCCATAAGTTAATAAAAATGTTTCATTTCCAATTTTTTTTTTAAGCCTTTTTAATCTCCCACCAGTCATAGTGTTAAGACCAGTTTCTATCAAATGCACCTTGTACTTTAAATTTTTTATATTTTTGAAATATTGTTTAATAATCTTACCTTTATACCCTAAAGCTATATAAAAATTATCAAAACCATATTTTAAGTAATGTTCTATAATATGTAATAAAATAGGTTTACCATTAATCTTGACCATTGGCTTAGGAATAGATTTTGTGTACTCTGATAGCCTAGTTCCAAGCCCTCCTGCTAAAATTACAACTTTCATAATTTATTTTTTGTTTTGCTTTGATAACTAATAATTTGATTAATAGAAAAATTATAGTTGTTTGATTTCTTGTTATAAAAGTTTCTATACCAGTCTATTGTTAATTTAATTGTTTCTTTGAAATTAAGCGAAGTTTTCCATCCCAATTTTTTTTTTGCTTTATTTGAGTTTAATTTTAAAAGTTTTGACTCTTTTTCTTCTTTTTGTTTTTCTATATTCCACGATACAGCTTTCCAAGATTTTCTCATTTCAGTTACAACTTTTAAAACACTTTTGTTTTCTTTTTTATTTGGGCCAAAATTAAATGCTTCTCCATGAAGATTTGATTTTTTTTTTAATTTTATAGCTAAAATTAAATAACCCCAAACTGCCTCTAAAACATGCTGCCAAGGTCTTGTTGAATTTGGATTTCTTAACATTACCCTTTTTTTCTTTGACCATGATTTTATACAATCTGGAACTAATCTATCTTCCGACCAATCTCCGCCTCCTATTACATTTCCAGCGCGAGCAATACCTATTCTTTTTTTATTATTTTTTTTAAAAAAAGATTTGCAATATGATTGGATAACTAATTCAGCACATCCTTTTGAAGCGCTATAAGGATCATCACCCCCTAAAATATCATTTTCTTTATATCCTCTCTGAAGCTCAAAATTTTTATAACTTTTATCACTAGTAATAATCACAGAAATACAATTTTTTTTTAGTTGTTTTATAGATTCTAAAACGTTCAAGGTTCCCAAAAAATTTGTAGAGAATGTATAAATAGGATTTTTAAAAGATCTCTTTACTAAGGATTGAGCTGCTAAGTGGAATACATAATCTGGTTTATATTTTTTAAAAATTATTTTCATTTTTTTCAAATCTCTAACATCCACACGAATGTCTCTAATTTTTTTGCTAAGTTTTAAAATTTGAAATAAAGACGGTTTTGAAGGTATTCCAGATGACAGTCCAACTACTTTTGATCCCAAAAATGTCAAAAATAATGTAAGCCAAGTACCTTTGAAACCAGTGTGACCAGTAACAATCACAGTTTTATTTTTAAAATATTTTTTCATTGTTATATCCTTTTTTAATAAATGAATTTTTTTTTTTTAATTCATATAAAAATAAATTATTACTTAATTTTTTAACTGTTAAAGATGTCCATAATTTTGGAGAATAACTGTCAAAAATCGGGTTAGAACATACATGATAACACTTGAAATTTGATTCAAGAGCAACAATTATAGCAGTCGTTTGTCCAATGAATATTGAATTGTTTTTGTCTTTTAAATTGTTTGAAATTTTATTTTTTTTTATCATTTGTCTTATATTTCTAGCAAATTCAATATGTTCCTTAAGTTTTAAACCTAAAGGATGAATTTTGATTTCAAAATCTTTAATATTTCTAATCATGTTCAATTTAACAAGGATCTCTAAATTTTTTAGAAAAGTAATTTTGTCATCTAATTCAAAAGGTAAAAAAATTCTACTTTGAAAAAAGGATTTTTTCTCATTTTTAAAACGAAAACTTGGAATTATTTTCAACTTTGATTTTGGCCAATTTAAGTATCTTTTATAAAACTGTGATTGTTCCTTGCCAGTGATTAAGAGTTTATCTGGAGAGCAGCCATCGTAAAATAAATTAAGCGGTAATGCTGGCGGAGCACTATGATCATAACCAATAACATTTATTGATCTCAAACTTTTTTTTAAATAAAGAATAATATTTTTTTGATATGGCTGTCCTTCATAAATAATAAATACTTTTTTTAAGTTTCTTATTGATATATTTTTTTTGATAAAATCTAAAATTTGATCTGATAATGAACTGAACGAAGACATTTTTTTGAAAAAATTAGAATGCAAATTTTTAAAGATATATTTTATAAAAAATAAAAAATTAAAATTTTTATAAAAATGTTTTTTATAAACTAAAACAGTATTTGATTTTACTTTTTTAGGTAATTGAGCATCTAAATATATTAAAAAAATTAAAGTATCTTTAAATTTTGAAACATTTTTATTTGTATATCTATCTTTAAAATTTCCATTTTTATCAAAATTTTTATGGAATCCCCATGAAAAATAAATATTTTTGAATGAATGATTTGCTTCGAAATATTTTTTAAATTTAACTCTCGAAAAAAAAATTGATAAGAAAAATTTCACACTTATAATTAAATGATTAAATTTATATTTACTTTCAATTTTAGATTTTAAGAAGATAGTACCTGGTGCATTGCCAAATATTGGAAAATATGACAAAGAATGAGAGAAAAAATAATTTTTTCTAATTATTTTTTCTGTTTCGTTGATTATTCTTTTCTGTAAATTTGATATATTCATCAAACTAAGGGCAAATTTAATTTTTCCAAGCTTTCACATGCTTGTCGCCAACAACGTCACCCATAACATCACATTTGTTACATGGAGAAAATTTTCTATCAGCGTTGTTAAGCCTCTTTCTGGCAATCATAGATCTTTTTCCCCTCCAAATTTCAGAAAACGAGTTCTTATTTAAATTTCCCAAAATTAATTTTTTTCCCCAATCATGGGAGCACATTAAAACATCTCCATTGTAATCAACAAAAAACATATAACTTGGATATGAACATATCTTTTTCAGAGGTTCTTTTAATGAATAGACTTTGAAAGAAGCATTCTCTAAATTTCCTGCTCTATTACTTAGAGTTAATCCAAAATCTTCTTGGGCTTCTTTATATCTATTTCTTATCACGTATTCCTCCTTCTTCAATTTTAATCCTTCACACATTTCATAAAATTTTTTTTCAGCATCTCCGCCATCATAAACACTTATCAAAATTGTTGTTAGCCCAGCATCAAAAAGTTGTTTTAATTTATTTTTATTTAATACATCACCATTAGTGACTATTTCAATTTTGGATTTAGGTAATGTTTTTCTTGCATACTCAATATCTCTAAATATATCTTTTTTAATTAATGGCTCATTAAAACCACAGTATGCGAATATCCCACTAAAATCATACTTTGATAAATCATCGCATAACTTGTCGTGTAGTTCATTGGAGAAAAACTCATTAACATGATTATAATTTGGATCACTTCTTGGGCAAAAAGAGCATTCTCTATTACAAACTCCAGAATTACTTACTTCGATTATAGCTGGAACAGGAACGCCTTGATCCATAAGTTTAAAAGACGCATTATATATCTTAGATTTTCTAGCAATATTAGGATCTAAAAAAACTTTTTTTTCGCTCATAATCTTATTTACCTGCTGTCCATCCTCCATCTGACAATATTGATGTTCCAGTAATCGAACCTGCTGCTTTTGTTGTTAAAAAATATACAATGGATGCTATTTCTAAAGTTGTAGAAAATTTATTCAAAGGTATTTTTTTTCTAATAAGATTTAACCTTTTTCTATTTTTTTTTATTTCATTATTATTAATAATAGTCTTAGTTGGCGAAACTGAATTAACTCTAATTCCAAATTTTCCAAGGTCCATTGATAGAGATTTTGTAAGTCCTTCTAAACCAAATTTAGTCATACAATAGATAGATCTGTTATAGGCCGCGATATGACCAAGTTGAGAGGAAATTGATATTATATTTCCTTTAATTTTGTATTTAATCATCTTTTTGGCAAATATTTGAGAGATTAAAAAAGTCGACTTTAAATTTATAGAAAGCATATCATTTAGTTCTTTTTCTGAAATAGCTAAAAAATGTTTTTGATTTTCTCCGGCAGCATTGTTAATCACATTATCAATCTTTAAATTAATTTTACTTAGTTTTCTAATAAACTTTGAATTTCTTAAATCTCCAACTAAAATTTTAATTTTAACGTTGAAAATTTTTTGTAATCTTTCCAATTTTTTTTTTTGATTTTTTTTTCTTACTGTTAAGACTAGATTATGTTTATTTGCAGCAAACTTTTTAGCAATTTCAAGACCTATACCTCTTCCTGCTCCAGTGATTAAAGTAGTATAACTTGTCATTATATTTTATACAATTCTCTCCAAGCTTTAGCATGCTTAGCTCCCAGAACAGTGCCTTCTGCATTACATTCTGTACAAGGGCTATCACATCTTTTACCTGTTAAAAGATTTTTTCTATATTTTGTTATTGTAGCATCAGTCCAAATGTCAAAGAAATTTTCAAGCATAATATTCCCTACAGTTCTTCTTCTTTGCCAATCCTGAGAACACAAAAAAATATCGCCGTTCCAATCGATTAAAACTGAGTAAGAAGGATAATAGCAGTAAGAAAATGTTTTAACACTATCTTGATTTCCTACCTTTATCGTTCCAGTTCTATTAGTGAGTTTTAATCCAAAATCCTCTTTTTCACTTAACCACCTATGTCTTTGTATAACAAAATCTTTGGGTACTTGGGCAGCATTAGTCATGTCAGTAAATTTTTTTATTTGTTCAGGACCATCGTATAAACTTACAAGTATCTTATTTACATTTGAGTTATAAAGTTTTTTTATTTTTTCTTTTGTAAGAGGATCTCCATTTGTAACTATTTCTACGAAAGCAGCTTCTGCCAATTTTTTTGATATTTTGTATATATCTTTATGTAGCATTGGTTCGCCATATCCACATAAGACTACTGATCCTTTATAATTAATTTCTTTAAGTTCTTTTGTTAGTTTGTCAATCAACTTCATATTCATTTTTTGATAAGTATCTGGAGCTACTGAAGGATCAGATTTTGGACAAAAAACACATTTCCTATTACATACATCTATTAAACTTAACTCTATCCAGCTAGGAATTGGAAAACCTTTATGACGAACAAGCTGATCATCAACGATTACAGTTCTTCTTTTTATGTTTATTTTTATTTGTTTATTAACTTTTTTAGTTCTTTTATTTGCTTGAATAGACATATTTACAAATATAGTACACTAATGTTCAAAGTTTGAACAGTAAAAATTTTATATAGATTTTTTTATCTCTTTTATCAAAATTTCCATGAGTTTTTTGGGCCCAAGAGTAAATCTGAGACTGTTCTTGCATGCTTCTATATTAGGAGCTTTTCTCGTCAAAATACCTTTTTTAATTAAATTATTAAAGATCTTTAAGCTTAAATTCTTGCTTTTAAAATCAACTAAAATAAAATTAGAGTAAGTTTTAAAACTTTTTAGTTTCAATTTTTGTAATTTATCGATTAAAAATTCTTTACCTTTATTAGTCTCCAAAATATATTTATTTACTATTTCATAATTTTTTAAAATTTCTTTTATCGCTAAACAAGAAATTGATGAAATTTCATACATTGGTCTCAAAGAATAAAGTCTCTTAATATTTTTTTTGTTAGATATAATATATCCAGCTCTTATACCTGCCATACCTATAGCTTTAGAAAATGTTCTTAAAATTATTAAATTTTTAAAACTCTTTAAAAATTTTATAGATGAATTTTTATAGAAACCAAAATAAGCTTCATCTATTACTACGTAACATTTGTTTGATTTTGCTTTTTTTAAAATTTTAAAAATATCTTTATCAGGAATAATCGTCCCAGTAGGACTGTTTGGGTTAGCAAGCATTATTAAGCTAGTCTTGCTATTTATTGATTTTATTAATTTATTAAAATTTAATTTTAAATTTTTGTCATATCCAATTTTAATTTGATTTGTTTTAAATATTTTACTGTAAACATCGTACATTCCAAATGTTGGATTTAAAGTTAAAATCTTTGATTTTGGTTGAGTAAATAACTCAAAGCAATGTCTTATTCCTATATCAGAACCAGCAGTAATCATTATATTATCTCTTTTGACTTTATTAAATTTTGCTAATAAATCGTATATCTCTTCTATTTCAGGATATGCTGTAAAATGTTGAGATTGAATCTTCTTTTTGAATTTAGTTATAAAATTGCTATCGAATTCAGAAATTCTTTCATTGGCATCTAATCGAATTTTAGTAAGCCTAGTAGGAAAAATTCCTCTAAATCTTTTAATTCTATCTACTTGTTTGAAATTTTTAAACTTATTCATCTTTATTTCACCTTAATTATTTTTTTGTTTTCAATCTTAATTATTTTATCCGCTGAATTAAGATTGCTTAATTTATGAGTTATTAAAATTATTGTAAATACATGCTTAAGATTTAATAACTCTTTTATTATAGATTGTTCTGTTGACTCATCTAATGAACTAGTAGGCTCATCCAAAATCAATATTTTTGGTTCACGGTATAATGCTCTTGCAATTCCTATTCTTTGTTTTTCACCTCCAGAAATTTTAATACCTTTTTCGCCAACTATTTGATCTAAGCCATTTGGCATCTTTTGAATAAATTTTTCAAGTGATGCTAATTTAATCACTTTATTTATTTTTTCTTTGTCTATTTTATTTGCATCTATTCCAAAAGCAATATTATTGAATATGGTATCATCTAATAAAAAAATATTTTGCGGCACGTACCCAATATTTTTTTGATAGGACCTAATATTATTAAAAATATTTACTGAGTCACATTTTACTTCACCTTGGGATGGATTAATTAAACCTAGTAAGATATGTGATAAAGTACTTTTTCCACTCCCTGTATTTCCAATAATACCTAAAAAATCATTTTTTTTTATTTCATAATCAACATTTTCAAATATTAAATTTTCAGAATATGCTAAACTAATATTTTCTAAAGATATTTTATTATTAAAACTTATATTGTTTCCAGAAAGAGTCTTTTGATTGTCTTTAATCTTCAAGTTAATATCTTGACTCAATGTAGACAGTGAATTGAAAGCATATTGTAAATAATTATTAGCAGTAACAATTTTATTAATCGAAGGTATTATCTTTATGATAGCTAACAAATAAACCCCTATTAAGGCAGTAAGTTGAGATAAGTCATAGTCTTTATTTACTAAAAAAATTATAAAGATAATTAATGAAATCACTACTGCTATTTCTATAAGATTTTTTTGAAATTTATTTATAAAAGTAAATCTGGTAACAAAATCTCTTATGCTATCTAAAGTATTTCTAAAATAATTTAAAAAAAAATTTCTATTATTAAAAACTATAAGCTCTTTAATACCGTCAAGTGATTGTTGCATAATTTTTTGTCTTGTTACATCTGCTTTAACTCTGTCTCCTCCAATTTTTTGGGTTCTTTTTTTTAATAAACTATAAAGTAAAATTAAAAATAAAAATGCAAAAGAAAATAAAATTATAGAAATGAAGGGATTAAAATAAAAAATAAAAACTAATAAAAAA
>CACHTV010000001.1 GCA_902582875.1 uncultured Pelagibacteraceae bacterium | reverse complement strand
ATTATAAGGTTCATTATTTAATATAAAATCTTTTACAATTTTTCCATTTTCATCATAACGCATTTCATAAAATAAACTTTTTCCTAAGCCAGTTCTTTTTATAGTTTTTAAAAATTGTTTAGGAATTATCATATCAGTATCTATATTTTGTAAAGCTAGATAAGAAGGTATGCTTTTTAATTTATTAAACTTTTCCATTATTTAATCTCCCTAACATCAGTAAGATGGCCTTTAATAGCAGCAGCAATCGCCATACCAGGACTTACTAAATGAGTCCTGCCACCTCTTCCTTGTCTTCCCTCAAAATTTCTATTTGATGTTGAAGCGCATCTTTCTTTAGGTTTTAATTGATCTGGATTCATTCCCAAACACATTGAACAACCTGGCTCTCTCCATTCGAATCCTGCTTCTATAAATATCTTATCTAATCCTTCTTGTTCTGCTTGAGCTTTAACCAAACCAGATCCTGGTACTACCATGGCACTTACATTGTTTGCAATTTTTTTTCCTTTTAATAGATCTGCAGCTAATCTTAGATCTTCTATTCGTCCATTTGTGCAACTACCAATAAATATTTTGTCTATTTTTATATCAGATATTTTAGTATTTGCTTTTAATCCCATATATTCTAAAGATCTTTTCATCGCCATTTTTCTATCCTCATTGGTTTCTTGATCTGGATCAGGAACTACGCCTGTCACAGGTGAAACATCTTGAGGAGAAGTACCCCACGTTACTAATGGCTCAATTTCTTTTCCATCAATGTTAATTTCTTTATCAAATTTGCAATCTTTATCTGAGTATAAAGATTTCCAAAATTTTAGAGCTTTATTCCAATTTTGGCCAATTGGAGACATTGTTTTGCCTTTTAAATATTCAAAAGTTTTTTCATCAGGAGCAATTAAACCTGCTCTGGCTCCAGCTTCAATGGTCATATTACAAACTGTCATCCTTTCTTCCATACTTAAATTTTTTATTATGTCTCCAGCAAATTCTATTACATAGCCAGTGCCGCCAGCGGTACCTATTGTTCCAATAATTTTTAAAATAACATCTTTAGCGGTAACGCCTTTAGGTAATACCCCATTAACATTTATTCTTAAATTTTTTGATTTCTTTTGAATTAGTGTTTGTGTCGCTAGTACATGTTCTACTTCTGATGTACCTATTCCAAAAGCTAAAGCTCCAAATGCGCCATGAGTAGCAGTATGGCTATCGCCACATACTATGACTGTACCTGGCTGAGTAAAACCTTGCTCAGGGCCAATTATATGAACTATTCCTTGTCTTTTATCTCCAACATCAAATAGCTCTACTTCAAATTCTTTACAATTTTTCCTTAATGTATCTACTTGAATTCTAGATTCTTCATCATCGATCCCTTTAGATCTGTCTGTAGTTGGAACATTGTGATCTGGAACTGCTAATGTTAATTCTGGTCTTCTTACTTTTCTCTTTTGAATTCTTAAACCTTCAAAAGCTTGGGGGCTTGTAACTTCATGAACTAGGTGTCTATCAACATAAATTAAGGATGTCCCATCAGTTTGTTCGTGAACAAGATGGTCTTCCCATATTTTATCATATAGAGTTTTTGACATCAAAAATTTTATTATTTTTTATCGCTAATTTTTGTCTCAGTTTCTTTCTGAACTAAAGAAGTTTCTTTTTTTTCTTCTGTTTTTGTTTCTTCTTTAGTAGCTAAATCTGTTTTTTTAACTGGATCTATAGTTTGTTCAGAAATATCTATTCCAATTTTTTTCTTGATCTTTTCAGCTATTCTTGATGATTTTCCTTTTCGATCTCTTAAATAATAAAGTTTTGCTCTTCTCACTTTTCCCGATCTTACTACTTTAATCGAATCTACATTAGGGCTATATAAGGCAAATGTTCTTTCTACTCCTTCTCCAAAAGATATTTTTCTTACTGTAAAAGACGAATTTAAATCTCTATTTTTTTTAGCTATACAAACACCTTCAAAATATTGAATTCTCTCTCTTTTTCCTTCTACTATTTTTACGCCGACTTTTATTGTATCTCCCGAAGAAAAATTAGTTATTTTTTTATTGGAAGTAATTTTTTTAATTGCTTCTTTATTTATATCTTCAATGTTTTTCATTTTTTTTATTTAAATATTTTTTCCAAAGATCAGGTCTTTGGCGTCGAGTTATAGCCTCAGATTGAGATAAACGCCAGCCTTTAATTTTAGCATGATCGCCTGATAAAAGTACTTCTGGAGTACTTTTTCCTTCCCAATTTTGAGGTTTTGTATATTGAGGATACTCTAATAGATCATTTTCGAAACTTTCTTCTTTTGCTGAATTATCATTACCTAATACTCCAGGTAATAATCGAATAATAGAATCAATAAAAACAAACGACGCTGACTCACCTCCTGATAATATAAAATCACCAATGCTATATTCTTGAATATTTCTTGTTTCTAAAAGTCTTTGGTCAATTCCTTCAAAATGACCGCATAATAAGTTTAGTTTTTTTAACTTACTAAACTCCCTTGCAGTTTTTTGATTAAATTTCTTTCCTTTTGGTGACAAATAAATAACAGATTCATTGTTGCTCAGATTTGCATCGAGAGCTGAGGCAACTACATCTGGTCTAAGCAACATTCCACTTCCACCTCCGAAAGGAGCATCATCAACAGACCTATGTTTATCAGTTGCATAATCTCGTATGTTTATTACCTTTAAATTCCAGATTTTTTTTTCTTTAGCTTTTTTATAGATGCCAATATTTAATGGCCCTGGGTATAAATCAGGATATAAAGTAAAAATCTTTACTTCAAACATAAACATTTCCTTTACTAAACTTTAGGTTCTTCCTTCTTAGCCTCTGCTTTAGGTTGTTCCTTTTTAGGTTCTTCCTTCTTAGCCTCTGCTTTAGGTTGTTCCTTTTTAGGTTCTTCCTTCTTAGCCTCTGCTTTAGGTTCTTCTTTTGCTTCTTTTTTTCTATCTTTCTTAGGAATCGCTTTTAAAGGATTATTTCCTGGCTTAGGCATAGGCATCAATTGCATTTCTCCTAATATTCTAGAAACTCTTAAAGTTGGTTGAGCACCTTTGCTAATCCAATATTTAACTCTTTCAAATTCTACTTTAATTCTTTCCTTCTTATCTTTTGGCAACAAAGGATTATAAGATCCAAGTTTTTCAATAAACTTACCGTCTCTTGGATATCTTCCGTCAGCTACCACTATTTTATAAATAGGTCTTTTTCTTACACCGCCCATCGATAATCTTATTCTTAACATATTGCACCTTTCATTTTAGTTGATTAAGCATTTCATCTGGTATCATTCCAGATGGAATTTTTTTTCCTTGTGACATTTTTTTCATCATATCTGACATCATCTTGAATTGTTTAAGTAATTTATTAATTTTAGACACATCTACACCTGATCCTATAGAAATTCTTTTTCTTCTAGATCCACTAATTATTTTTGGATTTTCTTTCTCTTTTTTAGTCATTGATAATATTATAGCTTCATTTTCTACTAACATCTTCTCATCAATATTTGCTTGATCTATTTTAGCTTTCATTTTATTGACGCCTGGAAGCATGGACATAACTCCTTCCATTCCTCCCATTTTTTTCATCTGTCTCAGCTGAGTCAGATATGAGTCCATAGTAAATGTACCTTTTTTTAAATCTTCTTCGGTTTCTTTAATTTTTTCATCACTCAAATCCTGTTGTGCTTTTTCAACTAAAGTAACAACATCTCCCATACCTAAAATTCTATTTGCTAGTCTATCAGGATGAAATATTTCTAAATCTGTAATTTTTTCTCCTACTCCAATAAATTTTATCGGTTTACCTGTGACATGTTTCATGCTCAAAGCTGCTCCACCTCTTGCGTCACCATCAACCCTTGTAAGAATGATTCCTGAAAGATTAACTGCGGTATCGAATTCTTTAGCTACATTTACGGCTATTTGCCCAGTTAATGAATCTGCTACTAAAATTGTTTCAGTAGGTTTTGTAATATCTTTAATTTGTTTTATCTCAGACATCATAGGTAGATCTATTTGAGTTCTGCCTGCTGTATCAAATATTATAATTTCTGAACCATTTAGGTTAGCAGCATTCAAAGCTCTTTTGGTAATATCGATTGGTTGTTGCTTTTCAACTATTGGCAAACATTGAATTTCATTTGCTTCTGCAAGTAATTTAAGCTGCTCTTGAGCTGCTGGTCGATAAACGTCCAAACTAACTAGCATTACTTTTTTTTTAAGATTTTTCTCAATATTTTTTGCTAGTTTTGCTGCTGAAGTTGTTTTTCCTGAACCTTGTAAGCCAACCAATAATAGAGAAACTGGGGGAACAGCTTTGAAATTTAACTCTTCATTTTTAGATCCTAAAATTTTTAATAATTCGTCATAAACAATTTTAACTATCATCTGGCCAGGGGAAGTTGATTTAATAATTTCTTGGCCAATAGCTTTAGGTTTCACATTTGAAATAAATTCTTTAGTAACAGAAAGAGCTACATCTGCATCTAATAAAGCTAATCGTATTTCTTTTAAACCAGAGTCAACCTGCTCTTCGGTTAAAGAGGGAGCGCTTTTAAGTTTAGAAAAAATATTTTCTAATTTATTTGTTAAATTTTCAAACATTTTAATAACATCCAACACCTATCGCACTAGTGGGCGAACCTTCGCTGACTAGTGTCGACACTCTCGTTTTCAAGAGCACCGCAAAAACTTAGGTATTTGCGGAAAGTTTGGAGAAACTACAATTTGGGGTTTTAAAAGTCAATGAATAATTATACTAATCAATTATGGCAACTATTGACGCATACAAAATGGATGGATTGGGAAATGATTTTATCATCATCGATAGAAGGGAAAACTCTATTAATTTGGTAAAAGAAAAAATTATTGAATTGGGAAGTAGAACTAATATTGGGTTTGATCAAATAATCTTTATTGAAAAAGAAAAAGAGAATTCTTACCCTATAACAATTTTTAACTCTGACGGAAGTGAAATTAGTGCTTGTGGAAATGGATCTAGATGTGTGGCGTATTTTTTAGGTAAAAATTTAAATACTAAAGAAATTAAATTAAAAACAAGCAATAGAATACTTAATGCAAAAATAGTTAAAGATTTTCATGTAGAACTGGAGATGGGCAAACCTTTATTAAGTTTTGAAGATATTCCATTATCCAAAACAATTAATCCAGGTAATGTATCTTTAAATTTTAATAACAAAATATTTGATGGTGGATTTTGTGTAAATGTAGGAAACCCACATATAATTTTTTTTGTTAAAGATTGTTTTGAATATAATCTAAAAGTAATAGGTCCTAAGATTGAAAACCACAATCTTTTTCCTGAAAAAATCAATGTTACATTTGCTCAGATAGTTGATAAAACAAATATAACAGTAAATGTTTGGGAAAGAGGAGCTGGTCTTACTAAAGCCTGTGGTACAGCAGCTTGTGCGACTGCTGTTGCCGCTTTTGAAAAAAAATTAGTTAACAATAAAGTAGATATTAAATTTAAGGAAGGCTTTTTAAATATAGAGATAGATAAATCTAACAATATATTTATGACTGGGCCTGTCTCAGACATTAAAAATATAAAAATAAATATTTGATATGGGATTATTCGATAAATTTAAATTAGGACTTGGAAAAAGTTCTTCTGGTCTTTCAGAGGGCTTTAAAAATATTTTTTCAAAAAAAGTTATAGATGATAGTGTTTTAACTGAATTTGAAGAATTAATTATTTCCTCTGATGCAGGAATAGATGTTGCTAAAGAATTAAGAAAAGATTTTGAAAGTTTTAAAATTGATAAAAAATTAGATAATCACCAAGAAATTTTAAAGTTAATAGCAGACAAGATGGCCATTAACTTACTTAAATACGAAAAAGATCTAAGCCTTATGGGCAATGCAACTTCGTCGGTTATTGTTGTGTCTGGAGTAAATGGAGTGGGTAAAACAACTACAATTGGAAAATTAGGAAAATATTTTAAAGAAAATAATAGATCAGTTGTGTTTGGTGCAGCAGATACTTTTAGAGCTGCAGCAATAGATCAACTACAAGTTTGGGCTGCAAAAGTAAAAGTAGATATAATTAAATCTGAAATTAATAGCGATCCAGCATCAGTAGCTTTTAAAACTGCAGAATTTGCAAAAAAAAATCAAATAGATATTGCTTTAATAGATACTGCCGGAAGATTACAAAATAAAAAAAATTTAATGGACGAATATAAAAAGATTATAAACGTTCTAAAAAAAATTGATGAAAAATTTCCTAATGAAGTAATTTTAGTTTTAGATGCTACTACTGGACAAAATGCTTTAAATCAAGTTGAAGAATTTAGCAAGATACACAACATTACAGGTTTAATAGTTACTAAGCTTGATAGCACTGCTAAAGGTGGAATCATTCTAGCTATTTGCAAAAAATACAATTTACCTATTGTTGCTGTAGGAATGGGTGAAAAAGATACAGACTTACATCCATTTAAAGCTGAATATTTTGCTAGAGCATTGTTAGGATTTAAATCTTAATATTTCAGAATAAAACTTTTTATTTCATTTAATAAGCTTGGATTAAATTCCATCATATGATCATCTTCGGAAGTAAAATACGAGTGTTTTGGACTGTTAGCCTTTTCAAATAATTCTTTACCCATTGAAATAGGGACAACATCATCTTTCTCTCCATGCATTATTAAAATTGGAGTATCAATCATTTTGATCTTACCAATTGAGTCATATTTATCTTTTAACAGAAGTCTTACTGGCAAGTATGGATAATAGATTTTTGCAGAATTTTCTATAGATGTAAAAGGTGACTCTAATATTATACTATTAAAATTATTTTTTTTACCTAACTCTACTGCGACTCCACTTCCTAAGGACTCTCCATATAAAATAATTTGATTATTATTAATGTTTTTTCCATTAAGCCATTTGATTGCTGCTTCAGCATCCTTATATAGATTTTGTTCGGTTGGAGATCCTTTATTACCACTAAATCCTCTCCAAGAGATTAATAAAATATTAATATCTAATTTATATAGTTCATTAAGTTTGTATATTCTATTAGATAAATGACCGGCATTACCATGGAATATAATAAGTGTTTTATATTTCTTAAAATCTTTTTCTATTATCCAAGATTTTAGTTTTATTTCTTCATCGACTTTTATAAAAATCTCATCATAATCAAATTGGATTTTATCACCTTGGTAGTTATTCTCAGAAGGATGATAAAGTAAATTTCTCTGATAAAAATATATAAAAATTATTACTACTGTATAAGCAATTATTATAGATGATAAAATTAGGTATAAATATTTCATTTAACAATTTTTCTAGCCAAATAAATTCCGATAAATACTAAAGCAGCTCCATAATAATGAAAATTTAAAAGAGCTTCGTCGAATAAAATTATTCCATAAATAGCTGAATATATTGAAAATATATAAAGTGTAAATCCTGCTAAAGAAGCTCCAACATATTTTTGAACTTTAGTATATAAAGTGAAAGCAATTATTCCTGGAGATATAGCCGCAAATAAAACCCAAAATAAAAAATCATTATTAAATGCTGTATTAAATAAATAAGTTTCTTCAATCAAATAAAATGGCAACAAGGAAATCGCACCAAAAAAAGCTATTAAAGTAAACCTGGCCATAAGACTAAAACTACTTTTCCAATTAATAAGAAAGATGGAATAAACTGCCCATCCAATTGCAGCTCCCAACATCCACAAATCCCCAGAAGTAAATTTAAAATTTAATAGATAAGAGAGATCTCCTTTACAAATTATTATTAAAACACCTGAGAGACATAGAATTAAACCTATGATTCTAGAAAAATTGATTTTATCATTAAAAAATAAAACTGAAAAAATTATGATAAATATTGGCGAAGAAGTATAAATTATCCCCATGTTAGCCATAGTAGTAGACATGCCTGCTATAAAAGGAAATGCACCACAAATGCCACAACCCATAAGCCCTAGGAAAAAAAGTTTTAAAGACTCTTTTTTAAATTGTGCTTTCTTTTTAATAATTTCATTAAAAAAGAATGGCATTAAAATTAAGAAAACTGTAAGCCATCTCCAAAATGCAAGCGACACTGGAGGAACGTATTCAACTCCTCCTCTAGCAACAATAATATTTGAAGCCATAAAAATTGGCTGTACAAACAAAAGTAGATAGGGGTAAAAATTATTTCTTTTTGTCACCAAAGGCTTCATATAACATCATTACTATTACTAAGCCCATTAGAATATAAACTGGTAAAACATCTTTAAAACCTATCATCATAGACCTAGTTAATGTTGTTGCTAAACCAACAAGAAAAGCAATACAGAAAACACAGCCAATTATTGAAGTTATTTTATTCATCTTTACAGTTTTTTTCCAACCAGTTAGCGGTACCTAAAAATCTTAAGTCGTCAAGTTTATTTCCAACTAACTGAACTCCTAATGGTAAATTATTTTCTCCAGTTAGTAAAGGCAATGAAATAGTAGGTAAACCTAAATAAGTCCAAATTTTTTGAAAGTCTGCACTTCCAGTAGATTTTAAACCTTTGTCAGCTACTCCGCTAGAAGAAGGAGTTATTATTCCATGATAATCTTCAAAAACTTCTTTATAAGATTCATAGCTTTGTTTCATAAAATCAATTGCATCAGTGTAGTCTTTTGCAGAATATTTCATTCCTCTTTCAATCGCATCTCTCATTTCTTTAGAAAGTTTATTTTTATCTTTTTTATAATAGACTTGAAAATTATTAGCTAAATCTGTTTCATGGATAATTTGATGGTATTTTGGAATTTCTTTAAAATATGAAGGTGTATCAAAAACTTCAATATTTTTTTTTAATTTTTTAATCAAAAATTCAAATGCTTTCTGAGATTCTTTATTTATATTTTTCCAATTTTCAGTTTTATAAAAGATAAACTTTGGTTCAAAAACTGGTCCCTCTTCACATATTTTAATCATATCATCCGCTGCAAAATGAACAGTTGCGGGATCATACAAATCTTTTTTTATTAGCGTCTTTGCAAGTAAAGCCACATCTTTAACGGTTTTTCCAAATACACCCATTGTATCTAGTTTTTCAGAAGTTTTTAAAACACCATTTCTTGAAATTAATCCGTAAGAAGGTTTGTATCCTACTACTCCGCAGTATGAAGCGGGTCGAATAATCGATCCTCCTGTTTGAGAACCAATTGATAAATGTGCCATGTGAGATGCTACAACAGCAGCGGAACCACTTGATGAACCTCCAGGTGTTCTTGAATAGTCATGTGGATTTTTTGTTTTACTTGGATGAATATAAGCTAGTTCACAAGTAACTGTTTTTCCCATAATAATAGCTCCAGCTGTCTTAAGTAAGTTAACTATTTCGGAGTCTTGAGAGCTAGACATCTTTTTTCTAAAAACTGTTCCACACTCAGTAGGCATATCATAAGTTCCAATTATATCTTTGATTGCTATTGGAAGGCCATGTAAAGAGCCTAAAGGCTTACCTGACTTTCTATATTCATCTGCTTCTTCCGCTTTTTCTAAAAGAATTTTTTTATCTAAAAAAGCCCAAGCCTGAACATCTTTATCGAACTTTTCAATTCTTTTTATATAAGTCTTGCACAGTTCTACGGAAGAAATATCACCAGATCTTAATTTAGCAACCAGTTCATTGGCATTTAAAGAAGCTGTATCTATCATTTTAAATTATTAATTTGCAAATAAAGTATCGGGTAGCCAGAGAGCAATACCTGGGAATAGATACATTAAAACCATTGCAAAA
Source organism: uncultured Pelagibacteraceae bacterium (assembly GCA_902582875.1). GTDB lineage: Bacteria > Pseudomonadota > Alphaproteobacteria > Pelagibacterales > Pelagibacteraceae > Pelagilacustribacter. The sequence goes on along the minus strand of CACHTV010000001.1, from coordinate 165,799 downwards.
ATTACTATTCCTAAAAAAGGCATTATACCTCTAAAGATATCAAGAAGTTCCACATTTTTAGTTTGAACACCCTTAAGATAATAAGCTGACATCGCCATGGGGGGCGTTAAAAATGAAGTTTGTAAATTTAGAGCAATTAACATTGCAAAGAAATAGGGATTCACTCCAAAAAACTCCACTAGTGGTAAAAATATTGGGACAAATATAATTAATATTTCTGTCCATTCTAATGGCCATCCAAGTAAGAAAATTATAATCTGAGTAATTACTAAGAACTGCCATGGTGCTAGATCCATAGATTTAAAGAAGTGCTCAAATACCTCATGGCCTCCTAGATAAGAAAAAACAGAAGAAAAAGTCCAAGAACCAATGAATAACCACATTATCATTGCTGTTGTTTTTGCTGTAAGGAAAACTGACTCTTTAAAGTTTTTCCATTTCAAAGTTTTATAAAAAAAGGAGAGAACTATTGCTCCAAAAGCGCCCACCCCAGCTGCTTCAGCTGGTGTTGCTAAACCTCCTAAGATTGTTCCAAGCACTAAAATAATAAGTGAGAATAAAGGAAGAAAAGAGACTAAGACTTCCTTTAAAATTTCAGCCCTCGGAGGTATCTCCTCTGCAGGCGGTTTAGGTGCTATAGAAGGATTAAAATATGCTCTAGTAATTGCGTAACCTATATATAATCCTGCAAGTAATAAGCCAGGGAGTATTGCAGCAGCAAATAGCCTTAGAGGAGAAAGCTGAGCAATAACAGAATAAACAATTAGCATAATGCTCGGTGGAATTAATATACCAAGACATCCTCCTGAACATATTACACCTGAAGCAAATTTCTTATCATAGCCTGCTTTGATCATAGCCGGCCAAGCTAACAAACCCATTAAAGTAACTACTGCTCCTATAATCCCAGTCGCAGTTGAAAAAAGTGCACAAGTAATTAAAGCCGCAACTGCCATCGAAGCAGGCAACCTATGTGAAGCTAATCTAATTGCAAAAAACAATCTCGAAACAATTCCAGCTCTCTCTACAAGATATCCCATAAATAAAAATAAGGGGACTGCGGTTAACACAGTATTGTCCATTACAGTATAAGTGTTCTGAACAAATAGTTGAAAAATTCTATTATCTAATAGATGTTCCATTCGAGTTGGATCAAAGTAAGCGTAATAACCAAAACCAACTCCCATCGCCATTAAAGTAAATGCTATAGGGAATCCAAGAAGAACAGCAAATAAAAATATTCCCATCATCATTATTGCAACTTCTGGATTGGTTAAACTAAATAACATCTTTTTGATCCTCGTCTTGTGAAGTTCTCATTAACATTTTTTCTGTTTCTTCAGCTACAACCATTCTTGCAGGCCAATGACCAGTTTGAATACAAATAATTGATCGAAAGACTTCGCTGATACCTTGGATAATTAAAAGAACTCCAGCTGATGGAATTAAAGCTTTTGCCATATAAATTTGAATCTGTGCAGGACTATTCCAGCTTGTTTCTTTAATCTTCCAAGCAAGTGCCGCATATTCATAGCCGTAAAATGCTAGAGCTAAAACGCCAGGAAAGAAAAATATAAAGTATAAAATTAAATCTATATAGCCTTGGGTTCTAGGTTTAAACAGTCTATAAATTACATCTCCTCTTACATGAGCTTCTGTCGATAGAGTATAAGCTCCAGCCATCATAAATATTGCTCCATACATTTGTAAACTAAAGTCAAAATTCCATAAAGTAGGGGCATTAAATGCATAAGCCATTACCACTTCATAACATGTTCCGCCCATTAATATTACGATGCACCATGAAAAAGCTTTTCCAACTGAAGTGCTTAGATGATCTGCGAAGCTGATAAATCCTCTCATAAAAATAAACTATTCTAAAATTTTATTCTTTTCCATAAAAAAAGGGGGCCAAAAAGCCCCCTTTTAAAATTATAAAAAAGTTAATTAAATTTTAACTTTTGCAATACTTCCGAACTCATTTTCATAAGCCAGCTTGTAATTTGGCTGATTCATCAGCAAGTATTTCATAACTCTCTTAGCGTATTTTTTCTGAGAATCTACGATTTTCTTAAAGAAAGGATCTTTCTTGTTGAAATCACCTATTACTTTATCCCAACCTTTTAGTTGTTGAGCTAAGATTTCATCAGATGTTTGATACACGTTTACTTTATGTTGATTCATCAATTTAGATAAATCAGCCGAGTATCTAACTAACGCTTTGAAGTAGTTGTCCGTATTCGCAGCATAAGCAGCATTTTTTAGTATCGCTTGGTGTGCAGGCGATAAACCATTAAATGTCTTTTTATTTACTGGAATTTCAAACATCTCCTGAGATTGGTGGAAGCTTCCTAAGTGATAATGTTTAGAAACATCTTGCATACCAAACTGAGAGTCTGAAGTTGGGTTGTTAAACTCAGCAGCTTCAATTAATCCTGTTTTCATTGCAGGTTGAATTTCACCGCCTGGTAATTGTCTAACTACCATTCCCATTGCTGTTAATACGTTAGTCGCTAAACCAACTGTTCTGTACTTCATTCCTTTAACATCAGACACTTTAGTTACATTCTTTTTGAACCAACCAAAAGGCTGAGCAGGCATAGGCATGTGGAAGAATCCAATATAGTCGAACCCAACTTTTGCAAGTGTTTCGTCATAAAGTTTTCTACCTCCACCGTACTCCATCCATCCCATTACTTCTTGAGATGACATTCCATATGATGGACCTGTACCAAATAATGAAGCGGCAGCATTTTTACCATACCAGTATGCAGTTACCCAGTGTCCCATATCTAGTACACCTGAACTTACTGCTTGGCCAATCTCTCCAGTTTTAACAACTGAACCAACTGGTTGAAGGTCTATCTTCAACTCGCCACCTGACATGTCGCTTACCATTTTTGCATAGTCGCCAGCCATTTCGAAGAATATATTCGCTCCTGAAGGCCAAGCTGCTTGCATCTTTAAAGTTTTCGGAGCACCGAATGCAATGTTTGGCATTGCAACTGTTGCTGCCGCTGCTGCTCCTGTTACTGCAGCTGCTTTAAAGAACTTACGTCTTGAAGGAGTTTTAACTCCTTTGATCGTTTTTTTTGACATATGTCCCCCTTAATTATTAATAATTAAAAATATTTAAACATATAAATTTAAGAGAGTCCCACCCAAATTAAACTTATTTTTGTCGCGCACAACCTTGGGTGGTATTATAAATATTTAATTTACTTTATTTTTACAATTGCCCGTTTTAAAGAACTCTTCAAGATTATCAATTGCTAGGTTCGCCATCGCAGTTCTTGTTTCTTTTGTTGCACTTCCTAAGTGTGGAAGAATAAATGCACTTTTATGTTTTAGATAACCAGGGTTTAAATTTGGTTCTCCTTTATATACATCTAAGCCAACTGCATATACTTTCCTCCTGTTAAGGGCATCGATCAACGCTTCATCATCTACAATATCTCCCCTAGCAACATTTGTAACTACTGCTCCCTTTGGCAGGTATTCTAATGTTTCTTTATTAATTAAATTAATTGTTTCTTTTGATGCTGGACAACACACTGATAGAACATCAGAAACGGACAATAAACTTTTAAGTTCTTTGTGGTAGGAAGCTCCTTCGTCTTTTTCTGGACTTAGCTTAGAGCGATTATGATAATGAACTATCATTCCAAGAGATTTAGCTATTTTGGCAATCTTTTTGCCAATTCTTCCCATTCCTAAAATACCTAACCTTGTTCCTGTTAGTTGCTTACCTATCAAATAATCTGCGGACCATTTCCAATTTGATGCTTTGGCTCCTTCTATTCCTTCTGATGCTCTTCTGCAAGCACCCAAAATTAAAAGGATACCGATCTCTGCCGTTGCATCTGTTAATACTTCAGGCGTATTAGTAACAATAATATTTACTTTTTTTGCTGCTTCTATGTCTATATTTCCAAAACCAACTGCAAAGTTAGAAAGAATTTTTACACTTTTAGGTAGTTTATTTATTGTGTCTTCGTCTAGTTTATCAGTTAGCGCTGACAATATGCCGTCGCAACCTTCACTTAATTCTATTAATTTTTTTTGAGAATAGAGTTCATCATTAGAATTTAATATAACATCGTAAAGAGTTTTTAGTCTCTCCTCATTTGATTGTAATAATTTTCTTGTCACTAAAATCTTTTTCATAAATCTTTTAATTTGTATGGTTTCGGTCCTCCCGTAAACCAATCAATAACTTCTACGGTATGAATAATTGGTATACTTATACCGCTGGATATCTGACTAATACAACCAATATTTCCTGTAGCTATAAAATCTGGTGAAACTTTTTTAATGTTCTCTACTTTATTTCTTAAGAGGGATTTAGCCATTTTTTGATGTAAAATATTATATGTTCCTGCAGATCCACAACATAAATGCCCATCTGGAATGGTTAAAACAGTATTGCCTGTTTCTTTTATAATATTCATAGGTTGTTCATGAACTTTTTGACCGTGCTGCATTGAGCATGCGGAATGATAAGCAATCTTATATTTTTTTTCATCAGTCTTTTTAAATTTTAGTTTTAAATTCTCATCTAAAAACTCTGTGATATCTTTTGTTAATTCAGAAATTTTTTTTGCTTTTTTTATTAATTCTTTATCATCTCTAAAAATAAAACCATAATCTTTTAAAGTTGTTCCACAACCAGATGTGTTGCTGATAATTGCATCTAATCCATTTTCTAGATACTCCTCATGCCAAAAATTTATATTTTTTTTAAATGATAAATGAGCTAATTCTTTTTTTCCTAGATGATGATTTAATGAACCACAACAATCTATTTCTGGCAAGACTACAACCTCGACATTGTGTCTGTTTAATAATCTAATTGTAGATTCATTTATTTCAGGAGATATAACTCTTTGAACACATCCCGTTAAAAGAGCTACTCTTGCAATAGTTTTGTCTCCATCAGACTGGTAGACTCTCTTATTCTTTATTTTTTTAGAAGGAATCTTGTTTGGCATAAGATTTAAAGAATTTTTAATAAAACTTGGAAATAAAAAACTAAAAGGTTTGACTATTTTTGTTAACATTGAAATTGCAAGAAAAACATTTGGTCTAGGTAAAGTATATGAAAGAATATTTCGTACTAATCTATCAAACAACGGTCTTTTATAAGTTGCTTCTACGTGATTTCTTCCATGATCAATTAAATGCATATAGTTGACACCTGATGGACAAGTGGTCATACAAGAGTAGCAAGAGAGACAACTATCAATATGTTTTGCTATTTTTTTATTAGCTGGTTTATTGTTCTCTAACATATCTTTAATTAAATAAATTCTCCCTCTAGGTCCCTCTAATTCGTCCCCAGTAATTCCATAAGTTGGACAAGTGGCATTACACATTCCACAATGCACACATTTTCTTATAATTTTCTCACTGGATTTTGTTTCAGTGTCGTTAATTTGTTTGCCTGTGAAATTTGTTTGCATTATATTCCTGAGTACATTTTTCCTGGATTTAAAATTCTTTTAGGATCAAAGCTTTTTTTTAATTTTTCTGATATCTTGTATCTTATAGGATCCACAGAAAAAATATCAACTGATGCTTTCAAGTCCTCTTCAATTTTTATCACAGTTAAGTATCCCCCAGCGTTATTCACGATTTTTCTTATATCATTAAATATTTTGATATTAATTTTGTCAAGTTGCAGCCAGATTAAACTTCCTCCCCAGTCAATGAAATATTTAGGTTCTAAAGGTCTAATTTTTTTTATAACTTCAAATGTTTCACTTGGAGGTACAACTATTCTTAGTAAATTACTCTTCATTTTAGAGAAAACTTCTAAAGATCTTGTTTTCTCCCAAAGAATTTTAGATTGTTCATTTTCCAAAACTAAAGTTTCGTCTATATTAAGTTCTAATTCTTTGGACAAATCTTTCACTCTATGATCAATTGACTCATTTGGTCCTTCAATTCTTATTGCTGTGAAAGGGCCTTCGTGAGTTAAATCGTTAAACGTAAAATTATTAGAAAAATATTCTGGATAAAATACACCTCCTGATGGATCATTTGACGATGAAAGAGATGTATTTAGATATTCTATAGCTTTCAATAAATGTGGATTTTTAATTACCATAGTTTTACTAGACTCTGGTTTGGGAAGAACTTTTATAGAAATCTCAGTTAATACTGTTAGAGTTCCAAATGAACCAGTTAATATTTTACTAAGATCATAACCAGTTACATTCTTTACAACTGTTCCACCAGATTTTATAGTTTCTCCTCTTCCATTAATTCCTTGAAATCCGAGAACATGATCTCTTACACTACCAACCTTAAATCTTCTTGGACCAGCAAAATTACATGAGACTACACCACCTATTGAGCCCTCATCGGGGTTACCTTTAAATAAAAAACCAAAGTCATTAGGCTCAAATGCTAATTGCTGATTATATTTATCAAGTTCTGTTTTAATTTCTTTAATTGAAGTTCCAGATTTCACCTTTATATAAAGTTCTTCGGGTTTATATTCAATAATCCCCCTGTAATTTGAAAGATTTAAAGTCTTTTCAGCTTGAAAATTTCTTCCAATACTTTTTTTTGATTGCAAACAATTAACTTCAATCGGAATATTTTTTTTGTAACACTCTCGAATTATTAAAGAAATATCTTCTCTGGTTTCTGGTTTTAATACTGATTGACTAAAATCTTGGAATGTCAGGGAATTTTGTTTTTCCTCCATGGACATGAACCCTTCCTTCCTCAGCACATTTTCTTAAAATAGGATAAACTTTACCAGGATTTAATAAAGAATTCGGATCTAAGGCTACTTTGATTTTTAACTGTTGTTGTATGTCAGTATTATTAAATGCTTCACACATTAATTCTCTCTTTTCTATACCTACCCCGTGTTCACCAGTAAGCGCTCCTCCAACTTTTACACAATACTTTAGAATATCAGCTCCGAATTCTTCGCACCTTCTCAATTGATCTTTGTCACTTGCATCAAACATGATTAAGGGATGTAAGTTACCATCGCCAGCATGAAATGCATTAGCCACAGGTAGTTTATATTTTTTTGATAAATTATTTATTTCTTTTAGAACTTCTGCAAGTTTTCCTCTAGGAATTGATCCGTCCATACACATATAGTCTGGAGCTAAATCTCCACAGGCTGGAAAAGCAGCTTTTCTCCCAGACCAAAACTTTAATCTTTCCTCATTTGACTGGCTTATCTTTAAACTAGATGAATTATTTTTCCTAGCGATTTTCTCTGCAGTTTTAATATGAGACTCTACTTCAAATTCACTTCCATCAAATTCAATTATCATCATGGCCTCAGCTTCAGTTGGATACCCAGCTTTACAAAAATCATTGGTAGCTTTAAGTAAGGCTTTATCCATTATTTCCATACCCGCAGGAATGCATCCTTTGGCAATAATTTCAGCAACACAATTGCCTGCGTCTTCAATTGATGAAAATCCAATGAGAGCTGCCTTAATTATTTCAGGAGTTTTTAAAATTTTTACTGTAACTTCTGTTACTACACCAAGCAAACCTTCAGATCCCGTCATTAATCCTAAAAAGTCGTAACCTTCAGAGTCCATCGCTTTTCCTCCGAATCTTGTTATAGTTCCGTCCATTAACACAACTTGAATACCTAATAAATTATTTGTCGTTGCTCCATATTTTAAAGAATGAACTCCTCCAGAATTTTCAGCAACATTTCCTCCTATTGAACATGCAATTTGACTGGAAGGATCTGGAGCATAATAAAATCCTTTGTCTTGAACAGCGTGAGTGATTGCTAAATTTGTTACACATGGTTGAGCTACAACACATCTATTTTTATAATCCAATTCTAAAATTTTATTAAATTTTCCCATAGACAATAAAATGCAATCTTCTAATGGTAAAGCTCCTCCTGATAATCCTGTGCCAGCTCCTCTAGGGACAATTTTTATTTTATTTTCATTACAATATTTTAAAACTTTACTTACTTCATTTACTGTCTCGGGAAGAACTACTAACATTGGAGATTGAGTGTAAGCCGCTAAAGCATCAGTTTCATAAGGTTTTATCTCATCTTGATGAGATAAAATATTCTCTGACTTAACTATTTTTTCTAAATCAGAAACAATCTCATTTCTATTAGAAATGATTGATTTTTCTACTTTTGGCATTTGTAAAGAACTCATAATAAATACTTTATAGTTTTAAATGAAAATGGTCAAAATGCCTAAATGGCCTAACCAAGCATTTTTTTGATTTTTTCAAGGGCTTTTTGGATATTATCCTGAGATGCGGCAAAACTAAATCGCGCATAATCTTTTGATGTTGATCCAAAAGCTGTTCCAGGGACTATAGCTACTCCTGCTTCATGCATACATTTTTTTGAAAATTCTGATCCATTCATTCCTGTTCCACTTACGTTTGGAAAGGCATAAAAGGCTCCTCCTGGCATGCTGCAAGTAACCCCCGGTAAATCGTTTAACCCTTTATGAATTAATTTTCTTCTCTGATCAAATTTTTCCATCATGTGATGAATAGAATCATCAGGCCCATCAAGTGCGGCTATTCCAGCAAATTGTGAAGGCGCATTCACACAAGAAAAACTATTAATTGCTAATTTTGTGACATGTGGAATTAATTTTTCTGGCCATACACTCCAACCCATTCTCCACCCGGTCATAGAGTAAGCTTTGCTCCATCCATCTAAGACGATTAATCTATCTTGAAGATCAGGATAATTAAAAAATGTTGGCATTTCTTTTCCATCAAAAATTTGTCTACTATAAATTTCATCACTTAATATGTAGACATGTGGGTGTTTCTTTAAACCCTCTGCTAGAAAATCTATTGCAGGCTTTTCAACAAAACTACCTGTTGGATTATTTGGATTTATCAAAATAACTAATCTTGTTTTGTCAGTTATCGAAGATAAAATTTTTTCTGGATCAAATTTTAAATCTTTTTCTTTGGTTAAGTCATAGGGAACAGCTTTAGCTCCAGTATAATTTATCATTGACTCATAAATTGGAAACCCAGGTGTTGGATGAACTATTTCTGCACCAGGTTCACCAATCATTTGAATGGCATAATACATAGTGGGCTTTCCTCCAGGCATAATCATAACTCTTTCAGGGCTAACATCTTTATTATAAAGTTTTTTTATTTTTCTAGTCACAGCTTGTCTGCACTCTAAAATTCCATTGGCTAAAACATATCCGTGATGGCCATCGTCAATTGCCTTCTTAGCTGCATCTGAAACGTGTTGTGGTGTTTTAAAGTCAGGCTGACCTAAACCTAAATGAATCATTTCTTTTCCTTGTGCTTCCAGTTTTTTAGCTTCTGCTAAAATAGCAAATGCTGATTCAGTCCCAAGTCTGTCTAAACTCTTAGCTAGTTTCATCTTCTATAAATAATTTTTGTTCTATTAAGATCTTTTACGGATCTACACCCCATCAATATCATATCCCTTTTAATTTCATCATGCATTTTTTGCAATATAGACTCAATACCTTTCTGTCCACCAGCACCAAGTGCAAACAAATATCCTTTGCCAAAACTACATGCTTTAGCACCTAGCGCCAAAGCTTTTAAAACATGTGTCCCTCTTCTAACACCTCCGTCTAAAATTACCTCTATCTTGTCACCAACTGCGTCAACTATATCAGCCAGTTGATCAAAAGGAGCTCTTGAACCGTCTAGTTGCCTTCCGCCATGATTAGAAATCATTATAGCACTACAACCAATATCAATAGCCCTCTTTGCGTCTCCGACCGACATAACTCCTTTAAGTGCAAAAGGTTTTTTCCACTTTTTTACGCAATACTCTGCATCTTTCCAATTCATTGAAGGATCAAATTGTTCGTTGATATAACCTATAACCGATCTATCAATGCTACTTCCTTTCTCTGTCATGTGTACAATATTTGCTAGCTTAAATTTTTCACGAAATAGATAATTTAAACTCCATTCAGGATGTAAAGCAAAACTTAATAAACTTTTTAATGTAAGTCTAGGAGGAGTACTAAACCCTGTTCTATGATCTCGTTCTCGATTGCCAGCTACTACTGTATCAACTGTCAAACACATCGCATCGAAATTAGCTTGTTCACATCTTTCAATTAAATTGTCAGTGAGTCCTCTATCTTTATGTATATAAAGCTGAAATAATTTTGGACCTTTGGTTAAGCTTCCAATCTCTTCGATACTAGTTGTTGCCATTGTTGATATTCCAAACATAGTGCCCATTTTCTCTGCAGCTTTTGCCGTGGCTCTCTCTCCTTGATGATGATAAAGACGATTCATAGAAGTTGCTCCAAGAAATAAAGGGAAATCAATTTTCTTTCCAAAAACAGTTGTAGATAAATCTATATCTCCTACACCTGCTAAAACATTTGGAATTAAGTCACAATCATTGAAAGATGTTGTATTTCTTCTAAGCGTTGTTTCATCATCTGATCCTCCGTCAATATAATGAAAAATGGGGGAAGGTAATTTTTTTTTTGCTAATTTTCTAAAATCATCAAAATTATAACAATCAGCTAAATTCATTGTTATTAAAAGTTTTTAGAAAATGTAATCTGTTGATTATCTGTGCCTGGATTCGAGTCTCCCCAGTTATTATTTGAGATATGACTATAGCTATAACCTAATTTTGAATTTTCAAAAATATCAAAACCTATTTTAATCTCACTTTTAAATTCTAAAACGCTGCCTAAATCTTTTCCATCCCCTTTTTCATAATATCCAGGAGTAAAACTTGGCAAAATCCTTAATGGTCCAACTCCATATTGACCTTCGATTCCTGTATATAAATATACTGAACTATTTCCAGTCATAAAACCTCCAGAAATTGGAGAAAATTTTCCTAAAAAAGTATCTCTGAATAAATTTGGATTTTTATGTTCTATCCCAAATAAACTTGTTTGATCATCACCCTCTTTATCTATTACATCGAATGTACCTGTATAGAAGGATATTTCATTATTTCCTTTATCTGCTAAAGCAGGATTTGCCAAATGGACAAATAAGGATAAAAATATTAAAAGTTTTAATTTCATAATCAAAAATTATATTAAATATCTCACAAGTATAGACATCTTTCAACTAGTGATTGTTCCTTTTTTTCAACAATAAAAAAATTAATAACCCTCCGATTACAAAAACTAAATATGGAAATAACCATAATACAGAATTAACTTTATTTAATGGAGGTTTATAAACAATCCATTCGCCATATTTCTCTACCAGAAAATCATAAATTTCTTTTTCAGATTTACCATCTGCAATTTGATCTTGAACTACTAGTTTAATGGTTTGGGCAAATTCTGAATTTGAATCAGCTACAGATTGTCCTTGACAAATTAAACAACGTAAATTTTTTAAAACCTTATTTAATTCTACTGAAGAATCCGCAGCACTAACAATATTAAAATTCACTATAATAAAAAAAATTGTTATCTTTATCCTCATTATTTCCTTACAATATTTTTAATATACCTATAATCATCTTGAGAAATAGGCCCGATGAATTTTTTTATAATAACTAAATCTTTATTTATTAATATACTTTCTGGAATACCATAAATGCCAAAATTTATTGAATGTTTACCAAGTTCATCTCTAGCTAAAACATTATATGGATCTCCAAGATCTCTTAAAAATTTTAAGGCGTTAATCTTTTTATCTTTAAAATTTACACCTAATAACTGAAGATTTTTCTCTTTGTTAAGTTTAAGCAACATAGGATGTTCTTTTCGGCAAGGCGAGCACCAAGATGACCAAAAATTAATTAAAGTAAAATTGTTTTTTTTTAAATCCACTTCAGTAATAATTCTATTCTCACTAAAATGTTCTAATTGTACATTAGCTATTTTCTGACCAACCAAATTTTTTGTGTCATAGATTGAGTTCTTATTTAAACCAATAAAAAATACTCCGATAATAAATATAATAAATAAAATTATAGTTGATTTAATAATCTTTTTTTGCATTTTGATAGAGCCTTAAAAAACCTCCTAATGAGATAAAAATTACTGATATCCAAATCCATATCATAAAAGGTTTTTTTTGAAATTTTATGTTATAATAATCTGATCTATCAATATTACTCATAGTTATGTAATAATCTTTTAATATCCCAGATCTAATTGAAGCCTCATAGGTTATAGTACTTGGATTTTCGTAAATCCTTATTTCAGGATAAAGAAACTGATTTAAATTTTTTTCAGAATTATATATTTTAAATTCTCCAATAACAGCCTTGTAATTCTTAAAATCTTCTAATCTGAGATCTTTAAATTCTACTGAGTAATTTTCGAAATTTTTTTTTTCCCCTAGCTTCAAGTTAAAATCTTTTTCTATAGAGAAGTTATAGTTCAGGCCTATAAATAATATCAAAAATCCAAAAGAAAGATGCGATAATATTCTAGAATAGTTCTCTTTTATTTTTTTATATGATTTATATAAATCTACTAAAGAAGAGATAACAAGAAAGACTGCTGAAATTATTATAAAATTAGATAACAAGCTATATCCTTTAAATAAATATACGATAGAAAAGTTTATAAAGATTGATCCTATTAAAATCTTAAAGAATAAATTTAGGTTGTAAAACTTATTCTTGATCCACTGAATCTGCGGACCTACAGACATAAATAATAGAAATAATATAACAATAGGTATAATTACAGTATTATAAAAAGGTGGACCAACTGAAACTTTATGATCAGTTAATACTTCTGTAAAAATAGGATAGACAGTTCCTAATAATACTGTGATTAAATAAAAAATCATAAACCAATTGTTAATTAAAATAAAAGTCTCTTTGCTATTAGAATTTAAATTGTAACTAGTATTTTTAAATTTATTAAAAAAAAGTAAAACTGAGGCAAAAATCATTAAACTTAAAAATACCAAAATATAAACACCCCTCGATGGATCATTAGCGAAAGTATGTACTGAATTTAAGATGCCTGATCTAACAAGAAAAGTTCCCGTAACGCTTAAAATAAAAGTTAAAAGACAAAGAACAATTACCCAAAAATACAGTAAGTTTCTTTTCTCAAGCACGATCAATGAATGTAATAATGCCGACATAGCAAACCATGGTAAAAGAGAGGCATTTTCAACAGGATCCCAAAACCAAAAACCTCCCCAGCCTAACTCATAATAAGCCCAAACAGAACCAGCTAAAATTCCAAGTGTCTGAAAAGACCAGGAAATTAAAACCCAATTTTTAATCGATTGAGCAAATAATTTCCCTGAATAATTAGTTAGCAAAGAAGCTATGGCAGCTGAGAAATAGATCGATGAACCTACAAAGCCAATATACAGCAATGGCGGATGTATAGCTAAAGCAGGATCTTGTAAAATAGGATTTAGACCCAAACCCTCTTTGGGTATTGGCAAAACTTTACTAAAAGGATTTGAATTAAAAAAAAGAAAAAATAAAAAACCAAGAATTAAAACATTTTGAATAATCAAACTATAAATTCTATAATTTTTTGGATGATGTTTATTATACAAAAGAAAAAGGAAAGAGAAAATTGTTAAAATAATTACCCATAGCAAAAGACTGCCTTCATGATTACCCCAAGTTCCAGAAAACTTGTAGAAAAATGGTTTAAGTGAATGGGAATTTTCATAAACATTAATTATTGAAAAATCTGAAATAATAAAAGCAGATACTAAAGTAAAAAAACAAATTAATATAAATGTACTCTGAAATAGACAAATATGATAAATTTTTTTACTTATTAAGATCTTGCTATTTTTTAAATTCTGAAGAGATAAATAAATTATTGATATTCCTAACAATATATTTAAAAATAGTAATGTATTCCCTATATTACTTAACATCTTTTTTCATTAAATCTGTTAATTCAGGTGGCATATATTTTTCATCATGTTTAGCTAATATTCTATCAGCGATAAAAAAATTTTTATCTTTCAATATACCTTCTGCTACTACACCTTTACCTTCTAAAAATAGATTAGGTACTGTGCCACTATAACTCACAAAAATTTCATTTTTTAAATCTGTAATAATAAATTCTATTTCTTGATTATTAATATTAATAGAGTCTTTTTTTACCATGCCACCTACTCTAATCTTTTTTTTAGAAATAATATCTTGACTTAATTGAATATCAGTAGGTGACTTAAAATAAAGAATATTGCTTGTTAAAGATTTTAAAATAAAAAAAACTGCAATAACTAAAAAGATTAATAATAAACTTAAAAAAGATACCCTCTTTTTAACTTTTTTTGTAAGCATTAAAATGCTTTAGATAGATTTGTTGTACGAAGCTAAGACCTGAGAAGCAATTCTAGATTTTTCTAAAACTAACTGTCTTTCTGACACTGAAAGTTGTTCTAATTCTTTTGCAAACTCTTTTTCGTATTTTTTCATAGTCTTATAAGTTTTGTAATAAATGATTGCACATGTTGAAAAAGTAATTGCAAAAGACAACCATACGAAAAGACCGTAACCATTCATTGAAATAAAGTTTTCTATCATATTCTTTTAATATTTTTTCTCTTTATTCTAATGATTTCTGTCTTATATTTCATTAACAAAATTAACGCACAATATAATAATAAAACTAATAACATCAACATTAATGGCAATAACATAGAGGTGTGTATTGAGCTCGTTCCATCTAGCTTAATGCTCGCTGGTTGATGAAGAGTATTCCACCAGTCAACAGAGTACTTAATAACCGGAATATTTACTAACCCAATAATTGCAATAATATTTGAAGCTTTATAAGCTTTGCCTTCATCCTTAATCAACTTATGAGCAAGAATAAACAAAATATAAAAAATTGAAAGTACTACCATTGAAGTTATTCTAGCATCCCAAACCCACCAAGTACCCCAGGTTGGTTTACCCCATAAGGATCCTGTGACAATAGCTAAACATGTAAACATTAATCCTAAAGGTGCAATACTTTTAGTAATAAGACTAAAATTTTTTATCTTAAAAATAAAATTTAATATCGATAATAAAGCTATAACCGTAAATGAAGCTAAGCCTATCCAAGCAGAAGGAACATGAACATACATTATTCTAACGCTATCACCTTGCAAATAATCTGGGGGTGATAATATTAATGCGAATGTCAAAGCAATAAGTAAAAGGATGAAAAAAATTGAATTAATAAAATTTATTAATTTATCTATCCAATGAAAAATTCTACTCGGGTTTATCAGATCTAACATATTATTAAATGACTACTATAATACTATTTTTATGTGAAGAGTGAATATCAGCCTAATTGAGAATTGAGAGGGAGTTAAAGAAGTATGAGTTAATTCCCAATTAGGCAACAACATCTAAAAATAATATGAATCTATGTCTTAGTTTTGAATAAATAATGTTAAATTTGAGGCAGTATAGAAATTATTTAGTTCGAAAGCTTGAAATAGTTTGAACCCTTTTTTCCTGAGAAAATTTCTTCTATCAATGGATGTTTAACAGGCTCTTCAGATTTATCTAACAATAAATTTTGCTCTGAGACGTAGGCTTCGTAAGTGACATCATTACTTTCTGCTAAGAGATGATAGAAAGGTTGATCTTTTCTAGGTCTTACATCTTTAGGTATAGACTGATACCATTCTTCTGAATTATTAAATTCAAAATCCACATCATAAATAACACCTCTAAAATCAAAGTGTCTATGTTTAACTACTTCACCTATTGAGAATTTTGCATTATTGCTAGATGCCATATCTAATAATTAATAATTTTTTTATTAAAATCAATATCTAATTTATTAAAAATTTATTATATGTTAAACATTTAATGTGAATAAGTCATTTTTAAAATTTGTTGCTGATTTTGGCCCATTATTAATTTTCTTTACAATATATTACAAAAGCGGAAATAATCTTAGTGTTGCAATACCGCCACTAATAATTTCCACGATTATTGCGGTAGCAGCAGTTTACTTTATAGAAAAAAAAATACCTTATATTCCTCTTGCTGGAGGTGTCATCATTTCATTGTTTGGAGGACTAACATTATATTTTAATAATCCAATTTTTTTATACATGAAGCCAACAATTATTAATATTATTTTTGCTATCACTTTAATTTTAGGAAAAACTTTCTTTAATAGAAACTTTTTAAAGTTTTTTTTCAAAACAGCTTTTCAACTTGATGAACTGGGGTGGGATAAATTAAATAATAGATGGGCTTATTTTTTTATATTTTTAGCAATCTTGAATGAAATAATTTGGAGAACACAACCAGAAACCACTTGGGTAAATTTTAAAGTTTGGGGTATATTGCCTTTAACTTTTATATTCACTGCTATGCAGTTGCCTATGATAAATAAACATAAAATATGAAAAATATAAAACTAGTCATTAATAATGATCTAAAAAAGGAAAAAGAAAAATTTTTTGTAAAAAGAGAGCTTCAAAGTATTTTGAATTTATATGCAAAAATGGTTTCAAACGGAACTTGGAAAGACTATTCTTTTTCATCTGGCTCCAGAGAAATATCATTTGATGTCTATCAAAGAGCTTCTGACAAACCAGTTTTAAGAATATTAAAAAACTTTAAACCCAATTATTACAATGAAAAATTCTTAATAAAAGATAAGAACGGAAATATACTAAAGAAGTCTGAAAATTTAAATCAACTGATTGATAAAACTAGCTGGAATAATTTAAGATTAGTAAAATAATTATCTTCTTTGACCAAAAAGTCTTAAAAGCATAATAAATAGATTAATGAAATCTAAGTATAGTGTTAAAGCACCCATTACTGCCTTTTTACCCATTAGCTCGCCACTATCGCTTGCCAAATACATATTTTTAATTTTTTGAGTATCGTAAGCAGTTAATCCAACAAATACTAAAACTCCAATGATAGAGATTACAAAATACATCATAGAAGATTTCATAAAAATGTTAACGATTGATGCAATTATTATTCCAAAAAGACCCATCATTAAAAAAGAGCCTAATTTCGTTAAGTCTTTTTTAGTTGTGTAGCCATAAATACTCATTGCTCCAAACGTTCCTGCAGTAATAAAGAAAACTCTAGTTATACTTGCTCCTGTATAAATTAAAAATATTGAAGAAAGAGAAGCTCCCATTAAAGCTGCGAAAACCCAAAAAGTCGTCTGAGCTTTTGCAGCAGACATTTTAGCAATTCCAAAACTCATATAAAAAACTACAGCCAATGGAGCTAACATTATTACCCATTTTAAACCCGAAGCATAAATTGTATTTCCAAAATTAGTTAAACCTATGATTTGACCTCCGTCCGAAACCACAGCCATTTTGAAAAATAAGAGAGCAACAACACCGGTTAATAGGACTCCTGAAGCCATGTAATTATAAACTTTCAGCATGTAGGCTCTTAAACCTTGATCGATAATAGCTTCTGATGCCGAAGATCTTGCTGTAGAAGTTTGCTTATTAAATTCCATAACTTTAATATATGAATTTTTATTAACTTTTCAATAGGCAATAATTGCTTTAAAAAAACCTTTAATATTGCATTTTTATGAAATTCAAGAAATTAGGAAATACAAACCTTAGTGTCAGTTCTATTTGTCTTGGGACTATGACTTGGGGAACTCAAAATTCAGAAAAAGATGCTTTTGAACAAATGGATTATTCTGTTGATCAAGGAGTCAATTTTTTTGATACAGCAGAAATATATTCGGTACCTCCAACAGCAGAGTCTTATGGAAAGACAGAGGTGATGATTGGGAATTGGTTTGAAAAAAGAAAAAGTAGAGATAAAATTATTTTAGCATCAAAAGTTGCTGGACCTCGTTGTGAATGGATTAGAGGTGGAGAAAATAATTATAATGAGAAAAACATCGGTCTAGCTATTGATGGAAGTTTAAAAAGATTGAAAACAGACTACATAGATTTATATCAATTACATTGGCCTGAAAGATCTACAAATTGTTTTGGTAGAAGAGAATATCAGATAAATAAAAATGAAGGTGAGTGGAATAATTTTGAAAAAATCTTACAGGTGTTAGAAAAATTTATCAAAAGTGGAAAAATTAGATATATTGGAATGTCTAATGAAACTCCCTATGGTCTTTCAAAATATTTAGAGATATCAAAAAATAAAAACCTGCCTAGAATGATGTCTGTTCAAAACCCTTATAGCTTAGTTAATAGAACATATGAAATAGGCATGTCAGAAATTTCCATTAGAGAAAAATGTGGTTTATTAGTTTACTATCCTTTAGCATCAGGAGCCTTGTCTGGAAAATATAGAAACGGTCAAATGCCTAAAAACGCGAGAATGACTTTATTTAAAGGTTGGGAGAGAATGATTAATCCTTTAGCAATGAAAGCTTATGATGAATACTATAAACTTTCTAAAGAAATTAATCTGACCATGGTTCAACTTGCTCAGGCTTTTGTTAATTCAAGACCTTTTGTAACAAGTAATATTATTGGAGCAACAACAATGGATCAGCTAAAAGAAAATATTGAGAGTATCAGTATCGAGTTAACTGAAGAAATATTAGAAAAGATCAATATTATACATAATAACAATCCCAATCCAGCTCCTTAATTCAAACCATTGAAATAGCCTATTTTTAGTATAAAAATAAAATTATGTTAATTAAAAAGATTTTTACTTTAATTTTTCTTATTTTGTTTTCTTTTAGCGTAAGTGCTAATACTCCAAGATCAACTGGGAAATATAAAAATTGGGAAAGTTTTACTGTAGAGACAGATAAAGGAAAAATTTGTTTTGCTCAAACTGTACCCACAAAAAGAGCTCCTGCTTCAATTAAGAGGGAAAAATCAAAATTATTTGTAACTTTCAGACCTTCTGAAGATATCAAGGATGAAGTTAGTTTAACGAGCGGGCATGATTATAAATCATCTACTGTTACAGCGAGCTCTGGAAAAAAAAGATATTCTTTTTTCTCACAGAAAAATTTTGCATGGCTACTTGACGATCAAGAAGAAAAAAATTTTATAAAATTAATGAAAAGAGCAACTAACCTAATTGTTAAAGCAAGAACATCTAAGGGTGCGGAAACCACTGATCATTACTCTATGATGGGATTTACTAAAGCATATAATACAGCAAAAAAAACTTGCAATTAAATGAAAAAAATTGTTTTGGCCTATTCAGGTGGGCTTGATACTTCGATAATTTTAAAGTGGCTTCAAGAAAATTATAAGGCTGAAATTATTGCTTACACTTCTGATATTGGTCAAGTCATGAATAAAAAAAAGATTATTAAAAATGCAAAAAGGTTAGGTGTAAAAAAAATAATCATTGAAAATTTAAAAAATACATTCGTTAAAGAGTATGTCTTTCCAATGATTAGAGCCCATGCTGTTTATGAGGGAGTTTATTTATTAGGAACATCCATAGCTAGACCATTAATTGCTAAAAGGCAAATTGCAATTGCAAAAAAATTTAAAGCATTTGCAGTCTCTCATGGGGCGACCGGAAAAGGAAATGATCAGGTAAGATTTGAACTTGGATATGCTTTTTTTGGAGGAAAAAAAATTAAAGTTATAGCACCGTGGAGGGAGTGGAAACTTCAATCAAGAACAGATTTAATTAATTATGCTAAAAAAAATAACATACCTATTCCAAAAGATAAAAAAGGTGCTCCTCCCTTTTCAATAGATGATAATATCTTCCATACTTCAACCGAGGGTAAAGTCTTAGAAAATCCCAAAAATTCCGCTCCAGAGTTTATCTTTCAAAGAACAGTATCTCCAGAAAAAGCCCCGAATAGAAAGACAAAAATTAAAATCACTTTTAGAAATAGCGATCCAGTTTCTATTAATGGAAAAAAACTAAGCCCAGAAAAACTTCTACAAAAATTGAATTTTTTAGCAGGTAAAAATGGCATAGGAAGAGTTGACCTAGTAGAAAACAGATTTATTGGTATTAAATCAAGAGGTGTTTACGAAACACCAGGAGGAACAATTTTATATATAGCGCATAGAGCTATGGAGTCCGTCACTTTAGATAAAAAAACAGTACATATGAAAGAAAGAATTATGCCGGAATATGCTGAGCTAGTTTACAATGGCTATTGGTTTTCAAAAAGAAGAATAAAGCTCCAAAAAATAGTTGATAAAAAAAGAAGTAAAGTTTCAGGTGATATTGTTTTGAATTTATATAAGGGTAATGTGACAATTGTATCCAGAAGAACAAAAAATAAAGCTTATTCAATGAAAAAAGTTTCTTTCGAAGAAAATAAATCTTTTAATAAGTCTAAAGTAGAAAAATTTATTAAATACCACTCTAAACAGTTATACAAATCTTAAAATTCTGATAATAATTAATTGATGAGTAATACGATTCGAAATATCCAATTAACTGCAGTACTATTTGTTTTAATATCAACTATAATTGCGTTCTTACTTGAAGTTAAACTTATGTATGAAAATAAGAACATAGAGTTAGCAGATTTACTTCTTATGTTCATCTACATCGAGGTTATTGGTCTGGTAAAATCCTACTGGGAAACAAGAGCAGTAAGAATTACTTATCCTTTGGTAATCGCTATAACTGCACTTGCTAGATTTATCATACTTCAAGATAAAGATAGTGACCCGACAAATTTAATTTATATTTCGGTTGCAATTTTGATCGTAGCAATAGCCACTGTAGTGATAAGATTTAGAAATAGTAAATTTTTAAAAATTGATAATTCTAAGTCAAACGAGCTTTAAAACACTCTAAAGTATTTTTTAATAAACACGCGATTGTCATAGGACCCACTCCTCCAGGAACAGGTGTAATAGCTTTCACCTTATCTTTCACTTCTTCAAAGCTGACGTCACCAACAATCTTATCTCCTTGCTTATTGATTCCTACGTCAATTATGATTGCACCACTTTTAACCCAATCTTTTTTTACTAAATTTGCCACTCCAACTGCAGCAATCAAAATATCTGCTTTTAAACATTCCTCTTTTAAATTTTTCGTTTTTGAATGAGTAATTGTAACCGTACAATTTTCTTTTAATAAAAGTTGAGCTATTGGCTTCCCATTTAAATTAGATCTGCCAATAATTACTGCATGCTTTCCTGATAAATCTTTTTCAACTTTTTTTAGCAATAGTATGCATCCTAAAGGAGTGCAAGGAATTATTGCATTATATCCTGAAGCTAAATTTCCAACATTAATTGGATTAAATCCATCTACATCTTTTGAAGGATCTATTAAATTAATAATTTTCTCTCTGCTGATTTGGTCCGGTAAAGGAAGTTGCACTAAAATACCTGACACATTTTTATCATTATTTAATTCTTCTATTTTTTTTAAGATCTCTTCTTCGGTTACATCTTTTGAATATTTAATAACGTTCGAATTAATTCCAACTTCTTTCGAACTTTTTTCTTTGTTTCTTACATATATTTGACTTGGAGCAAAATCTCCAATCAAAATAACTGTTAATCCTGGTGTTTTGTTAGTTTTATTTTTAATAGAAGTAATTTCTTTTTTAATCTCTTCTCTTAAAACTTCTGCTTCTTTTTTTCCATCAATAATCATAATTAAAATAACGAAGGAGCAAACATTTCAAATACAAGGTTTCTTAGAAACATGAGTCCTAAAATTAGTATAATTGGAGAAATATCTATTGAGCCTAAATTAGGAAGATATCTCCTTATAAAATTTAAAGGAGGATCCGTCAATTTATGCGAAATATCCAAAACAGAGTAAACAAATCGATTGCTTGTATTTAAAACATTAAATGCAACTAACCAACTCATAATCACATTTATAATTAAAACCCAAATATAAAGGCTTATAATATTATCAAATAATATAAAAAAAGATTTCATTACTTTTTCTCCACATAAATAGATGTGCTAGGAAAGGCGAATGAAGCACCATTGGTCTCTACAATTTCTTTTATCTTAACAGCCAATCTTTCCTTAACCTTAAGCCATTCTCCCCAATCATCTGTGACTGTAAAACACCTTACATACATATCTATTGAACTGTCAGAAAACTTATCTATTCGAACTGCATGCTCCGTGTCTTCTCCAATTTTAAAATCTTTATTTGTAGTTATAAATTTTTCTATTTGGTCTCTTATATTTTTTAACTGATCAATTGTAGAACTATACTGCAAAGTTATAATCCAACTAATCCTCCAATTTGTAGTTTCTGTAACATTAATTACTGCATTCTCAGCAAACGAAGCGTTGGGTATGGTCGCAATTGATTTATCAAATTTTCTTATTACAGTAGATCTAAATCCTATTCTTTCAACGACACCTTCAATAATACCATCTACATATATCCAATCTCCAATTTTAAATCTTTTTTCTACTAGAACTAAGATACCAGAAATTAAATTTTTAAATAAATCTTGTGCTCCTAAAGCAACAGCAACACCAAATAAACCAAGTCCTGCAATTATTGGAGCAATTTTTATTCCCCAAATATCTAATGTTGCGGCAAAACCAAAAAAAATAATTAAAATTTTATTTGCTTTAATAACCCAATTAAGTAGGTCCTTAGATAATAGCTCTTCTACTCTTTTGATTAAAAAGGTTATAGGCTCAACAATTTGATGAATTAACCAAAATATTAAAATTGTAATTAGAGAACGATTTATGTTGTCAACAAAGATGGACATTTTTCCTTCGAAATCCATATATGATGTTGCCATAAATATACCAAGCACTATTGGTAAAAATTTTACTGGACCTGAAGATGCCTCTACTAAAGCATCATCAAATTTATTTGAAGTTTTAGCGACGTAGTTTTTTAATCTTTGAAGAATAAATTTTGCAATCAAACCTCTTAATAATAAAAAAAATAATAGTATAGCAATTGCTAATCCAATTTGAGTAAAGTTAACACCAGCAATACCTTGTTGCCAGATTTCTAAAAATAAATCCCTAAAATTTTCTAATACATTCATTTTTTAAATTCCCCTAACTTAAATAACTCTTCACCAGGATTAAATACCTCTACTTTTTTCCATCCATCAGATTTAAATACATTAGCCACCTTTTCGCTTATACACATAACTTTGGACCCTGTCATTAATGGATAAAGAGAATGATTTCTTGTTATTTCTATAAAACTCTCTCCACTGCGCAGTGAATAAACGAATATTATGTCGGGAGAATGATTGGCAATTATTTTTTTATTTTGATCATTTAGATCAGTAATTTTTTCAGATTTATAATTAATAATCTTATTGATTTTCAAGCCTTCTTTTTTAAGCTCTGAATCTAAATCATAAGCTACGTTATCTCCGCAAAAATAAGCTATTTTAGATTTTTCGTTTATTTGATTAGAATTAATTATCAAATTTTTTAATGCGTTTACTGTTCCTCCTGCCGAAAGAGTATTATGATAACCCAGTTGTCTTGCTATTTTTTCAGTGATGGATCCAACACAAAAACATAATTTACTTTTTGTTTCATTTACAGTTTTAAGATTTCTAATAGCATTAGCACTAGTGAAAATAAGAGCATCATATTCATTTATATCTACGGACTCTGTTTTAACAGCTGATATTTTTAAAGTTGGTATATGAATTATTTTATGACCTAAAGAAAAAAGTTTACCCATCAAGTCTTCTGAGTCAATTAACGGCCTTGTTATTAAAATGTTCATCTTATTTTGAATTTATTACCAGCTAAGTTTAATAATTTTTCTCCAACAGTTTCACCAATGATAGCTGCATCAATATCCCTTCCACTAAAATTATATTCAAAACTTTCGTTACCTTCATCAGAAAATAGTTGTGCTTTTAATGTAAGATTATCGTTAGTAATTTCTGCTAATCCACCAATTGCTGTTTCACAATCGCCACCTATCATTTTAAGCATTTTTCTCTCTGCTATTGCACAAAGACTAGTTTTTGTGTCGTTTATTTTTTTTATAATACTTTTAATTAATTCATCATCTCTCCGACATTGAACGGCAATAATTCCTTGACCAACCGCTGGAAGAATTTCATTTGTATCAAAGACGAAACCTATTTTATTTTCTAATTTTAAACTTTTTACCCCTGCTGCAGCTAAAATTATTGCATCTAATTTTTGATCTTCTAGTTTTTTAATTCTTGTATCAATATTTCCTCTAATATTTAATACTGAAACATTTTTATTAATTTTTTTTAGTTGAAGCTCCCTTCGCCTAGAGCTTGATCCAATTTTTGCTCCATTAGATAATTCATTAAAATTTTCAATTTTATTACAGATAAGAACATCACGAGGATCATTTCTTTTTATATATGCTCCAATCATTAAATTTTTATGTTGTTCAGACTCCATATCTTTTAAAGAATGAACGGCAATATCAATATTGTTTTCTAATAAATTTTCTTCAATCTCTTTACAAAATAAGTTTTTTCCACCGATTTCTGATAATTTTATATCAGAGTGTATATCACCAGAAGTTTTAATGGTTTTTATAACAAGTTCACTATCTTTAAGATCTTTTGATTTTTCTAAAATAAGATTCTTAACTTTTGCTACGTAAGCTAAGGATAATTTGCTTCCTCTAGAACCGATTGTAATTTTTTTCATTATTAGTTTATATATTTGATGATTGTATTTTATACTATTTTAAATTTTAACGCATAAATTAATGAATAAAAAAATTACTTTTTTAGGAATTGAAACAAGCTGTGATGAAACAGCTGCTGCGGTAATTAGAGAAAATGTAAAAGGTACCGCAGACATATTATCTAACGTGGTATCTAGTCAAATAGAGGAACATAAAGAATTTGGAGGGGTCGTTCCTGAATTAGCCGCAAGAGCTCACCTTGAAAATATAGAATTTATTATTGATAAAGCTTTAAAAGACAGCAAGATTTCCTTAAAAGAAATTGATGGAGTTGCAGCAACCGCTGGACCAGGATTAATTGTTTGTCTCACAGTAGGGCTCAATATAGGAAAATCAATAGCAGCATTTTCTAAAAAACCATTTATTGGTGTAAATCATTTAGAAGGTCATGCGCTCAGTCCTGGGTTAGAAAATAAAATTAAATTTCCTTATTTACTTCTGCTTATATCGGGAGGTCATACACAATATCTGATTGTTAAAGATGTAAATCATTATGAGCAATTAGGCACAACTATAGATGATGCGCTTGGAGAAGCTTTTGACAAAACAGCAAAGATGTTAGATTTAGGGTATCCAGGAGGGCCTGCTGTAGAAAAATTTTCTAAATTAGGTGAAAAAAATTACTTCAAATTACCTGAGCCGATAATTAATAAAGCTGGATGTAATTTATCTTTTGCTGGTTTAAAAACAGCAGTGTTGAGAGAATCTAAAAAAATAAACGGAGATAAAAATTTAAAATATAATCTTGCAGCATCTTTTCAACATACTATTAATAAAATTTTATATAAAAAAACTAAAATAGCAATTCAAGAATTCAAAAATAGAACTAAAGAAAAAAATGTTCAGTTGATTGTGGCTGGTGGTGTAGCTGCAAATAAATCAATCAGAGAAAATTTAACAATACTATCAAAAGAAATGGGTTTTAAGGCTATTTATCCTGACTTAAAATTCTGTGGAGATAATGCAGCGATGATAGCGTGGGCAGGAATAAAAAGATTTAAAAAAAATTTAATTGATAGTATCGATATTTCTCCAAAATCTAGATGGCCACTTGATAGTGATGCTCCCTACATGAAAGGCCCTGGCTTAAAACTATAATGCAATACTGGTTAATTAAATCTGAACCTGATGTCTGGTCCATATCACAACAAAGAAAAGCAGGATTAAAAGGAGCTACGTGGGATGGGGTAAGAAATTATCAAGCTAGAAATAATTTAAAAAAAATGAAAGTAGGTGATCTTTGTTTTTTTTATCATTCAAATATTGGAAAAGAGATAGTTGGTATAGTTAAAGTAATAAAAAGTGCTTTTATTGATAAAACAGACAAAAAGAAAAGATTCGTAGCTGTTCAGGTTAGGTTCATTGAAGAGTTTAATTTCCCAATTTCACTAGAAAAAATTAAAAAAATCAAGGATATTTCTCATCTACCTCTTATTAAACAAAGCAGACTATCAGTCATGCCTATAGACTATAAAAGCTGGAAAATTATATATAAGATGGGTAAGATCAGAAAAATTTAACTAGGGGACTTGGTGGCAAAAAAGAAAAAGAGGAAAAGAAGAAAAAAATCTAGAAGAAAATCTAGAAAAGTAAAAAAAT
Source organism: uncultured Pelagibacteraceae bacterium (assembly GCA_902582875.1). Classification (GTDB taxonomy): domain Bacteria; phylum Pseudomonadota; class Alphaproteobacteria; order Pelagibacterales; family Pelagibacteraceae; genus Pelagilacustribacter. The sequence goes on along the minus strand of CACHTV010000001.1, from coordinate 139,650 downwards.
CTAGAAGAAAATCTAGAAAAGTAAAAAAATCTAGAAGAAAGTCTAGAAAAAGTAAAGTTTCAAAAAAAAGACAGAATTTTAAATCACCAATTCAATCAAAAGATAGTGATGGTAATGCAATAATTAAAGTATCCGACGGTTGGGCTCATCATGCGTATGTTAATGAGTCAAAATATAAAAAAAAATACAAACTTTCTATTAAAGAAAATGAAAAATTTTGGGGTAAGGAAGGAAAAAGAATTTCGTGGATAAAAAAATATACTAAGATTAAAGATGTAAAATACAGTAAGGAAGAGGTAAAAATTAAATGGTATTATGATGGCACTTTAAATGCTTCTGCAAATTGTATTGACCGTCATTTGAAGAAAAATCCAAAAAAAACAGCTATTATTTGGGTTGGAGACGATCCAGCCGACTCAAAGAAGATCTCCTACAAAGAATTGCATCAAAATGTTTGTAAAGCTGCAAATGGATTAAAAAGTATAGGAGTTCAGAAAGGAGACAGAGTAACTATTTATCTTACAATGATACCTGAGTTGGCGTATGTGATGTTGGCTTGTGCAAGAATTGGAGCTGTGCATTCAATTATATTTGGTGGTTTCTCTCCTGACTCTATAGCGACAAGAATAAATGATTGCGAGTCTGATTATTTAATTACAGCAGATGAAGGGATTAGAGGAGGAAAAATTATTCCACTAAAAAAGATAGCAGATGATGCTTTAACTCAATGTCCAGAAGTAAAAAAATGTGTTGTAGTTCAAAGGACTGGTAATCAAGTCGATTGGAATAATGAAAGAGATATTTCTTATAAAGAAATGATTTCTTCAGCTTCAAATAAATGCGATCCAGAAGAGATGAGCGCTGAAGATCCATTATTTATACTTTATACTTCTGGCTCTACTGGTAAACCTAAAGGAGTTCTTCATACAACAGGTGGGTACATGGTTTATGCATCAATGACTCATCAATATATTTTTGATTATAAAAGTAATGACGTGTACTGGTGTACCGCAGATATAGGCTGGGTAACAGGACATAGTTATATTATTTATGGTCCTCTAGCTAATGGAGCAACCACTATTATGTTTGAAGGAGTTCCAAATTACCCAGATAACTCTCGCTGGTGGCAGATTGTTGACAAATACAAAGTCAACATTTTTTATACTGCACCAACTGCTATTAGATCTTTGATGAGAGAAGGAGATAAACCAGTTAAAAAGACTAATAGGAAGTCATTAAAATTACTAGGCACAGTAGGAGAGCCTATAAATCCAGAAGCTTGGATGTGGTATTACAAAGTCGTCGGTGACTCTAGATGTCCAATAGTTGATACTTGGTGGCAAACCGAAACAGGAGGTATATTAATTGCACCTCAACCTGGTGCTATAGATTTAAAACCAGGTTCAGCAACTAAACCATTTTATGGAATTAAGCCTGTACTTGTAGACAAAGACGGCAAAGTCATAAAAGGTGAGGGAAAAGGAAGATTATGCATGGCCCAATCTTGGCCAGGTCAAATGCGAACTGTATACGGCGATCATCAAAGATTTATTGATACTTATTTTTCTCAAGTTGATGGAAAATATTTTACCGGAGATGGATGCAGAAGAGATAAAGATGGATATTACTGGATTACAGGAAGAGTAGATGATGTAATTATTGTATCGGGTCATAATCTTGGCACAGCAGAGATTGAAAGCGCTTTTGTGGCGCATCCAAAAGTTGCTGAAGCAGCAGTCGTAGGCTTCCCACATAGTATTAAAGGAAATGGATTATACTGTTACGTTACTTTAAATATGGGAGAACAAGCTACAGGTGATTTAGAGAGAGACCTCAAACTTTGGGTTAGAAAACAAATTGGCCCTATAGCTACGCCAGATGTTATTCAATTTGCTCCTGGCTTGCCAAAAACGAGATCAGGAAAAATTATGAGAAGAATTTTAAGAAAGATTGCGGCTAATGATCCAGGCAATTTAGGAGATACAACAACTTTAGCTGATCCAAGTGTTGTTGAATCTTTAGTTCAGAATAGACAAAACAAAGGTTAATGATTAAAGGTAAGATTTTTAGTTAAATCTTTAAATTCATTTTCTACAAGATTCCATTTGAGCTTAATAGAATTCAAAACTATTTCTTTATCTAAAATTTTCAGTTCATCTGCTATTGGAGACCATTTGTAAAGTGCTAGTCCACTTTCTTGAAAAGGATTATTTTGATAATATTGATGCCAATTGATATTTTTTGCTTTTAAAATAAACTCATTTTTTGCATTCTCACTAATATTCTTACTTAGACCATTCTTTGATTCTTCATTAATAATGTTTAAAAAAATTTCTTCAGCATCATTTTTCTTTAAATTTTTCTTATCAATTAAATAAGAAAATACATAAAATGTTAGATCTGAAATAGCAGCAACATATATATTCCATTTAGCAATATTAATTGAATCAGCAAATTTTTCATCTTCGATCATAATCGGGTATCTTGTGCCAATCCTAGTTTTTAAGTATCCATAAAGTGTGGTCTGAGTTACATGCGCAGATCTTTCTTGGACAAAATTCTTAAGATCTTCCTTAGAATGAATTGATTTAAATTTATTAGTAATTTTTTTAAGAGGGAAAAGATATTCCATCATGGTTTTAACGGTATTTACTATATTTTCTAGATTCAATTTCACGTTGTATTATAAAAATCCCTTATTTTATTACTTTGTAGCACTCCGTTTTAGTTTTAGCAGAGGTTTTTTCTCTTTTAATTAATGCCTAGATGGGTATGATCTTCACCATTAATTAATACTTTTTACGTAAAAAGTTAAAAAAGGGGGAAAATATGTCAAACAAAGACGCATATTGGGCGAAAACCAAGAACCATATGATTGTTACATTGGTTCTTTGGGCTTTCTTCTCATTAGTCATTTTCATGTTCGGTTCAGAACTGAACACGATGTCTTTTCTTGGGTACCCACTAGCATATTATATGACAGCACAAGGATCACTTCTTGCGTTCGTTATAATGTTATTTTGGACTGCCAATAAACAAGAGAAGATTGACGAAGAACATGGGTTCTCAGAAAGAGAGGAGGACTAATGGACTTTAAAGGTGGATTTATAAAAAATCTTCCAAAAATATATGGTCTCTACACAGGAGGTTTCGCAGTATTCATTTTAATAATGGCTATTGCAGAGCAAGCTGGTGTATCAGCAAAAAACATCGGGGTGATGTTTGTTGCGTTCACCGTTTTGATTTATGCCTTTATAGGTTATTTATCAAGAACTATCCAAGTAGATGCTTATTATGTTGCTGGAAGACAAGTGCCAACCGTTTTTAATGGAATGGCAACTGCAGCTGACTGGATGTCAGGTGCATCTTTCGTAGCCTTAGCGGGTGGAGTTTACTTTGGAGGTTATACTTATATGGCCTTCTTAGTAGGTTGGACAGGTGGTTATGTACTTGTAGCAACTCTATTAGCTCCGTACCTAAGAAAATTTGGGTGTTACACAGTTCCTGATTTTATTGGAACACGATACGGTGGTAATGTAGTAAGAGCTTGCTCTGTATTTGTGCTTTTCATAGCTTCATTTACTTATGTAACCGCGCAAATTAACGCTACAGGAACAATTGCTTCAAGAGCTCTTGGAATTCCATTTGAATGGGGAGTATGGGTAGGATTAATCAGTATTCTTATCTGCTCAATGCTTGGTGGAATGAGAGCCGTAACATGGACACAGGTAGCTCAATACATCGTATTAATCATCGCATATCTAATTCCAGTATTCTGGATTAGCTCTAAAGTTGGTGGCGGAGTATTCCCTCACTTAATGTTAGGTGATGAAGTTTCGAGATTGGGTGAGCTTGAACAACAATTTGGACTAGTTAAAAACAGTGCCGCAGATATGAAAGCAGCGGGAGTGCCCGGAGGATTGAAATACATTTCTGGAACTCACTCTGGAGTACCTGAAGGCGGAATGGCTGTATGGAGATACTTATCATTAGCGATTTGTATGATGGTAGGAACTGCATCGTTACCTCATATTTTAATGAGATACTTTACAACTCCTTCTGTTAAAGCAGCGAGAAAATCAGTAGCTTGGTCGCTATTCTTTATCTTCTTGCTTTATTCTTCAGCACCAATGTTAGCAACTCTTTCTAAACTTGCTTTAATGGATCCAACTTTACCTACTGGAATTATCGGAAAATCTATTTCTGAAGTTCAATCTATAGAGTGGGTTAAGAACTGGTCAGCTGTTAAACAAGTGTTCATCGCAGACTTTAATGGGGACGGTATACTTCAGTTGAACGAATGGTTCATGAGAGGTGACGTTGTGGTATTAGCTACTCCTGAAGTAGCAGGATTACCATTCGTAATCTCAGGACTTGTGTTTGCTGGTGGTATGGCTGCTGCCATGTCAACTGCGGATGGATTAGTTCTAGCGATATCAAATGCTTTATCACATGATATTTACTACAAAATAGTAAATCCAAAAGCTGATACTGCTAAGAGACTAATCGTTGCTCGTGTACTTCTAGTAATAATCGGTGCCGCTGGTGCTTACATAGCCTCATTTAGGCTAACAAGTATCTTAGGTTCTGTTGCTTGGGCTTTTGACTTTGCAATGTCAGGTCTATTCTTCCCACTTGTACTTGGTGTATGGTGGAAGAGAGCTACTAGACAAGGTGCAATTGCCGGAATAATGGCTGGAATACTTTCTGGATGGGCTTACTTATTGTGGGTGTATCCTAAGTTTTCTATGGCTATTTGGGGAGTTGTAAACGAACCTTGGTTAGGCATAGATCATTTAAGATTTGGAATGATCGGTGCTCCAATTTGTTTAGTTACAATGGTTGTTGTTAGTTTAATGACTAAAGAACCAGATGCAGCTACTCAAGCAATGGTAGACGCAACTAGAGTTCCTACAGGTAAAGCTGTTTTAGGAAAACAACACTAGTTAATAAACTTTTAAAAATTAAAAGGGGCGAATTTTTCGCCCCTTTTTTTTTGCCTAAATAATGGTATCTTACAATTATGATACCTACTTGGATAATTGTAATAGATTATATACTTGGAATGATAATGTGGACTTTAATTGGAAGGGCCGCTATGAATATTTTTCAAAGAGAAGACTCGACTTTTTTTTTTATGAGGGTTTTCGTAAAATATACCAATCCGATAATCAAATTATTTAAACCTATTACCCCTAGTTTTTTATTTGGTGGATTTATTGCTCTTTACGTTGCTTGGTTCTTCTACCTGTTTAGATTCTACGCAATGCCTTACTTGCTTGGTTATGATGTGTGGGGAATGTTGGCTTTTCCATTAGAAAGTGATTTTTCAAAACAACTTTATCAACTTTTTAAATAACAATTTATTTTTTTTGACATATTTATCGATTAAAATATAAGAGAAGAATGAATTCTCCAATCAAAATATCACCTTCTATACTTTCAGCAAATTTTAGTAAATTAGGTGAAGAAGTAATAGCTCTTGAAAAAGCTGGCGCAGATTACATTCATATTGACGTCATGGATGGACATTTTGTTCCAAACTTAACAATTGGTCCAGAAGTAATTAAAAAAATCAGACCACTAACAAAAAAAATTTTTGATGTTCATCTAATGATTTCTCCGGTTGATAATTTTATTAAAGACTTTTCAGAAGCGGGAGCAGATATTATTACCTTTCATCCGGAAGCTACTCCAAATACAGCTAATACAATTAATCTAATTAAAAAAGAAGGAAAAAAAGTTGGTATATCTTTAAAGCCTAAATCAAAAATAGAATTAATTGAAAAACATTTAGATCAAGTAGATCTAATTCTTATAATGAGTGTTGAGCCAGGATTTGGAGGTCAAAAATTTATGCCAGAAGTCTTGGATAAGACAAAAAAAATTAAAGAATTGGTTGATAAAAAAAATTTAAAAACTGAAATAGAAATTGATGGTGGAATTAATTTCGAAAATTGTACTCAAGTAAAAAAAGCAGGTGCTAATGTACTTGTTTCAGGTTCGACTATCTTTAAAGAAAATCAAGGCGACCTAAAAAAGAATATAGGAATTCTTAGAACAAATTAATAGATGTTTATTTTAAAAAGTATCTATTTTTACTTTTTAGCTATTCAAATAAGTATAATAAAATTTGTAAAAAAAATTTATTTTTCGACTTCATATTATAATAAATCTTTAATATCTAAAACTCCACTACAGTTTTATTTTCATCCTAATCCATTTTTATTATCAGCTATAACTAATTATAAAAAGTATTCATTTAAAATCAGTGAAATTGAACCAAATTTATTCTGGGTTAAGCAGGAAAGTAGTAAAGAACAAAAAGATTTACATGATTTCTTATGGTTAAATTTAATCGATAGAAAAAATGATGGAAAGTCATTACAAAAAATAATTGATATTTGGATGTTAAAACATTCAAATTATAAAAGAAGCATTTGGGAAAATTCTGTTCTTAGTAAAAGAATTATTAGTTGGATATTAAATGTTGATATTATTCTTAATAATAGATCCTTTCATTTCAAAAAAAGTTTTTTAAACAGCATAATTGTTCAAACAAACCATTTAAAAAAAAATATAAAATTTGAAGAAAATTACTCTAAAAGAGTAGAAATTTTAGCAGCTTTACTTTTATCAGGATTAGTCTTTAAAGAATATTTTGATAATTTTAACATAGCAATAAAGGAATTAGAAAAATTAGTTAAAAATTATTTTGATAGTGATGGCTTCCCTTTAACTCGAAATCCTAGTGATCTAGTTTTCTTTTCAAAATATTTAATATTGTGTAAAGAATGTATTAAAGATGCTCAGCAATATGTTCCAGATTTTTTAGAAACAATTATCAATAGAAACCTTAAATGTATAAAAAATATTTCAACTCCTAATAATGAAACACCACTTTTTAATGGAGGAAAAGAAGAGAGTTTAACAAAATTTGATAAATTTTTTGATGATTTAAATCTTAAAACCAAGAATAAAAAAAATATTATAGGTGGAATTCATACATATAATTTTAAAGATAATGCAATCTTTTTTGATGTTGGAGAGCCCCCAAGAAAAGATTTTTCTAGAAGTTATCAATCAGGGCCTTTGTCATTTGAATATTATATAGATGGAAAAAAAATTATTACTAATTGTGGTTTTGGATCTAATATATCTTCTAAAGCTGAACTTTTAAGTCGTCTGACATCAGCACAATCTACTTTAACTCTAGAAGATACTTCAGTGACAAAATTTGAGAGAAATAAACTTATTAATAGAGTATTTGGAAATTCAATTAAAAATACTTTTAAAGTCAATAATCTTGACTTTATAGAGGATAAAGATTTAGTAAAATTTATTGCTTCTCATAATGGCTATGAAAAAGAGTTTAGTTGTATTCATAAAAGAGAAATATCTGTCAATAAAGTAAACGGTAAATTAATAGGCAAAGATGAAATAATTAAAAAAAAAAATGGCCGGCCAATAAATTATAGTTTTCGATTTCATCTATATCCTGGTTTAACTGCTGTAAAGACTATGGGTGGTAATAGTGTATTAATTCAAATTTCTAAAAATAAATCATTAATCTTCTCAATAATAGATGAATCCATACTATTAGAAAAAAGTATATTTCTTGGTAGAAATAAAATATTAGATAATACTTGTATAACAATATCTGGTAATTTAGTTAATAAAGATAAAACTATCCGTTGGGAAATAAAAAAAAACATTTAGTTATGAAACAAAAAATCAAAAATGCTCTCATTTCTGTTTCAGATAAAAGTGATTTATCTCCAATTCTTAAAGTTTTAAAAAAATTTAAAATTGAAATTATTAGTTCCGGGGGGACTTATCATTCAATTAAAAAACTTGGTTATAATTGTACTGAAATTTCAAAATATACAGGTTTTAAAGAAATGTTAGGTGGACGAGTTAAGACCTTACACCCAAAAATACATGCGGGAATACTTCACGATAGAAATAATAAAAAGCATTTAAAAGAAATGATCAAGGAGAAATTTCCCTCTATAGATCTAATTATAGTAAACTTTTATCCATTTCAAGAAACAGTGATTAATTCAAGAAATCAAAAAAAAATAATTGAGAGTATTGATATTGGTGGACCTGCTATGGTTAGAGCAGCTGCAAAAAATTTTAAAAATGTAACAATCATTACTGATAAAAATGAATATAAAAACCTAATTAATGAAATTAAAAAAAATAATGGAAAAACAACTTTGAAATTTAGGGAAATAATGTCATCAAAAGCTTTTGGACTAACTGCTTACTATGACTCTATGGTTGCTAATTGGTTTAATCAAAGTTTAAAAATAAAATTCCCTGAAAGAAAAACAATTTTTGGTAAAAAACTTCAAGATCTGAGATATGGTGAAAATCCACATCAAGAAAGTGCAATATATGTAAATGATTTTGATAATAGTGCATTTGATTTAAAAAAAATCAGTGGAAAAGATTTAAGTTATAATAACTATAATGATATTTTTTCAGGATTAGATATTCTTTCATCAATAAGAAAGACTCCCACGACTGTTATAATAAAACATGCAAATCCTTGTGGGGTTTCTTCTAATAAATCCTCTATAATTTCTTTTAAAAATGCTTTTGCAAGTGATCCTTTAAGTGCTTTTGGTGGTATTGTGGCATGTAATTTTAAAATAAATAAATCTATTGCCCATGAGATAAATAAAACATTTTTTGAAGTTATTCTCGCTAAAGGCTTTGACTCAAATGCTTTGAGAATCTTAAAAAGTAAAAAAAATCTGAGAATTATAGATATATCTAATTTTAAAGAGACAAATAACTCTACCATAAAATTATTCAATAGTTCATTCATGCTACAAGATAAGGATAATATAATATTCAATAAAAAAGATTTAAAGTTTGTTTCAAAAAACAAACCCTCAAAAAAAGAAATTAAAGAAATAGAATTTGCTTTCAATATTTGTAAATTTGTAAAATCTAATGCAATAGTTTTAACTAATAATTTCTCAACAATTGGAATAGGAGCTGGACAGCCTAGTCGATTGGATAGCTGTAAGATTGCAGCACAAAAAGCAAAACAATTTCAGCCTAATAGATTAAAAAATGCAATTGCTGCATCTGATGCATTTTTTCCTTTTGCCGACGGAATCAAGATTTTAATTAAATCTGGTATAAAAATTATTGTTCAACCCGGAGGGTCTATAAGAGACAAAGAAGTAATAGAAGCAGCAAATAAAGCCAATATCAAAATGGTCTTAACAGGCACTAGACACTTTAATCATTAATTAATTTTATCTATTTTGGCCGCCAAAACGAAATCACTCTCCGCTAACCCTTTTATTGAATGAGTAAATATTTTTATTCTTGCATATCCCCATCCAAAAGAAATATCTGGATGATGTCCTTCTCGTTCAGCAATTTCTCCAACGCTATTTACAAAAGTTTGACTTTCTAAGAAATTTTTAAATTTAAATTCTTTTTCAATAAAAAAACTTTCATCTTTATTTTTTTTAACGTCCCATCCATCTACTTTTTTAAGATATTTATGAATTTCTGAAACATCAAATGGAGGTATACCGCCCTCACAAGGAATACATTTTTTATTAGCTAAATCAGACATGTTTCATCACTTAATTTTATTGGAGCGGGCAAAGGGACTTGAACCCTCGACCTTCTCGTTGGCAACGAGACGCTCTACCACTGAGCTATGCCCGCAAAATTAATTAAGTATATTATACTATTTTGAATTTGGTCAACCTAAATAAAATGTCACTACCGATTACCTAAGATTTCTACTATAATTAAATCATTATGAAATCTTTTCCAAATCAAATTCCAATTTTTCCATTAAGTGGAGTTATTTATTTTCCTAAAACAAACTTACCATTAAATATTTTTGAAAAAAGATATTTAGATTTAGTCAACGACTCGATACGTAGAGATAAATTGATGGGAATGATTCAATCAAAAAGAAAAGATGAAGAGCTATACAAAATAGGCTGTTTGGGAAAAATTAGTGATTTCCAAAAAAGTAAGGATGGAAGAATTTTAATTAATTTAACAGGGATTACAAGATTTCAAGTGTTAGAAGAAGTAAAAAATTCAAAGCTATATCGAGAATTTAAAGTTGGTTATGAAAAATTTAGTTTAGATCTAGAACCTGAATTAGAAGAAATTAATACAGAGAATATTATTAAAAAATCTGAAACTTTTTTTAAAAAAAGCGGGCTTTTATTAAACTGGAAAGAGTTTGATAGATTAGATAAAGACCAAAAAATAAATACTTTAGCTATGATTGCACCAATAACAAATGAAGAAAAACAAAAACTTCTGGAATCTATATCGTTAAAAGAAAAAGTAAAAACTTTAGAAGAAATAATAAATTTTTATTTACATGGAATAAATTTCAAAAATCAGACTATTCAATGAATTCAGTTATTAATTAGCAGACTTGTTCATAGAGTCAAAAAAATCAGAATTATTTTTAGTATTCTTTAATTTAGAAATTAAAAATTCAATTCCATCCATAGTACCCATCGGACTTATAATTCTTCTTAGAACATTCATTTTAGATAAATCATCTTTTTCAAAAAGAAGTTCTTCTCTTCGTGTACCTGATCTCGTTATATCTAATGCTGGGTAAATTCTTTTATCAGCAACTTTCCTATCTAAAATAAGTTCAGAGTTACCTGTTCCTTTAAATTCTTCAAAAATTACTTCATCCATTCTACTTCCAGTATCAATTAATGCAGTAGAGATAATTGTTAATGACCCTCCTTCTTCAACGTTACGAGCAGCACCAAAAAATCTTTTTGGCCTTTGGAGCGCATTAGCATCAACTCCGCCAGTTAAAACTTTTCCAGAACTTGGTATCACAGCATTGTAAGCCCTTCCTAGTCTTGTTATAGAATCTAATAATATTACAACATCTTTTTTATGCTCAACTAATCTCTTTGCTTTTTCTATGACCATTTCAGCAACAGCGACATGTCTTGAAGCTGGCTCATCAAAAGTTGAAGCTACCACTTCTCCCTTTACTGACCTCTGCATATCAGTCACTTCTTCTGGTCTCTCATCAATTAATAAAACCATTAAGTAACACTCTGGATGATTTGCAGTTATAGACTGAGCTATATTTTGAAGAATAATTGTCTTTCCTGCTCTTGGAGGAGAAACTATTAATGATCTCTGTCCTTTCCCAATAGGACTTACTAGATCAATTAATCTTGCTGTGTTGTCTGGTTTTTTTTCTACTTTACTTGACTCTACTTCTAACTTTATTCTTTCATTTGGATAAAGTGGAGTTAAATTGTCAAAAGCAATCTTGTTTTTACCTTTTTCAGAATCATCGAAATTAATTTTATTTACCTTAAGTAAAGCAAAGTATCTTTCTGCATCTTTTGGTCCTCTTATCTCGCCCTCGACGGAATCACCAGTTCTCAGACCAAATCTTCTTATTTGACTTGGGCTAACATATATATCATCTGGTCCTGGCAAATAATTTGACTCGATTGCTCTTAAAAATCCAAATCCATCTTGTAAAACTTCCAAAACACCAGTTGCTGTTATTTGTTCATTTTTCTCAGCAAGTTTTTTTAATATTGCAAATAATATCTCTTGTTTTCTAAGTGTGCTTGGATTTTCTATACCAAGTTTTTCAGCTTCACTTATAAGCTCTGCAGGATTTTTTTGCTTTAATTCTTGTAAATTCATGTGATTGTTGTTGATTAAGGAATGTATTAAAAATATAGGGATTTTTTAAAAAAATTCAACCCCTAATTATAATGGTTTAAATATAACAACAAAAATTACTACAATTAGTATAAGGGTGGGAATTTCGTTGTATATTCTAAAGAATTTCGAGGTTTTCTGGTTATTATCTTCCGCTAAATCTCTAAGATACTTGCCTAAAGTGAAGTGATAATATGTCAAAATAATAACTGCAATAATTTTTATCTGCATCCACAATTCAGAAAAAACTGAAAAACCTAAGCTATGTATCAATAAAATTCCAAAAAGCCACGAAAATAGCATAGCAGGCATCATTATGTAATTGTAAAGTTTTCTCTCCATAGTTTTAAAAACTGTTTTTTGTGAATTATCATTGGTCTCAGAATGATAAACAAATATTCTTGGTAAATATAGTAAACCAGCCATCCAAGATATAACAGCAATTAAATGAAGTGATTTAAATAATAAATATAAATTCATTCTACAGATATTTTTTAACTAATTTTTCAAACAATCTAATGTGGTCTAGATTATCATTTAAACAAGGAATTAAATCAAAATTCACTCCACCATTTTTTATAAAACTTTCTTTGCCTTGAATATTTATTTCCTCTAAGGTTTCGACACAGTCTGAAGCAAAGCCTGGACATATAACTAATAAATTTTTTATACCTTTATATGGTAAACTCTCTAATGTTTTATCAGTATATGGAGTTAACCACTCTTGTGGGCCAAATCTTGATTGAAATGTTGTTTGGATTTCTACTTTATTAAACTTTTCTTTAATTAGTCTAGTCGTTTTGTGACAATAGCAATGATAAGGATCTCCTTTATCAAAATAAGACTTAGGAATTCCATGATATGAAGCAATTATTAAATCAGGTTTCCAATTTATCTCCTTAATTTTTTTTTCAATGCTATTTATTAAAGCGCTAATATAAAAAGGATCGCTTTCATAGTGAGGAATAATTTGGAGGCTTGGTTGCCATCTCATTTTCATTAAAGATCTGTAGACTTCATCACAAACCGTTGCGGTTGTCGCTGCAGCGTATTGGGGGTACAAAGGCAAAATAATTATATTTTCACATCCTTCTTTTTGAAGTTTTGTTAATCGGGATCTTATGCTTGGGTTTCCATACCTCATAGCAAAATCTATAATTATTTTTTCATTACCAATCTTTTGTTTAAGTTTATTCGCTTGATTTCTTGTAAAAAACAATAAAGGAGACTCGTTGCTTTCTTTCCTCCAGATTTTTTTATAAGCATGCGCTGTTTTGGAAGGCCTAAAAGTTAAAATAAATAGATTTAAAATTATTTGCCAAACAAAAGGATTTACTTCTATTACTCTCTTGTCTGAAAGAAATTCTTTTAAATATTTTCTAATGTCCCACCAGCTAGTAGAATCTGGTGTGCCCAAATTAATTAATAAGACACCAGTTTTGCCAAATTTCACTTCGGGATGATCTTTGTTCATTAAAAATTCCTATAAAATTCTATCAGTTTCTTTACTCTATCAGGATCTGTTTCTGGAAGTAAACCGTGACCCAAATTAAAAACATAAGGAATATCTTTAAATGTTTGAATGTATTTCGTCGCCCCTTCTAACATTTCACCCTCTGATTTTAATAAAATTTTAGGATCTAATCCACCCTGTATCACCACATCTCTTAATCTATTTTTTGCCCACAAAGGATCTATTTCATAATCCAAATTTATTCCGTCTGGTTTCACTATTCGAGTAAAATCTTCATATTTTTCTTTTATCCCCTTTGGAAAACAAATATTAGGAATTTTCTCTTTTTTACAAAACTCAACTATTTTTGTATTTGGTATAAAACAATAATCTTTAATATTATTAAGTGGAATTAATCCAGCCCAAGAATCAAATATTTGAACGATGTCTGCACCTGCATTTATTTGATTTTTAATATGTATACATGAAAATTTAATTAATTTATCTAAAATCTGATTTATATTAATATTTTTGTTATTTAATTTATTTAAATCCATTTCAGTTTTATTTTTTTTAATATTTAAAATATAAACTAGCAATGTCCAAGGAGCGCCTATAAAAGCTATTAAAGATTTATCTTTATTTAAATTTTTTCTTGTTAGTTCTATTGCTTTATAAACTGGAAATAATTTTTCTGAAAATTCTCTTTCATTACTATCCAAAAATCTTTCTAAATTAAATTCACTAAGTTCTGGTCCTTGATCTTTAATAAATTTTACATCTTGACCCAAAGCATATGGTGTCATTAATATGTCTGAAAAGATTATTGCTGAATCTATATCAAATCTTTTTATAGGTTGAAGAGTTATTTCTGCGCTTAATTTACTATTTAAACAAAGTTCAATAAAATTTTGATTTTGTGATCTAATTTTTCTAAATTCAGGTAAGTATCTACCTGCTTGTCTCATAAACCAAACTGATTTCCAAGATAAATTTTTATCGGATAATATTTTTTTAAGAGAAGTCATATATATAATTTAGGTTTTAAATATAAATTGTGTAGTAGGTCTTGTGAATTATTAATATAACTGTTTATACATGTTTTATACAATCTGATTTGAATAAAATAAGGAATTAATACTTGAAATTTAACGATTTTATTTAAATTATAAACAATTGTGAAATTATAGTATCAACATTTAAAAAAATGTTAGAATAATGTTAGTTGTTGTTAACTGTTTTTTGCTAATCAAAAAAATAATGAAAAAAATTAGTTTATTACATAATTATTAACAGAGATATGAACGAAAAATACAATGTATATCTTGTGTCTGATTCAACCGGGGAAACGTTGGATAGGATTTTTTTATCTTTAAAATCTCAATTCGCTAACTTTGACTATGAAAAAAAAGAATTCGCCTTTGTAAGAACCGAACAACAAATTGATAAAATAATAAAGGAATGTTCAGAACAACAAAATTCAATAATTTTATATACTATTGTTGAAACCAAACTGGCCAAGTACATTTCTGTTGTTAGCGAAAAAAATAATATTTCTTGCTTTGGAATACTGGGCAATCTGATTTTAAACTTTTCAAAACTATTAAACCAAAAAGCTATTCACAAACCTAGTGCACAACATGTGTTGGACGAAGAGTACTTTAAAAGAATAGAAGCTATTCAATTTACCATGTACCATGACGACGGGAAAAAATTGGATGACATTGCGAAGGCAGATATAGTTCTTTTAGGAGTAAGCAGAACCAATAAAACCCCTACTTCAATTTATTTGGCAAACAGAGGATACAAAACTATTAATATTCCTCTAGTTTTAGATCAGAAAATACCAGATGATTTAAAATCTCATAATAATAAAACTTGTGTTGTCGGTCTTGTGGCAGATCCAGAAAGACTTTCAGAAATTAGGAGAAATAGAGTTGCTATAATGAAAGATAATAACATCAAGGAATATACTGATCTTAACCATATAAAAGATGAGGTAAATAAGTCTAAAAAACTTTTTAATAAATATAAATGGCCCACGATTGATGTAACTAGAAGATCTGTTGAAGAAATAGCTGCTTCGATACTAAAGATATTTGAGATAAAAAGAAATAAATGAAAATAATTTTAGCATCTGCAAGTGGTGTAAGAAAGAAAATCTTAGATAAATATAACATTAGATCAGATGTTGTTGTTTCAAATGTAGATGAAGATCAGGTTAAAGAATCTCTTTTATATGAAAATGCTACTCCATTAGTTATATCAAAGAACCTTGCTGAAATTAAATCAACAAAAGTCAGCAGCAAATATCCTGATCGTTTAGTATTAGGGGCTGACAGCGTTATTTCACTCAACAACAAATTAATTAATAAACCAAAATCTAGAGAGGAAGCCTTAGAGATTTTAAAAGAACTAAATAATTCTAAACATTATCTCATTAGTTCAGTTTGTATTTCAAAAAATGGCGCCATGATTTGGAATCATTCAGACCAATCAGAGTTAAAAATGAAAAATTTTAAAGAAGAGGAATTAATTAAGTATTTAGATAAAATTAAGACCGAAACTCTTTTAATGTATGGAGTTTATCAAGTAGAGGCAGAAGGCCTTAGTCTTTTTGAATATATAAAAGGCGATAAGGACTCAATAATGGGTTTGCCAGTAAAACAAATAATGAACTATATTAAGCAATATAAAAAATGAATAAAAAATTATTTGCAATTATTGGAAGTCCAGTTGCTCACTCTTTATCTCCAGTTTTACACAATTATTGGTTTAAAAAATATGATATTAAAGCTGAATATTCATTATTAGATATTAAAGAGAAAGATATCGAAATCGTTATTAAGAAAATACGAGATAAAGAACTAAACGGCATAAATATAACTTTACCTTACAAACAAAAAGTAATTCCATTTGTAGACCAGTTGATAAATGACGCTAAATCTACAAATTCAGTTAACACAATTTTCCTAGATGAAGCCAACACTGTTGTTGGAGATAATACTGATGTATTTGGGTTGCAAGCAGCTTATCTAAAAGAAATTTCTAATACAGAAAACAAAAAAGCTTTAGTCATTGGAGCCGGGGGTGTTTCTCCATCAGTAATTTATTCTTTACAAAAATCTAAGATTAAGGACATAGCAGTAATTAATCGTACTCATGAAAAATCTATTTTTCTTAAAAAAAGATTTAATTTTTTAAATGTTTTAAATTGGACATCTTTAAAAGAAGAAGTTAGTAAATTTGACATTATTATCAATGCAACCAGTCTTGGTTTAAAGAATGGAAACGATTTTGAGTTTAATTTTAATAATATTAAGGATAATCTGATCTATATAGATACAATTTATAACCCTTTAGAGACAAAGACTATAAAATTTCTAAAAGAAAATAAAATAAAGACATTCAATGGTTTGGAAATGTTTATTTACCAAGGTCAAAAATCTTTTTATTTATGGAATAAAATTAATCCAGAAATAGATGACCAGTTAATTGATTTATTAATTTCAAAGCTAAAATGATTAAGATAGGTTTAACAGGTTCTATAGCGTCAGGAAAAACAACTGCTAGCAAAATTATTTCTAATAGAAGGGGCCCACTTTTTAGCGCAGATAAAATTGTCAAAAAATTATACTCTAAAAATAGTTTTAAAAGACTTGTTTCAAGTAAGCTAGGTTTTAAGTTAAATCAAAACATCAAAAAAGAAATAAAAAAAAAAATTTTACAAAAAAAAGGAAATTTAAAAAAATTAGAGAAAATAATACATCCTTTAGTAAGAAAAGAGATGTTTGTGTTTTTAAAAAAAAATAAAGATAAAAATTTTTTATTTTTTGAAATTCCTTTATTAGTAGAAAGCAAACTTCAAAAATATTTTGATGTTATAATTTTTATCAGATCAAAAAATAGACTTAGATTAAGAAGATATATATCAAATAAAGGTAGTATGGAATTATTTTCACTATTAAATAAACATCAGTTAAAAGATAGCAAAAAAATGAAATTTTGTGATCATATAGTTGTTAATAATAAATCTTTATCTATTTTAAAAAGAAAACTTTTAAATATAATTAAATTGTATGAGTGAAATTTTTTTAGATACTGAAACTACTGGGCTTTCATTTAAAGATGGACACAAGCTAGTTGAAATAGCATGTATAGAAACTAAAGATTTAATTCCAACTAATAAAATTTTCCATAAATTAATTAATCCAAAAAGAGATATACCTGAAGAGGCATTTAAAATTCATGGATTTTCAGAAGAATTTTTAAGCAACAAAGATACTTTTGAAAAAGTTGCCGACGAGTTTATAGATTTTATAAAAGGAAAAAAATTAATAATTCATAATGCTAACTTTGACTTAGGATTTTTAAATGGTGAGTTAGGTTTAATAAAAAAAGAATTGATTGATACAGCGAATATAATTGATTCTCTTGAGGTAGCTAGAAATAAATTCCCAGGAGCATCTAATTCTTTGGATGCATTATGTAAAAGATTTAATATTGATATATCTAGAAGGATTAAGCACAATGCTTTGTTAGATTGTGAACTATTAAGAGAGGTTTACATTAATCTTTTAGATGCAAAAGAGCCTAGATTTAATCTTTCATCAGAAGTTCAAGACTCAATGAATTCTAACAATCAAGAAAAAAGATACAATAAAACTGTTTTAAAAATAACTGAAATAGAAATAAAAAAACATAAAGAATTTTTAAAATCTGAAATTAAAAAGAATTTTTACTGAGTTTTTTTAATATTATAAAGTTTTTGGAAATCAACATTATTACTAATTTTAATATCTTTAAATCCTGAATTTTCAAAAACAAATATAAATATTTTTCTTATTTCAGGATATATTTCTGAAGGTACATTAATTAATATTATTTTTTCTAGCTCCTTTTTATCAGTTATTTCACTATTTAATTCAATAATAGTAGAATAAACTATTTTTGTATTAATTTTTTCAAGATCATTTTTATTTGGAGAAAGATTTAGAGTTGTTTCAACTTCTACAATTCTTTCTTTTAATTGATTGCTTTTGATATCAAAATTTATCTTATAATTTGAAATATCTTTTGATAATAAAGAAAAAACTTTTGGATTAGGTATTTTAAAATCTAATTGTTTTATATACTTACCAATTATTTTATAATTCATCTTTTTTATCTTCTATGATCTCACCATCTAAGGTATTTGCATCTTTATCATCGTTTTTTATTATTTTTTTCTTCATAAATAAATTAATCAAAACTCTTCTTGTAAAAGGTATTAATAGTAAAAAACCTACAGTGTCAGTAAAAAAACCTGGAATGATAAGAAGTAGAGCTGCTATTGCAATAGATGCTCCAGAAATCATTTCATAAATTGGTACTTTATTTTGATACAAATTTATAACACCAGAACGCATGGTTTTAATTCCTTCAATTTTTGCAAAATAAATGCCTATAAATGCAGTTAATAGGATTAATGAGACAGTGCTCAAAGCCCCTATTTTGCTTCCGATCTTTATCATAAGAAAAACTTCAAGCGCTGGCACACCAATAAATAGTAGAAAAAATGAGTTCATTTGTCAGATACAAAATTATATTATTAATGTATATTTATCAAACTATGAGTAGCAATTTCGGATATATAGACATAATTTTACTTGGAATGATTGCCGGATTTATAATCCTAAGGCTTAGAAACATTCTAGGAAGGAAAACTGGACATGAGCCTAAAATTTATCCAGGTTTTGTAGAAGGAAAATTTAAGGTACCAAATAATAATGTTAAAAACTTTAAACAAAATCATGATGTCCTAGAAGGAAATGATAAAAAAGAATTTTTAAAGGGTGCAGAAATTGCCTACGAAACTATTCTTACATCATTTGCAAAAGGGGATAGTCAGAAATTAAAAAGTTTGCTTACATCAGATATGGCCTCTAATTTTGAACAAGCTATTCAAGCTAGAAATAAAGAAAATATAAAATCCGAGTTTACATTTATTGGTGTTAAGGAATCTAGTGTTGAAAAATATGAAAGAATTAAGAATGAACTTTTCGCCTCGGTAAAATTTGTGTCCGAAGTTATCTCTGTGAAAAAAGATAAGGATAATAAAATAATCGAAGGTAATCCTGATAAGATTAAGCAGGTTACAGATTATTGGAAATTTACAAAGAATATATTAAAAAAAGGTCCTAATTGGTATTTATCTGAAATTGTCAGCAAGTGATTAAAAAGAAAAGCCTTTCCCAAGAAGATATCGATACCTGGAAAAATTATATTAAAGATCCCAAGGATGTTTCTGATAAAGATGATATCCGGAAAGATGGTCAAACCAATTATCATAGATTTAAGTATGATTTACATGGTTTTACTTTGCTAGATGCAAATCAAAAAGTAAAAGAAATAATTTTATCTTGCGTAAAAAAAAATTATAAAGAAATTTTACTTATCACTGGAAAAGGCATTCATTCTAATACAGACAAAGATATTTATCTTTCTAAAGATTTTAGTAAGCTAAGGTACTCTATTCCAGACTATATTAAATCAGATCTAGATTTATCAAAAAATATCATATCAATTTCAAATGCTGATAAAGTAGATGGTGGTGATGGAGCAATTATAATAAAGCTAAAAAAGTTATAGAATAAATTTTGATAAATCAGTATCTTTAACTAGATTACCTAAATTTTCATTAACATATTTTTTATCAATTGTAATAGTTTCTCCTGCTTTGTCAGTGGCATTAAAACTTATATCATCTAAAACTTTTTCAATAATTGTATGCAATCTTCTAGCACCAATATTTTCAACTGATGAATTTACCTCTGCAGATATTTTTGCCAACATGTCAATACCATCATCTGTAAATACTAGATTTACATTTTCTGTTTTTAATAATTCTCTATATTGTTTAATTAAACTATTATCAGGCTCTTTTAATATTCTTTTGAAATCCTCTTCATTTAAAGCATCTAACTCAACTCTAATAGGTAATCTACCTTGTAATTCAGGAAGAAGATCTGACGGCTTAGCTAATTGAAAAGCTCCAGAGGCAATAAAAAGTATATGATCAGTTTTTATTGGCCCATGTTTTGTGCTTACGGTTGTGCCTTCAATTAATGGCAATAAGTCTCTTTGCACTCCTTCTCTTGAAACATCTCCTCCAACTCTATCACTTCTTGCTGATACTTTATCAATTTCATCTAAAAAAACTATACCATTTTCTTCAGTTGCTTTTTTTGCTTCTTTTATTATTTTATCTTCTTCAATCATCTTGTCAGACTCTTGGGCAACTAAAATATCGTGGGATTCTTTTACCGTCATTTTTTTCTTTTTTCCTTTTTTATTACCCATAGATTTTCCAAGAATGTCTCCTAGATTGACCATCCCAACATTTCCACCTGGCATACCTGGAATTTCAAAACTTTGAAGACCAGAAGTTTTATCTTGGACCTCTATCTCTATTTCATTATCATCAAGATCACCATTTCTTAATCTTTTTCTAAAGCTTTCTTTAGTAGCTACACTTGCTTTGTTACCTACTAATGCATCTAGAACTTTATCCTCAGCTTTTAGTTCAGCTTTAGCTTTAACCTCTTTTCTCTTCTTTTCTTTTTCCATTGCAATAGCTATCTCGATCAAATCTCTAACTATTTGTTCAACGTCTCTTCCAACGTAACCAACTTCTGTGAACCTTGTAGCTTCAACTTTAATAAATGGGGCTTCAGCTAATTTTGATAATCTTCTTGAAATTTCAGTTTTACCAACACCTGTTGGTCCAATCATAAGAATATTTTTAGGAAGAACTTCATCTCTCATTTCTTCTGAAAGAGCTTGCCTTCTCCATCTATTTCTTAATGCAACAGCAACTGCCTTTTTTGCTTCTTTTTGACCGATTACATATCTATCTAGTTCTGAAACTATTTCTCTTGGAGATAGGGCGCTTACTCTAGAATTTTGTTTTTTAGTATTCTTTACTAAATTTAAATTTGTAACATTCTTAGAACTTACCATTATTAAACCTTCTCTACTGTAACGTTATTATTAGTAAAAACACAAATATCCGAAGCTACTTTAATAGATTTTCTAGCAATTTCTTCAGCTTTTAAATCTGTTTCTATTAAAACTTTTGCAGCAGCTAGAGCATAATTTCCACCTGATCCAATGCCTATAATACCATCTTCTGGCTCTAAAACATCTCCAGTACCTGAAATTATAAAGCTATGTTTTTTATCTGCTACAGCCATTAATGCTTCTAATCTCCTTAAAAATTTATCACTTCTCCAATCTTTAGCTAATTCAACCGCCGCTCTTTGTAAATTTCCTGCGTGTTTTTCAAGCTTTGCTTCCAGCCTCTCAAATAATGTTAGTGCATCTGCAGTAGATCCCGCAAAACCAGCTATAACACCTCTGCTTTCTATTTTTCTAACTTTTTTTGCTTTACTTTTTAAAACAGTATTTCCTAGACTTACCTGCCCATCTCCTGCAACTACTGTTTCGTTATTTTTTCTGAGCAAGACAATTGTAGTGCCATGCCATTTTTCAGCTGTATTCATGATATTATATGTGGAGATTAATTTTAGATCTTCAATAGCGAAATCTGATTTATTGAAAAAATGTTCATTTATATATATATCAAAGATAAATTGTCTTAGATTATGAAAAGAAAAGCTAAAATAAACAGAAAAACCAAAGAAACTAACATTTCGGTCATAGTTAATTTAGACGGAAAAGGAAAATATAAAATTAAAACTGGAATTGGTTTTCTCGATCATATGCTTGAGCAACTAGCTAAGCATTCACTAATTGACCTAGAAGTTAAAGCCAAAGGTGACACGCATATTGATTTGCACCACACAACTGAAGATACAGGTATAGCTATTGGTGAAGCTATTAAAAAAGCTGCAGGCAAAAGAAAAGGAATTACTAGATACGCTTCAACTATGATACCGATGGATGAAACTCTTAGCCGAGTTTCAATTGATGTATCGAACAGGCCTTATTTAATCTGGAAAGTAAATTTACCAGTAGAGAAACTTGGTGAAATGGATACAGAGCTATTTAAAGAATGGTTCCAAGCATTTTCCCAATCAGCAGGAGTTACTTTACACGTTGAAAATATTTATGGTGATAATAGTCACCACAAGATTGAGTCTTGTTATAAAGGTTTA
The DNA here is from genome assembly GCA_902582875.1 of uncultured Pelagibacteraceae bacterium. Lineage (GTDB taxonomy): Bacteria > Pseudomonadota > Alphaproteobacteria > Pelagibacterales > Pelagibacteraceae > Pelagilacustribacter. The sequence continues at coordinate 117,321 of CACHTV010000001.1, read as the reverse complement.
GCTAGATCACTTAAGGATGCTTTAGCGATAGATAAAAGAATTAAAAACTCAATACCTTCGACAAAAGGCTCTATTTAATTTGATGAATGTCACTATTGTTGACTACCAATCGGGCAATATAAGCTCTGTCATAAATTCTTTTACAGAGGTCGCTAAAGATAAAGTTAATTTAGAGGTAACCTCCAACATAAATAAAATTAAATCTAGCGATAAAATTGTTTTACCAGGTCAAGGTTCATTCAAAAGTTGTGTAGACTCTTTAAACAGTATTAATGGATTGGTTGATGCACTTAAAGAATTTGCAATAACAAATAAAAAACCATTGTTAGGAATTTGCGTAGGTTTACAAATGTTTGCTGATGTTGGTTTTGAGGAAGCTGAAACAAAAGGACTTGGTTGGATTTCAGGTAAAGTTTCTAAAATTGATAATCAAAATGGAAAATTCAAACTTCCACACATAGGTTGGAACGAAATTGAAATACAAAAAGAAAGTAAAATATTTAAAGAAATAAAAAATAAATCTCACATGTATTTCGTACACAGTTATGAGTTTATTCCTGAGGATAAATCAGTCATTTCAGCAACAACAGATTATTCATCAAAAATTGTTTGTTCAGTCGAAAGAGATAATTTATTCGGCACTCAATTTCACCCCGAAAAAAGTGATAAAATTGGATTAAAAATAATCGATAACTTTATAAAGCTATAATGAAAATATTTCCAGCAATAGATATCAAAGAAAAAAAATGTGTAAGATTAATTAAAGGTGATTTTGAAAACAAAACCGAATATCAAACTTCACCAGTGGATCAAGCGTCAAAATATAGAGATCATGGTTTTAAGAATTTACATATCGTCGATTTAGATGGCGCTCTAACGGGTAAGACAGTAAATTTAGATATTATTAAGGAAATAGTAAGTAAATACGATTTTAAAATTGAGATAGGCGGTGGCGTGAGAAACATAGAGAGCATTAATCAATATATCGAAGCAGGAGTAGAGAAAGTGATATTAGGTAGTGGTGCTATTAAAAATAAAGAATTTTTAAAAGAAGCATGCAAAAAATTTAAAAATAAAATTGCTTTAGGATTAGATGCAAAAGATGGAAATCTCTCAGTGTCTGGCTGGAAAGAAAATCTAAATATAAAAACTATAGATTTTCTAAAAGAAGTTAATGATTTTGGCGTTAGTAGAATTATTTTTACAGATATAAATAAAGATGGAATGAAAACTAGTCCCAATTATGAAGAGACAGTTAAAATTGCTGAAATTTCTAATTGTCCAGTTATTATTTCAGGTGGAGTTTCTTCAATAAATGATATTAAGAAAGCTAAAGATTTAAATAATAAAAAAATTGAAGGTATTATTGTTGGTAAAGCTATTTATGATGGCGATATTAAACTTGATGAATTAGCAAAGGAGATTGATGCTTAAAAATAGAATTATACCTTGTCTTGATGTTCAAAATGGAAGAGTGGTTAAAGGAATTAACTTTGTAGAATTAAAAGATGCTGGAGATCCAGTTGAACAAGCTAAGATTTACAGTGATGGTGGTGCTGATGAGATTTGTTTTTTAGATATTACCGCATCTAATGAAAATAGAGATACAATTATTGATATTGTTAGAAAAACTGCTAAAGAATGCTTCGTTCCTTTGACTGTTGGCGGCGGCGTTAGAACTATTCAAAATATTACTGATTTATTGTTAGCAGGAGCAGATAAAGTTTCTATTAATACTGCAGCAGTTAAGAATGTTAATTTTGTTAAAGAGGCGTCTAAAAAATTTGGTTCTCAGTGTATCGTTGTAGCCATAGACGCCAAGAAAGTTTCAGAAAAGAAATGGGAAGTCTTTACTCATGGCGGAAGAAATAAAACAAGTATTGATGCTGTGGAATTTGCTAAACAAGTAGAAACTAATGGAGCTGGAGAAATTTTATTAACTTCAATGGATAAAGATGGAACTAAATCTGGTTACGATGTGGATTTATTAAAAGCAATTACAAAAAGCACCAATATTCCTGTTATAGCTTCTGGTGGTGTTGGGACATTAGACCATTTATATGATGGTATAGTTAAAGGAGGAGCAAGTGCTGTACTAGCTGCTTCTATTTTTCACTACGGTGAGTATAAAATTCAAGATGCTAAAGAATATTTGAATTCCAAAAATGTATCGGTAAGATTATAAAATGTTTGAAAACCTTGAGCAATTAATAAAAACAATTAGAGATAGAAAAAATGCTTCTCCAGATAAATCTTATACGAACAAACTCCTTAATGACAAAAGCTTAAGTGTTTCGAAGGTAAAAGAAGAGATAGGAGAGCTAATAGAGTCTGTGGAGAAAAATTCTAATAAAATCCACGAAGCTGCAGATGTGATTTATCATTTGATGGTTTACCTAGAGGCTAATGATATAAAGATCGAGGACGTAATGATTGAGTTAAAGAAAAGACAGAAATGATTTATGATAAGAATAATATATTTGCTAAGATACTTAGAGGAGAAATTCCTTGTAAAAAAGTTTATGAAAATGATCATGTTTTAGCTTTTCATGATATTAGTCCTCAGAAAAAAATTCATGTTTTAGTAATTCCAAAAGGTGAGTACATTGATCTGAATGACTTTAGCAGCAAAGCGTCTGATAAGGAAATAGTAGAATTAAATAAAGCTATTACTCATGTTTCAAGCTTGTTGGGAGCAAAGGATAAAGGCTATCGAGCTTTAACTAACATTGGAAGTGATGGTGGACAAGAAGTTCCCCACTTACACTTTCATATATTTGCAGGTGAAAAGATAGGAAAAATGGTTAGCTAATGGTTTCAAGAGTAAAAAGATATTTTCTAGAAATAAAAGATTTTTCAAATCCTATAGAACTAAATATCCCAAAAAATTATCAAATTATTTTAGATGATAAAAAAAATTTTGAATTAAATAAATTTTTTTATAAACAAATCGGGGTTGATCATTATTGGAGAGATAGATTGATCTGGTCAGATAAAGAATGGTCAATGTATGCAAAAAACAAGAATCTTGAGACTCATATTTTAAAAAAAGAGGAGGATTTAGTTGGATTTTATGAACAAGAGTATCACCCGGGATCTAAAGAAGTAGAATTGATAAATATGGGAATTTTAAAGGAGTTTAGAGGATTAAAGCTAGGTTCTATGCTTTTAAACCATGCTATAGCGAGCGCATCCCGAAAAAATCCAAATAGAATGTGGGTACACACTTGTAGCTTAGATCATAAGCACGCTCTGCAAAATTATAGATCAAAAGGTTTTGAAATATTTAAAGAAGAAGAAATAGATTTTGTTGCCTAATTTATTTTTGGAATTTTAAAAGTATCTTTCTTATAGGTGTCATTCTTTGAGATAATATTTAAAGAAAAATTTATATTATTGTTGTATTGATCTATTATTTCCCAGCCTTTTAAATTTAATGTCTTTATATCAAAAAAAACAGTTATTTCATTTTCACTTGAATAAATGAGTTTTATGAGTTGTTCACCTAATTGTAATTTTCCAGATTTAACTATTTCTAAAAGCTTATCTTTATACAAAATATTTAAAAAAGGAGATTTTGATATAGGGTAGTAATAAGTTTTATTATATCTTTTCTGTGTTATGGCCAGTCTTTTATCATTAATAATAAGTTCTTTTTGTTTATTATCAAAATACTCACATTTTAACTTTCCAGGGAATTCTAGTAGACAGCTACCCTCTTCTAACTTTTCATTAACAAGTTGTTTGAAAGTAAATTCTAAAGAATTTAAGTTTTTTAGTTGAGTTACGATTTGATCTTTTTGATTTGCAGACAAACTAAAAGAAAAAGAAGTGAATAATAAAATTAAAAAAAATTTCCTAACAAACAAGACTATAGGACCTCACGTTTGCCAACATGATTTGCTTTACTCACTATCCCTTTTTCTTCCATCATATCAATGATTCTAGCAGCTCTATTGTATCCAATTTGTAATTTTCTTTGTAAAAAACTAGTAGATGCTTTTCCTTCTGATTTGATAATTTCTAAAGCTTGACTGTAAAGTTCGTCTTCTTCACCTTCATCCGTTAGACTTGAAGTACTTTCTTTGCTTTCTTGCATCGTAATTTCTTCTATATAATCTGGCTCGCCCTGGGCTCTTAATATATTAGCAATTCTCTCGATTTCTTCTTCTGAAACATAAGGACCATGTATTCTAATAATGCGATTTGCTGATGACATGAAAAGCATATCTCCTTTACCAAGTAACTGTTCTGCACCCTGTTCTCCTAATATGGTTCTACTATCAATTTTGGAGCTTACCTGGAAAGAAATACGTGTCGGAAAATTAGCTTTAATTGTCCCTGTTATCACATCTACACTTGGTCTTTGAGTAGCCATGATAATATGAATACCAGCTGCTCTAGCCATTTGAGATAACTTTTGAATATAATTTTCTATTTCTTTCCCAGCAACTAACATTAAATCTGACATTTCGTCTACTACAACCACTATATAAGGCATTTTAAGTTTATGTTTTGCGTTGTAGCCATCTATATTTCTTACTCCAACTTTACTCATTAGCTTATAACGACTATTCATTTCTTTTACTGTCCAGGCTAATGCAGATGTTGCTTTTTTAGCGTCAGTGATTACAGGTGAAAGCAAATGAGGTATTCCTTCATAAGTAGAAAGCTCTAACATTTTAGGATCAATTAAAATGAACTTACATAAATCTGGATTAAGTTTATAAAGTAAGGATACAATTATTGTGTTAATACACACTGATTTTCCTGATCCAGTCGTTCCCGCAATAAGCAAATGAGGCATATTAGTTAAATCACCTATTATAGGTATGCCTGAGATACTTTTTCCAAGCGCTATAGGAAGTCTAATTTCTTTATTTTGAAATTTCTCGTTTGATATTATTTCTCTTAAAGAAACACCTTCTCTAGTTTCATTTGGAATTTCAATACCAACAGTATTTTTCCCAGGAATTACAGAAACTCTTGCTGATGTTGAACTTGTATTACGAGCCAAGTCTTCAGATAGATTTATAATTTTTGAAACTTTTACACCTGGTGCAGGTTCAAATTCGTATAAACTAACTACTGGACCGTTGTTTATAGCTTTTATCTTTCCATCAATTCCAAAATCTAATAAAATTTTTTCCATAAATTTAGAGTCTGGACGATTTTTATTAATATCTAATAAACTTGGCTTTGAAGAGCTTTTTTCTAAGAAATCTATAGATGGTAATTTGTATTTAATTTTTTGTTGAGCTATCTTTTGATCTTCTTTTTCCTCATTTTCAAAGATGAAAGATTGCTGCGGTTTTTCAGTCAAAGAAACTTCTTCTTCAGTTTCATTATTTGTCAGATTTTCAGTAGTTAAACTTTCATCTTTTTTTTTAAATAAAGATCTCAATATTCTTCCCACTAAAGCTTTTATATTTAGATCAGAAGAAAAAATAAAAAGAACTAACGTTAAAAAAAATAAAGTAAAAACAAGGTATTGATTATTAATCCAAGGAGCAACATTACTAATAAAATTATAACTTATTTCTCCAACAAAACCTGAGTTACCATTATCTATAAGCCAAAAGGAATTATTGAATGTTAGATATAAAAAAATTGATCCTAGAGTAAGATAGATTATAACTAAGAATAATTTTAATATTATTCTTTTGATTTCTTTATTTATCAATAAATTTATTCCCCAAAATAAAAAATTCGCTAAAAGCAAAAAAGAAGCTAAACCAAAACTTTGAAGAAGAAAGTCTGCTATACTACTGCCATATACACCCAATAGATTTTTAACTTCTATATTACTATCTCCATAAATAAATGATGGGTCTTCAGGAGCGTAAGTAGCAAATGATATAGCCAGCGCTATACCTGCTAAAATTAGGATTAGTCCCAATAATTCAAAGGTTCGTTTTTTTAAAAAATTTGTTACACTGTTTAAAAAGTTTGTATTCATATCGAATCGTTTTACGTACTTTTTACCATTTTTATGAAACTGTTAAAAATTTTAATATGAAAAAACAGAGAATATGCATAGTTGGAGACGGTCTTTCAGGTTTAATGGCTGCTTTGGCACTAAACAGATTAGAAGGTTTAGAAGTTCATTTAATATCTAAAAAAAACAAGCAAACTAGAGATAAAAGAACAACAGCTATTTCTGCCTCTAACTACGAGTTTTTTAACGAAGTCGTAGCCAAACTTGACAAAAAGTTGTTTTGGCCTTCCAAAAAGATAGGTCTTTTCTACGAGACAAAAGATCAGAACATGAATTTCTTAAACTTTAATGAAGATAGCAAAAATCTTATGTACGTTTTTGAAAATGACAAAATTAAAGAGATTCTAATTAAAGAAATAAAAAAGAAAAAGATTAAAACTCTTCAAAAAAATATTAATGGACTAAAAGATTTAGATGATTACGATATGAAAGTGCTCTGCTTAGGTAGATCCTCAAAAATCTATCAAAGTATAATTGATAAAAGATCACTAGATAAAGATTATAAAGAAATTGCTATCACAGGTTATGTTAAGCATAACTTAAAAAATTTGAATACTGCTCAATATTTCTTGAAGGAAGGACCTTTAGCAATACTCCCTTTTTCAAAAAATAATTTTTCTTTTGTATGGAGTGTAGATAAAGATTTTCCAAAGAAAGATATCAACTTAATTGTAAAATCTAAAATTTGTGAAGTTTTAAAAACAAAAAAAATACAGATTTCAAATCAGCAATCTTATCCTTTGATGCTTAATTTAAAACGAACATATTATAAAAATGATATTCTTATTTTAGGTGAAGGACTGCACACAGTTCATCCTGTAGCTGGTCAAGGTTTCAATCTTGTACTTAGAGATATTAATAAATTACAAGAAATACTTAAGTACTATACTGGATTAGGCATGTCTTTAAAAAGCACCCCAGCGCTTGAAGATTTTACAAATAATAGAAAATCCGAAAATATCATTACTGGTATAGGAATTGATCTAACTTATAATTTCTTTAAGCAAAATAAATTACTAGATCCATTTAAAGAAACAATTTTGAAGAACATTTCGAAAAATAATACTCTAAAAAAAATAAGCAAATTTATTTCTAATCGAGGTTTATCAATTTAATTCAATGAATATTTATGCTCTTTCATCAGGCAAAGGTCCGTCAGGAATAGCCATCGTTAGAATTTCAGGCAAAGATACTCTTAAAGTTTGTAAGAATTTGTCTAAATTAAAAGAAATCAATTCTAATGAGGTAAATTATTGCACATTCTATGATCCTAAAAATGATAAAGTTATAGATCCAGAAGCTCTATTATTGTGGTTTCCTGGGCCTAATAGTTATACAGGAGATGATTTAGCCGAATTCCAAGTTCATGGAAGTAATGCTGTCATCAACGCATTATTAAAAGCATTATCAGAACAAGATAATTGTAGATTAGCCGAGCCAGGTGAATTTACAAAGGTAGCTTTTCAAAATGATAAAATTGATCTTTTAAAAGCTGAAAGTATTGGTGATTTAATACACGCAGAAACAGAGCTTCAGAGAGACCAAGCTGTTAAATTAGTTCAAGGTAATGCTTCAAATTATTATAATGATTTGAGAGAGAAACTTTTAAAATCATTATCTTATATAGAGGCCAAAATAGATTTTGCAGAAGATGATTTACCAGAAAAAGTTTTGAAGGAAGTACAAAACTCTATTAAAGACATTCATAAAGATATTCATAAGATAATAGAGGATAATAAAATCGGAGAAAAAATAAGAGACGGATTTCATGTTTCAATCATTGGCGAGGTAAACGCAGGCAAATCATCTTTATTAAATTTACTTTCAAAAAGAGAAGTAGCGATAGTTTCAGAAGAAGAAGGAACTACGAGAGATGTTATCGAGACCTATCTTAATATAGATGGATATCCAGTAATTTTAGCTGATACAGCAGGCATAAGAGAGGCTAAAAATGAAATAGAAAAAAAAGGTATTTCTTTAGCTTTAGGTAAATCAAAAGAAGCCGATCTTAATATTGTAATGATTGATAATTCATCATCTAAAATAAACGATAAAGTTAGGAGATTAATAAATAAAGACTCAATAGTACTTTTAAATAAATCAGATATTAAAAATAAAGAAAATCATAAATTTGATGCAGATACGATTTTAGTTTCTGTAAAAGATAACAGAAATATCGATCAAGTTATTAAAAAATTAAAAGAAAAATTAAGCAAAAAATTTATCTCTAGCAATAATGTTTTAATTACAAGAGAAAGACACCGTGTTAAGCTAAACCATTGTTTAGAAGAGATAGATAAGTTTCTTAAAAAAGATCAAAACAAAGATATTGAGCTTGCGGCTGAAGATTTACGAATGGCCACTAGACATCTTGGAAGTATTGTAGGAAAAGTCGATGTTGAGGAGATTTTAGGCTCTATTTTTAAGGACTTTTGTATAGGAAAGTGACAATTTAGCCTTTTTTTTTGAATAAATATGCCAAATATCAAAAAAACAATAAAAAACAACATAATTAAGTCAATAATGCCAAAAGTAAAATGTCACTATTTTGGCGGTTGCATTACATAAAATATACATTATATCTCTAACCATGAAAGAGATTAAAGGAGATAAACAAAAAATAAAAGAATTAAGACGGGCAGCTAAATTGAAACAAGCATCTATACCTTTTGCTTTTAAAGAATTTAGATTAAAAACAAGTCTTAGAAATTATCAACGTGCTGAAAAAGGCGAGTCAGTTAGTCTAAAATATTTGACCTCAGTTGCACAATTTTTTGATCAATATTTAAAAAAATATACAACTTATAACAAGCCAGTTTCATTAGAAGATATAACTAAAACAAAATCTATTAATAATAAAAAAAATAAAACAGTTCGGTCAGGCATTTTTGAAAGTTGCTATCTCTATAGCCTCGCGTCTGAAGAAAAACTTACTGAAATTATAAAAAGATCAACATTTAGAAAAATCTTTTACAATGTTTCTTTACCTCCAAAATCTAAAGAAGCAAAAATTGTAACGGATATTTTACGGGATATTCACAGCGTTCATAAAGAGTCGAAATCGGTTTTGAAAAAAAGTGAGACAGAAAGTTATTTTGCTTTAGATAAAGAAATAGAAGCACTTAATAGCGTTTCTGGCTTTGAGCAAAATATCAAAGAGTTAGAAAAATTGGGCATTTATCTATATGCAGGTAATTTCCAGCTAAACACAATAGCACCGATTATAATGTCTGGTTCAGAAAAGTTAGAGCGACACCCAGCTTATGAGAACCAAATGATTACAACAGGATCATGGGAAGCAGGCATAACAAAGAAAGATTATGCTATTTTCTCATTTTACAAACCTTTCAAATCCTCTTTACTATTTAACTACGAAAACTATTGGAGTATTCCTAAATTACAAAGCATATTAGATGATTTAAAATTTAGCACATCAGGGTATGAGTGGGATGCAGAACGATACTTAGACGCTGCTCTTTCTGACACTTATCAATACAACGATAAAATAGATAAAAACAAAGTATCAATTACTGCTGAGCATGCATCCGGTATAGATTATAGTAAGTGGGATTATAATCCAGGAGAAGATCCTGGAATGGATGAATACATGGAAAGAACAGGTAAAACTTACGCTGAAGTAATGGAAGAAGCTGAAGATCAATATGTTCAGATGGAAATTGATAGAATAAGAGGTAAATGATTTTTAAAATTCAGCCTGGTACCCTGGGGGCACCAAGCAGAATAGATTGATATCCAGGTATTTTTTATACCACAATCTTTAAACAAACAAGCCCCCAAAAAAAAAGGAGAAACCATGAATAATGGTAACAAGAAAGGTGTGTCTATTACTCAAGTAGGAAATGTAGTTGACACTGTAAACAAGAAAGGAAAAGGAGCTCTATTAATTACTAGAATACTAGTAACAGACATGAGCTTAGTTAAAGATGATGATTATCGCTTCGAGCAACAATGCTTATTCGATAAATTTGTCGAAAAAGAAATAATAAAAGAGATTGGGTCAGTTAATGAATTTACTGACTGCAACATTGAAGTTTTACCAATGGTTGAACTTCGTGGTGACTCTAAAACACCAAAAGTATCAGTTACCTTTAGAGCACTAGTAAATGAAAGAAAGGAGGTTAGAAATGCAAAACAATTATCTCTCAGTTGTTAAAGAGAAAGACAGAAAATTGAAGTTTAGACCGTTAAAGAGAACTTCACATTATCTGATGGAAAATCCATCTGTTTTCTTAAACCACTCTTATATTAGTTTTAGCTCAAGTGCTTTTAAGCCCTTAGGCTTTGATAAGTATAAGCATTGTGCAATTGTAATCGAAGAAGGAATAGAACCAGAAGAAGCATTAGCGCTTTATCTGTCACCTAATAACGATCCCGCTTCAGATGCAAATTGTCCAATTAGAGTGAATGATAGGAAAACTAATTTTTCTATTAGTTGCTTCGGAACAATTGCAAAGCAGATACCGAAGATAGTTAGTCTATTGAAAAAGCCAAGACAACAAAGACGTATTTTTTTGATTAGGGATGAAAAACACCAAATGTGGAAGATACCTTTGATACCTTGTTTTGAATATCGTAACAGAGATTTAAAAAATCTTATTGATGGAAAAGGTATTTATAGACTTTTGTATAATGGTGACATTCAATACATCGGAGAAACGAATAATATAAACAGGAGAATTAATCAGCATTTAAAAAATGATGAAATAAAATTTGACACTGTAGAATATTCTGTTTTATCCAATGTAAGTGATGAGGAAAGAAAAAAATGGGAAGCATATCATCTTAAAAAGTTTATAGATGAAAATGGTCTTCTACCTCCTCATAATCGTGTTATGGGAAGAGAGAACTAAAATAACTGGGGGTTGCCAAGACCCCCATTATCAAAAATACTTCTTGTAAAATCAATTTAGACAGATACATTCACAAAATGACTAAAGAAATGAGCTACGATGTAGTTGTAATAGGTGGTGGGCATGCTGGGTGTGAGGCTGCTGCTGCATCTGCCAGAATTGGTGTGAATACTGCACTTTTTACCCATAAAAAAGAGACAATTGGAGAGATGTCCTGCAATCCAGCTATTGGGGGACTTGGAAAAGGTCACCTAGTTAGAGAAATCGATGCTTTAGATGGCGTTATGGGTATTGTAGCTGACAAATCAGGTATTCAATTCAGATTATTAAATCGAAGCAGAGGACCAGCAGTACAAGGTCCCAGAACACAATCAGATAGATCTCTTTATAAAGAGCATATGCAGAAAATTCTGATTAATTACAAAAATTTACAGGTCATATCGGACCCAGTTATAAAATTTTTATTTAATAAAAATAAAATCGTTGGAATTATTTGTCAAAGTGGAAAAGAAGTAAGATGTAAAGAACTGGTTCTTACAACAGGAACATTTTTAAATGGATTAATTCATATTGGTGAAAAACAGACACCGGCTGGTCGTTATGATGAAAAACCTTCAACAGGATTAAGTGAACAATTGGAAAAATTTAATTTACAGATTGGAAGACTTAAGACAGGCACACCGCCAAGATTAGATGGTGATACAATTAATTATGATGAATTAGAAATGCAGCCAGCTGATGAAGATCCTTACTATTTTTCTTTTTTAACTGGAAAACTATACAATAAACAAATCAAGTGTGGAATGACTTATACTAACGACACAGTACACAAAATTATAAGTGAAAATATTTCTAGAAGCGCAATGTATTCTGGTAATATAAAAGGAGTAGGACCAAGATACTGTCCTGCTATTGAAGACAAGATTGTAAAGTTTAAAGAAAAAGGTAAACATCAAATTTTTCTTGAGCCAGAGGGATTAAAGGACAATACTATCTATCCAAACGGTATATCTACTTCACTTCCCGAAGAGATTCAGCTTCAAATATTGGCCAAAATCAAGGGTTTAGAGCAAGTTAAGATGAAAAGGGCAGGTTATGCTATAGAATATGATTTTGTCGATCCACGTGAGCTTAAAATAACACTAGAAACTAAGAAAATTAAATCCCTCTTTTTAGCTGGCCAAATTAATGGAACTACTGGATATGAAGAAGCAGCTGCTCAGGGTCTAGTGGCAGGAGCAAATGCGGCTTTAAAAGTGAAAAAGGAAAAAGAATTTATCTTAAATAGATCTAACTCTTATATAGGTGTTATGTTAGATGATTTAATTACTAAAGGTGTCTCAGAACCATATCGTATGTTTACATCAAGAGCAGAATATAGATTAACTCTCAGGGCGGATAATGCAGACCAAAGATTAACACCAATAGGAATTAAAAATAATTTGGTAAAACAAAAAAGAAAAAATATTTTTTTGGATAAAGAAAAAAAATTATTTCAATTAACTAAATCCTTAAAATCTAATTTTTTATCTCCTAACGAGGCTAAAAAATTTTCGATTAAAATTGCTATGGATGGAGTAAAACGGTCTGCTCTAGAAGTTATAGGACAAAGAAATGTAAATATGGCTAAAATAAGGCAAATATTTCCTTCAATTCCACTGTTTGATGGGTCTCTAGATAGACAGGTTGAAATCGATGCGCACTACTTAGGATATCTAGGTCGTCAGGCTCATGATATTAAATCTTTCAAAAAAGATGAGTCTATCGTCATACCTAATCACATTGATTACGATTCTTTTAGTGGACTTTCTAACGAAATTAAGTCTAAACTTAAAAAAATCAAGCCTAACACATTAGGTCAGGCTTTAAGAATAGATGGAGTAACACCAGCTGCAGCTATATTAATTCTTTCTCATATAAAGAAGTCAAGAAGTAGAGCTTCTGCTTGATGAATGATATTAAAGTAGTTGAAATACTTAAAAAAAAGCTAGGTTTTAGTGAATTTTCCATAAATAAGCTAATAAAATTCCATGATTACCTTTTGGAATATAATAAAAGCTATAATTTAATCTCCAAGAAAACAGAGAAAATGATCTGGTTTAGACATATTCTTGATTCTGCTCAATTGTTGAGCTTTATAGACTACTCTAAAACTAATAACATTGTTGACCTTGGATCTGGAGCTGGTTTCCCTGGTTTGATCATTGCATTAAATGATGAAAAAGGTAGATTTCACGTGAAATTATATGAAAAATCTCCTGTAAAGAGGATTTTTCTTAAAACTATAAAGGAAAAATTAGATATTAAAAATATAGATATAGAGGAAAACATATATGAAAATAAGATATTAGCTGATGTTGTAGTTTGCAGAGCTTTCAAAAAATTAGATGAAATACTGAAGATTTCACGTGAAATAGTTGAAAAACCTCATAAATTGATAGTTTTAAAAGGGAAAAATGCACAGATGGAAATTAATAATGTTTCTTTAGGGTCAAATTATAGCTATAAACTAGAGGAGAGTATTACAGAAGATGATTCTAAAATAATCATAGTTAATGCAAAATAAAATGCAGAACAGATCTACCATAGCAGTTATAAATCAAAAAGGAGGAGTTGGTAAAACAACTACTGTCATTAATTTGTCTACAGCACTGTCCATTTTGGGTCAAAATAATCTCATTATTGATTTAGATCCACAAGGTAATGCAACTACTGGATTAGGTAGATCTAACAATAACGAAGATAAGAATATTTACAATTTGCTAATAAAAAAAATTGAATTGAAAGATGTAATTCAAAAAACAGATATTAAAAATTTAGACATTATAGGATCAAATGTAAATTTATCAGGTCTTGAGGTAGAAACAGCAAATGACTCAGATAGGGCTTTTGTATTAAAACAAATTTTAGATAAAGAAAAAAATAACTTGTTATCTAAGTACGATAACATTTTTATAGATTGTCCACCTTCATTAAGTCTACTGACGATTATGGCTTTAGTTGCGTCTGAAGAGCTATTAGTTCCATTACAGACAGAGTTTTTTGCTCTAGAGGGCATTACTCAGTTAGTTAAGACTATAGATCGAATTAAAATTAATCTGAATCCTGATTTAAAAGTTCGAGGAATTCTACTAACGATGTTTGATAAAAGAAACAAATTATCTTCACAAGTAGACAGAGAGGCAAGAAGTTATTTTAAGGAAAAAGTTTACAAAACTGTAATACCTAGAAATGTAAGATTATCCGAAGCTCCTTCGCATGGTTTACCGTGTGTTATTTACGATAAAACATGTTTGGGAAGTAAGTCTTATTTGAAATTAGCCGATGAATTTTTAGCTAAAAAAAATATTAATGTAGAAAGCGCAGCATGAGTACGACTAAAAAAAAAGGCCTAGGCAGGGGTTTAACAGCTCTCTTTGGAGATCAAAAAGAAGAAGTGAAAAAAGAGGAGATAACAAGCCATACTAGACATAAAGTTAGTATCGGTGATTTAAGCCCAAATAAGTATCAGCCTCGGGTAAATTTTAATGAGGAAAAATTGCAAGAATTGGCTAATTCTATAAAGAAAAATGGGGTTATACAGCCAATTGCAGTCAGAGAGGATAAAGTAGATCCTGGAAGATTCGAAATTATAGCTGGAGAAAGAAGATGGTTAGCAGCTCAAAAAGCGGGCTTGCATGAAGTGCCAGTTGTCCAGTTAGACCTGGATGATAACGAGGCTTTGGAGGTCGCTATTGTTGAAAATATTCAACGTGATGATCTAAACGTTATAGAAGAAGCTAAAGGTTACAAAAGATTATCAGATGAATTTAATTATGATCATGAAAAAATTGCTAGATTTATGTCTAAAAGCAGGAGTCATATCAGCAATACATTGCGACTTTTAACATTACCAACAGATGTTATTGGTTTGATAGAGGAAGGTAATCTAACTGCAGGCCAGGCTAGACCTCTAATAGGTTTACCTAGCGCTACAAATATCGCAGAAGAAATTGTTGCCAAGAATTTAAGCGCTAGAAGTGTTGAACTTTTAGTAAGAAATAAAAAAGGACCTCAAAAATCTGGTCAGATTAAAATAGACTCTAATATTTTAAGCGAACAAAATAAAATTCAAGAAAACTTAGGTTTGAATGTTAATATTCAAAACAAGAAAAACAATTCAGGGAAAATTACTATTTTATACAAAAACTTAGAACAATTTGAACTTGTTTCTAACTTGCTTAAGCGGAATTAGCTGTAGCACATAATTCTATTATTAAATTTTTAATTAACAAATCTTTTCTTATAGAAGAATTTGATTTTATTTCTATTTCTGCATCATAGGTTTTTTTTAAAGCAGACTTGATCTTTGTTTTATTCCATTTTTTTGATTGTTCTATTAATACTGGCTTATCTTTCCAGAATACTGGAGGTTTAAGACTAGATATCAGTAATTCTATGTTAGAGTTTTTTTCTTTTTTGTTATCAATATCCCTAAGTTTATTAATTCTTTGGTTTATTGAGTTTAAATAAAAAATATTATTTTCAACTTCAAAAACAGTGTCAGATAAAAGCCTATTAGTGTTGATTTTATTGCCGTTTAGCGCTTCGTCCTTAAGTTTGTTGAAATCTTCATTAGTTCTAATATTAAGTAATAAATCGATTTTTTCGATATCTATTTTCCTATCTTTAAAGCAGCTTACAATTTTATCGATCTCATTATTAACTCTAATTCTATCAAGCCCTGTATTTTGAGTAATAAGATTTATAATTTGACTGGTTAATCCTTGAAAACCGTTTAATTTCTTCGTAATTATTTTTCTAATTGAGATTTCGTTGTCCTGATAACAAGCAGTAATTCCACAAAGTTTAGATTTTTCAAAATAACTTCTTAGTTTAGATTTCTTATCAAGAATATCAGAAAATAAGAAAATCTTTTCTTCTTCAATATTTTCACTAATTTCATCAATAATGTCTAAAACTTTGTCATTTACCTGGTCTATAAAAATTATTTTTTTTTCATTGAACAAAGATTTATTACTCACTTCATTTATCAAAATATTTTTATTTTTAACTATGTCATCTTGAAATAAATTAAGTATTTCTTTACCTTTATTTTTAATTCTTAATTTTTCTTTAAACTCCTTTTTCAAACCTTGGTTTTCACCATAAAATAAAAATAATTTTAGATTCTTAATTGGTTCAAAATTTTCCTCTAGAATATAGCTTTTAAAAATCATTTAATGCTAAGTTTATGTTATTGATAATCTTTTTTGATAGATCCTCTGTTAAATTTGAAATTAATCTTTTTTCATTTGATAAAGTTGTTGAATATTTATTACCCACTATATAATCACCTGTTGACGTAACAGTAAATTCTTTTTCTATATTATTTTCTAAAAAGTTTAATTTAACTCTTGAGCTTAGCAATATTTCGTATTTTGTAATTTCGTTCTTAATATTTTTCTCCTTCACTTTTTTCTCTTTTTTTGTATTTAATTCCATAATCAAGCTATTTTCTTTATTTTTTGATGAATTAACAGTTAAGATATTCTTAATTTTAAAATTTATTCTTTGATCTCCTGAAGACTTAATTTGTACCATGTTAAAATTGTTTATTTCTGAATTATTTAAAACTTTATAACCACAATTGGATGTAATAAATAAAAATAATATTAAGAAAACTTTATTTAAATTTTTTTTCATTAATTATTTACGATGTAGTTTATTATTTTATTCTTAACAAAAATAGTTCTTAAAATTTTTTTATTCATTATGTGTTTGTTTGCTTTCAAAGATTTTTTGACTAATTTAGTAACATCATCTTTTTCCAAATTTCTTTTTATTGCCAAGACATCTCTTGTTTTTCCATTTATTTGTATAACCATTTTAACTTCACTATTTTCAATTATTTTTTCATTAATTTTTGGCCATTGATCAATTTCCTTACAATTTAAATTTGTCAAACACTCGTAAGCAAGATGAGGTGTAAAAGGTATCATCAATTTCATAATTTTAGTTATATTTTTAATAAAAATACTATTATTTATTCCCAATTTCATTGAGTCATTAAAATATCTATAAATCTCATAAAATTGAGCTATTGCTACATTAAATTGAAAATTATTAATAGCACTATCAATTTTGTAAACACTAAGGTCTATTTTGTTTTCAAAAGATTTTTGTATTTTTTCATCTTCTTTGATTTTTGTTTTATTTCTATCTAAAACTGATTGATTTAAATTCCAGATTTTTTGTAGAAATTTACTTGATGAAACCACTCCTGCATCAGACCATTGAACATCTTTTTCTGGAGGACTATCAGAGAGCATGAACCATCTTACTGAGTCAGCGCCATATTGTTTAATCATAGTCTCAGGATCTACTGTGTTTTTTTTAGATTTGGACATAGACTCTGAAGGACCAACTGTAACTTTAGATTTATCAGATTTCTTTATGGCTTTTTTCTCTGATGTTTTTTCTACTTCAAGAGGATCTAACCAATTTCCCTCAAGATCTTTATAGGTTTCATGGCACACCATTCCTTGAGTAAATAAATTTTTAAAGGGCTCAGAGCATTTGATTTCGTTATTAGTTTGTTTAACTGCTTTCATAAAAAATCGAGAATAAAGTAAATGAAGAATAGCATGCTCTATTCCTCCAATATATTGATCAACAGGCATCCAATAATTTGTTTCTTTGCTTTCAAATGGATATTTTTCATTTTTTGGTGAGCAAAATCTTAAAAAGTACCAAGAGGAGTCTACAAATGTATCTAAAGTATCTGTTTCTCTAATAGCAGGTTTTCCAGTTTTTTTATGAATTGTTTTCTTCCATCTGGGATGATTCTCTAATGGATTTCCTGATGAATTAAGATCAACATCTTCCGGGAGAGTAATTGGCAATTCGCTTTTATCAACCGGAACAACAGAACCATCTTCTAGATAAATCATAGGAATGGGACATCCCCAGTATCTTTGCCTTGATATTCCCCAATCTTTTAATCTAAATAAAGTTTTTCTCTCTCCAATTTTTTTTTCTTCAATTTTATTAATAATTGTATTTATAGCTTCGTTTACACTTAAATTATTTAAAAATTCAGAATTAACTATTTTACCTGTGCCAGTATAAGCTTCTTTCATTTTTTCACCTACTTCAGAATTATTCTTATCTTCAACCACTCTAGTAATTGGAAGGTTATATTTTTTTGCAAAATCAAAATCCCTCTGGTCATGAGCAGGACAACCAAAAATTGCTCCATTTCCATAATCCATTAAAACAAAATTTGCTACATATATAGGTAATTTTTTATTTTTAAGAAAAGGATGTTCTGCGAATAATTTTGTTTCAAATCCTAATTTTTCTGCATTAGCTAAAGCTTCTTCAGTAGTTCCAATTTTAGAACATTCTTTTTGAAATTTTTTAAAATTAGGGTCTTCGTTAAAATTTTCACAAATTTTGTGATCTGTAGAAATGGCAATAAAGCTGGCACCAAAAATTGTATCAGGTCTAGTAGTAAAAATTCTTAAATTTTTTTTAAGACTTTGAATTTTAAAATCTAATTCACATCCAAAAGACTTACCAATCCAATTTTTTTGCATTAATTTAACTTTTTCTGGCCAACCCTCTAAACTTTCCATATCTTTTAACAGTTGGTCTGAAAATTTTGTGATATTGAAAAACCATTGTGATAACTTTTTTCTCTCCACTACAGCATTAGATCTCCAGCCTTTTCCATTTATAACTTGTTCATTAGCTAAAACAGTTTTTTCAACTGGATCCCAGTTAACATAGGTTTCTTTTCTAGAAACAAGTCCTTGATTATAAAAATCAATAAAGAGCTCTTGCTGGTGTTTATAATAGTCTTTATTACAGGTAGATATCTCTAAACTCCAATCTATTGATAGACCTAACATTTTTAATTGTTCTTTCATTGTCTTTATATTTTCTTCTGTCCAAGTTTTAGGGTTTAAATTGTTTAGTCTGGCAGCATTTTCTGCAGGCAGACCAAATGAATCCCATCCCATTGGATGTAAAACATTAAAACCATTTAAATATTTATAACGAGCTACAACATCTCCTATGGTGTAATTTCTAACATGACCCATATGAATTTTTCCAGATGGATAAGGAAACATCTCTAAACAATAAAATTTTTTTCCATTTTTATTGTGAAGTTTTGAGGAGTTAAACTTAACTTGCCATTTTTTCTCAATTGCTTGAAAATTTACTCTTTCCATTAAGAAATTATCTTTTCTTTTTCTCTTTAGATTCTTTTTCTAAAAGAGCGGCTTTTCTAAGTATAGTGCTATGTAGTTCTTCTTTAATTTTCGTATCTGATAATAAAATTACTCTACAATCAAAATTAGTCGTACAGATTTTTTGATGAACAATTACTTTCAAACTTTCACTTCTTATTTCATTTGCCAGGAATCTTAAGGAAATTTTAATCGATTCTTTTGCTGAATTGTTATCAGAATACCAATCTGTGATAATTACCCCTCCGGAATAATCTACAGTCGTTAAAGGAAGAAAATCTAGAGTTTCTAAAGAAGCTCTCCACATTGGATTGGATGTACTAAATTCATAAGTATTTTTTCCTAAACCTTTACGTAAGCCACCAAGACCTACTCCTCTTCCTTCTGCAATATTTTTTTTAGCTTTGGCTTGAGCCCCGTCAGGCATTTTTCTTTGATCAACTTTTTTATATCCTCCGCATGCTGTAACTGCTAACAAAATTACTATGACAATTGCTTTTATGGGTGTTTTAAACTTAAAATTATTCATAAATTACTATAATATATCCATATATATCGGCAAAAATCGTATTATCACTATTTATTTAGGTTTTTTTAAGGAATTTCATTGTTGTATTTTTACAACAGTTCATTGAAAAAAGCCTATGAAATCTAGATTAAAGACAGTTTTGATTAGTTTTTTGGTAAGAATCAACCATTATTATTAATTAATAATTAACAATAAGGAAAAATATGAAAAACATAACTAAAACATTACTTGTGTTAGTTTCTGCACTTTCTATTTCTTTTGCTTCAGCAACAGCTGGTGAACTTTCAGTTTCAGGCTCTGCTAAAGCATCTTACGTAATAGGTGGTGCTTCAGACGCACAAGGTAAAGGTATTGGTATCTCAAACGAACTAAACTTCACAGCTTCAGGCGAAATGGATAAT
The DNA here is from genome assembly GCA_902582875.1 of uncultured Pelagibacteraceae bacterium. GTDB lineage: Bacteria > Pseudomonadota > Alphaproteobacteria > Pelagibacterales > Pelagibacteraceae > Pelagilacustribacter. The sequence goes on along the minus strand of CACHTV010000001.1, from coordinate 97,285 downwards.
GGTTTCACTTGGAACTACTCTATGGAGTTAGATGGTAACGATAGCGGTGCTCATGATAACGACGATACTCAATTAGTCATCGGAATGGGTGACATGGGTACGATAGGTTTCTACGACTCAGAAGGTGGACTATCGCAAGAGCTTGGATATGGAATTGGAGCTTTAGGAACAGGTTCAGACTACAACAACACTATGACAGTTTCTTATGGTGATGATGTTTCTAACTATCCTAACATTCAATATCACGTACCAGCAGATCTATTACCTTTCGGTATAGGAGCAAAAATAGGTTACGCACCGAATTTAGCTGATGGAGATAACAACAGCTTTAAAAATTCAGGACCAGAGCAAACTAACTCTTTACAAGGAGATAGCTTGACTCACTACCAATTAACTGCAGCGCCAGTTGATGGTTTAAAAATCGGAGCAGACTACGCTGAATCAGATGATGGTACAGCTACAGCTCAGGTTTTCGAGTCTGGTAACTATTTTGCACAGTATGCAATGGGTAACTGGAAAGTCGGTTACAACCATGGTTACTATGCAGTTCCTTTATCTGACAAAAACGGAAGTGTAACATCGTATGAAAACATTGCATGGGGACTTGAATTTGCAATAAACGATGCATTAAGCGTTTCTTACAACGAAGAAACATCTGAAGCTACAACAGCAGTAGATATCGTTGATGGTGCTTCAAGTTCAGTGAAAACAGCAGTAGAATCTGAAATGGAATCAATTCAAGTTGCTTACATTTTAGGTGGTGCTACAGTTGGTGTTTCAATCGTTGATGTAGGTAATGCAGATTACACTGCAGCAAAAGACGAGAAAAGAACTGTATTTTCATTAGCTATGGACTTTTAATTAAGTCTTAAGTTAAGCGAAATTTAAAAAAGCCGGTTAAATAATTTAGCCGGCTTTTTTTTTATTTCAGATAAAAGGGCAAAAGAGTTAGATCTTACCATTTTTAATTTATTTAAATTAGATAAGTTAATGCCTCCCAAAGGCACCAAACTCTCTTTTCTAGATATTTTGAAAAGATTGAATTTTACTACTCCTAAAAAGCTTTTTTTAAATTGATAAGAAACTTTAAACAATCTTGAAAAAATAATATGTGAACAACCTTGTAAAATTTTTAAGTTCAATTCTTTAATATTATGTGCGGAGCCAATTATTTTATAATTCGATTTTTTCAGGCTTACTAATCTTAGGTTTTTGTTGTGAGCAGATATATATAAACCATCAGCTTTTAACTCGGAGGTTAACTTTTCGTTATTGGATACATAAAAATCTATCTTTTTAGATTTACAATGTCTCCTAAATCTTGCTAATTCATCAATATTCTCTATTTTACCACTATTTCTATAAATGATTATAAATCTATTAATAAGTTTAATATTTCTTAAATCTATATCTTTGATATTTTCTATTATTAAAAAATATTTATTTTTAAAGGCAAACATATGAGCATCATAATTGAAAGATTTAACAAAATACAATTGAATATATCAAAAATAGATAACTCTAAATCATCAAAAATTATTGCAATTAGTAAAACTTTTTCTTTAGACTATATAATGCCCTTAATCGAATTTGGCCATAATCATTTTGGAGAAAATAAAGTTCAAGAAGCTGATAGTAAATGGAGTCAGATTAAAAAAGAAAAAAAAAATCTTAAACTTCATATGGTTGGTAAATTGCAAAGCAATAAAGCAAAAAAAGCAGTTGAAATATTTGATTATATACATTCTCTTGACAGTCAAAAACTTGCAGATGTTTTATCTAAGTCCCAAACTGAGAAAAATAAATCAATTAATTATTTTATTCAGGTAAATATTGGTAATGAATTACAAAAGTCCGGCATACAATATAATGAAGTAGATCAGTTTTATAGTTACTGCACAAAAGAAAAAAATATGAATATTCTTGGTTTAATGGCAATACCACCAAATGATAAAAATACAGATAAGTATTTTAAAAGTCTTTATGAGCTTAATTCCTCACTTGGTCTTAAAGAACTGAGTATGGGGATGTCCTCAGATTATATGAAAGCTTTAAATTACAAAGCTACGTATTTGAGAATAGGCAGTGCAATATTTGGAGAAAGATCTTAATTTATTTTTATTAATGTTCTTTTATTAATTTTTTTTACTATTTTTTTTAAGTTTTTTTTATTTATTGCGATGCACCCTGCTGTACTTTTATAATTTCTTTTTGCAATATGAATAAAGATTGCACTTCCTTTATTTTTTTGAACTGGATTTAAATTAAAATTTAATACTAAAATTATGTCATAGATATTGTCACTTCTATAAAGTCTTTCAAAGTTATATTTGAAAGGCAACTTAATGAGTTTATTGTAAAATTCTGATTTTGGATCGTCACACCAACCCATATTTTTATTAATTACCATTTTCTTTAGTTTAGTCTTTAAATTAGGAACTCTATCTTTTCTATATAGGATATATTTAATTTTAAATTTCCCTTTTGGTGTAATTTGATCTCCTTCTCTTTTTTTAACTCCAATTCCTCTTTTACCTACAGAGCATTTTACTTTATAGTTATTAAAAGATAATTTTTTATTTTTTATTAGAATATGCATACAATTAATGCTTTATCATTTGGTTCTAAAAATTTTAACATTTCATTAGAAGAACTTAAAGCTCATTTAGACTTTAAGTTATCTTTTACAGACAAGATAAATGAAGAAATATTAAAAGATTACGATGTTTTAATTTTTCACAAAGATTGCCTATCATTGGAATATTTAGAGACATTATTAAAAAAAAGTGAAAAAATTAAGATTTTAGTTTCCAATAACAGCGAAAAGAAAAAAGATTATTTAAATCATATTATTTCCTTACCTATAAAAATTTCAGAACTTAATAGGGTTGTAGAGAATTCAGTTATTAGAAAAAACTTTAGTAAAAATTCATCCATATTAATTAAGGAATATAAGTTAGATAAAAATGAGAAAAAACTAATAAAAGATGAAAAGCATATTTTACTAACTGAAAAAGAAATTCAACTTTTAGAGTTATTTTTGAATAATAAAAAACCAATTAATAAAGATAAAATTTTGGAAGAAGTATGGAAATATTCGCCTTCAGCAGACACTCATACTGTGGAAACTCACATTTATAGATTAAGAAAAAAAATAAAATCTAAATTTTTAGATGAAAACTTTATTTTAAATAATAAAAATGGATATTTATTATGAAAAAAAGAAATAAAATTGCTATCGACCTTTTTACGAATAAATATCGAAAACGTGTTGTGAAGCCAAAAAAAGGTAAAGGAAGCTTCAAAAGAAGAAAAAAATAATTTAGTTTAATCTAGCACCAATTTTTTGAATTATTTTTGAAGACATTTCAGTTCCCTTTTCTAAATTTCTTTTAAGAGATAGATTATTTATATAGCCATGTAAAAATCCTGCAGCAAAAAGATCACCTGCGCCAGTTAAGTCTACAACTTTAAGATTATTTTGAATTTTACATTCTTCTACTTCATTTTCTTGGATGGCAATTGCTCCTTTTTCTCCTCTAGTAATAACTAGTAACTTTTTAAGTTTTTTTGAAAATTCAATTACATCATTGAAATTTTTTGTATCTATTAAGGACATAATTTCTTGCTCATTAGCAAAAGTTATATCTAACTTATTTTTCACTAAATCTAAGAAGTGTGGTTTATGTCTTTCAACACAAAATAAGTCAGACAGAGACATAGCTACTTTGTTTGAGTTTTGTATTGCTTTATCAAAAGCTTTTTTAGGCTCTCCTTCATCCCAAAGATAACCCTCAAGAAATAAAATATCACTATTTTTTATAGGATTGATATCTATATCATTCTCATTGATCTTTCCTGCTGTTCCTAGAAAAGTACACATTGTTCTTTCCGAGTCGGGTGTTATTAATATTAAACAAGTTCCAGTAGGCAGCGTTTCCTTTTTTTTAGAGTAAAAATATTTAACATTTTCTTTTTTTAAACCTTCTTCATATTTTACTCCTAATTCATCGTCTGATACTTTTCCTATAAAACCTACTTTATTTCCTAATTGTGAAAGTCCAACAATCGAATTTGCTACTGATCCACCTGAAATTGTCTCTTGAATTTTAAGACTCGATAATAATTTTTTAAATTCACCTTCATCTACAAGTTTCATCGTACTTTTTGTTAATTTGTTATTAGCTAAAAAGTCATTATCTACTTTACAAATAACATCAACGATTGCATTTCCAATTCCTATAATTTTCATTTTTTTTAAGCTTTTTTTGTTTTAATAGGTTGTTTTCTTTTTGGATAACAGCTTTTACAAATTTTACAAGCTATACCGTAACATTCCCTCGCTTGACAATACTCTCTCCCATACCAAATTATCTGTAGATGAAGTTTATTCCACGATTTTTTAGGAAATAGTCTTTTCAAATCTTTTTCAGTCTGAACAACATTTTTACCATTGGTTAAACCCCATCTTTGTGCCAATCGATGAATATGAGTATCTACTGGAAAAGCAGGGTGTCCAAACCCTTGAGACATCACTACGCTAGCTGTTTTATGTCCTACGCCGTGTAATTTTTCAAGATCTTCAAAATTTCCAGGTACTTTTCCTTTATGTTTCTCTACTAATTGTTTTGAAAGTAAATACACACTTTTAGCCTTTCTTTTAAAAAAACCAGTACTTCTTATTAATTTTTCAATTTTTTTTCTTCCTAATTTAACAAAGTGCTCTGGTTTATTATATTTTGGATAGATTTTTCTGGTTGCTTTATTCACATTTACGTCTGTAGTTTGTGCGGACAATGCTACTGACACCAGTAAAGTAAATAAGTTTCTGTGCTTTAAAGGAACTGATACTCTAGGATAAAATTTGTTTAAGAGTCTTAATACTTTGGTTGCTCTTATATTTTTACTCATTGTTTTAAATTTATTTAAAATTCAAAACGTTTCTCATAGAATAAAGGCCTGGTTTTTTCCCTATTATCCATCTTGCAGCGGTTAATGCTCCTTCTGAAAAAAGGGCTCTATCAAAGGCCTCATGATTTAAAGAAACTATTTCTTTTCCACTAGAAAAAGAAACTTCATGTTTGCCTATAACTGAACCTTTTCTCAAAGAATTAAAATTAATTTTTTTTCCGTAAGGAAAAGCTTTTTTATTTATATATTTTTTTCCTATTAAACTATAAAAATCCTTTTTTTTCCCAGTTGCTATTCCTTTACCAAGCATTAATGCTGTTCCTGAAGGATGATCTTTTTTGTTTCTGTGGTGAACTTCAAAAACTTTAGTTAAAAAATTACTATCAAGTGATTTTGAAGCTATTTCAGTTAAATACATTAATAAATTTACTCCTAGACTCATATTTCCAGCTTTAAGAATAGGAATTTTTTTGGAGTATTTTTTTATTAAATTTTCTTCTTTTTTAGAGAATCCAGTAGTCCCTATAACTACTCTTTTTTTTAGCTTAGATGCAATTTTTAAAACTTCTAGGGTACATTTTGGCATTGTAAAATCTATTATTACATTCGCTTTTTTGAATGCATTTTCAGTATTTAGATCAGGTCTGATACCCATTATATTTTTATTTATTATCCTATTTTCAGTTAGAGATACTAAATTAAAGTTTTTATCTGCTTTAGAGCTTTTGATGAGTTGTTTGCCCATTCTTCCCATGCAACCAGTTATTGTTAAATTAATTTTTTTCATCAATATACAAGATTAATAATTACAATAATAATAAGAACAATTATAGCCCAAATAGATAAATTCTTTAAAAACTGCTTTATCTTATTATTTGTAGACAAAAACGCTGGTAAGATTAAAATCAATACTGCAATTAGAAATATTGCAGACATTATCTGTTCAATTTCCATTTAGATTATGAGCTCTTCCAAAATTTCTTAGCCTTCTCAAAAAAACTTTTAATTATTGGATCAGGCTTATTTGTTTCTATTTCATTAAATTCTTCCAATATCTCTTTTTGTCTTTTAGAGAGAGAAGTTGGTACTTGAGTTACAATTCTAATGTACAGATCTCCAAACAAATTTCTCCTCAGAACTGGCATTCCTTTCCCTTTTAATCTGAATTGTTTTCCATGTTGTGTTCCAGCAGGAATTTTAATTTTAGATTTTCCACCATCTATTGAAGGCACCTCTACAGTTGTACCTAGAGTTGCATCAGAAAAAGAAACTGGAAGTTCATAATATAAATTTTCTTCTGACCTTTTAAAAATACTATGATTTTCAATAGAAATAAAAAGATAAAGATCACCACTTGATCCTCCTTTGGAACCAGCCTCTCCTTTTCCTGACAATCTTATTCGAGTGCCATCGTCTACACCTTTTGGAATTTTGACTGTTACATTTTCACTGCCTTGTACTTTTCCATTGCCACTACAACTTTTACACGGATTTCCAATTGTTTCTCCATAGCCACTACATTGAGGACAAGTTTGTTGAATTGTAAAAAATCCTTGATTAGTTCTAACTTTACCTCTACCCGAGCAATAACTACACTTTATAGGCTTAGAACCTTTTGCAGCTCCGCTACCTGAACAAGATGAGCATTTTTTGTAAGTAGTGTATTTTACGTTTTTTTCAGATCCTTTATAGGCTTCTTCTAAACTAATACTTGCATCGTATCTTAAATCATTTCCTCTATTACTAGATCTTCTTGAAGATCCCCCGCCTCCAAAATCTCCAAAAAAATCTTCAAATATGTCAGAGAAGGAAGAAGAATTGAAATCAAATCCTCCAAAACCTTGACCTCCACCTCCTTCAAAAGCTGCATGACCGAATTGATCGTAATTTGTTTTTCTCTTTTCATCAGAAAGCACGTGATATGCTTCACTTGCTTCTTTGAATTTTTCTTCAGAAGTTTTGTCACCTTTTGTTTTGTCCGGATGATATTTAAGTGCTAACTTACGATATGCTTTTTTAATTTCTTCTTTAGATGCCGATTTATTTACACCTAAGACATCATAATAATCTCTTTTAGCCACAGGACGTCTCCTTTATTAATTTTCTTAGGCGCTCTTTTCTTTATCGTCTTTTACATCTTCAAAATCTGCATCTACGACGTTCTCTTTATCCTCTGGTTTTGCTTCTTTTGATGCTTTTGTTTTAGCTTCAGGTTTTTGCTGACTCTTATAAACTGCTTCTCCTAGTTTCATTGAAACTTGAATTAAGCTTTGTGTTTTTTTCTTAATATCTTCAGAGTCAGTTCCTTCCAAGGATTTTTTAAGATCTGCAATTCCATTTTCTATGGCTTTTTTTTCCTCAGCAGAGATTTTATCACCATGTTCTTTAAGGCTTTTTTGCGTTGAAAAAACTAAACTATCTGCTTGGTTTCTAGCATCAACAGTTTCTCTTTTCTTTTTATCTGCTTCTTTGTTAGCCTCTGCATCTTTAACCATTTTCTGAATTTCCTCTTCAGTTAAACCACCTGATGCTTGAATTTGAATTTTTTGTTCTTTTCCAGTTCCCTTATCTTTTGCAGAGACATTGACAATACCATTTGCGTCAATATCAAATGTAACTTCAATCTGGGGAGTTCCTCTAGCAGCAGGAGGTATGCCAACCAACTCAAAGTTTCCTAAAATTTTATTATCAGATGCCATTTCTCTTTCACCTTGTAAAACTCTTATTGAAACTGCTGGCTGATTATCTTCAGCGGTTGAAAATACCTGACTTTTTTTAGTTGGTATTGTAGTATTTTTATCAATTAATTTAGTTGAAACACCGCCTAAAGTTTCTATTCCTAGCGATAAAGGAGTTACGTCTAACAACAGTACATCTTTAACATCTCCTTGTAAGACACCAGCTTGAATAGCAGCACCCATTGCTACTACTTCGTCTGGATTTACACTTTTATTAGGTTCTTTGCCAAAGAAATTTTTAACTGTTTCAATAATTTTTGGCATTCTAGTCATGCCACCAACTAAAACTACTTCATTAATTTCTGCAGCAGAAAAGCCAGAGTCTTTAAGAGCTATTTTACATGGCTCTAAAGTTTTTTCTACAAGATCAGATACTAAAGCTTCTAACTTAGCTCTTGTGAATTTTAAATTAACATGTTTAGGCCCTGTTTTATCTGCAGTGATAAAAGGTAAGTTTATTTCTGTTTGAGCTGCTGAAGATAATTCTATTTTCGCTTTCTCGGCAGCTTCTTTTAGTCTTTGTAAGGCTAACTTATCATTTCTAAGATCAATTCCATTATCTTTTTTAAATTCATCTATTAAGTATTTGACTATTGCATCATCAAAGTCTTCACCTCCTAAAAAAGTATCTCCATTGGTAGATTTTACTTCAAAGACACCATCTCCAATTTCCAATATTGAAACATCGAATGTTCCACCACCTAAATCATATACTGCAATTTTCTGTCCTTTTTTCTTATCTAACCCGTAAGCTAAAGCTGCGGCTGTGGGTTCGTTAATAATTCTTAAAACTTCTAGTCCAGCAATTTTTCCTGCATCTTTTGTTGCCTGTCTTTGAGCATCATTAAAATAAGCAGGAACAGTAATTACAGCTTTAGTTACAGCTTGGCCTAAATATTTTTCAGCAGTTTCTTTCATTTTTTGTAAAACAAAAGCAGATATTTGTGAGGGAGAATATTTTTTTCCTTTACCTTCAACCCAAGCTTCTCCATTATCTGATTTAACTATTTTAAAAGGGACTCTACCAATATCTTTTTTAACAGTTTCATCTTCGAAAGATCTACCAATTAATCTTTTAGTTGCAAATATAGTATCTTGTGCGTTTGTTACAGCTTGTCTTTTGGCAGGTTGACCAATAAGTTTTTCTTCATTCTCTAAAAAAGCCACGACTGAAGGCGTAGTTCTAGTTCCTTCAGCATTTTCTAAAACTTTAGCTTGTGATCCATCCATAATGGATACACATGAATTTGTAGTACCTAAATCTATTCCTATTACTTTGCTCATTGTTTAATTTCCTTTAATTACAGGTGTTTATATGGGTGTTTTTTTTTCCTCTACAAGGTTATTTCTCATCTTTTTTATTATCTTTTTCCTCATTTTTGGATGATTTTTTCTTTGCTACAGCTACTAAAGCTGGTCTTAACAATCTTTCTCCTAACATATATCCAGGTTGTATCTCCTGAAGAATAGTACCTGTTTCTGCCTTTTCATCTTCAACTTCAGACATAGCCTGATGAAGATTTGGATCAAATTTTTGATTTTTTGTGTTAATTTTCTTTATTCTATTTTTTTCAAATATAGAAACTAAATCTTTTTCTATAACTGTTATATTTTCTAAAAATTTATCTAAGTCTTTATTATTTTTCAGAGTATTATCATTTTTAATAGCTAGCTTTGCCCTTTGCAAGTTATCTAAAATTGCTAAACTTTCCTTAGCAAAATTAAAAGAACCAAATTCAAAAGCATCTTTAATTTCTTTTTCAAATCTTCTTCTTTGATTCTCTATTTCAGCTAATGACCTTAATAATTTATCTTCGGACTCAGCAAATTTCTCCTCTAAAGATTTTTCTTTTTTAGTTTCGGATTTAGATTTTTCATCCTCATGCTGATTTTTCTCTGCTTTAGCAGATTCTTTTTGATTATCTTCACTCATGATAATTGCTATATAGTATTTAAAATTTAAAATACTAGGCATAAATGAAAAAAATTTTGATAGGCACCCATAATAAAGGAAAATTTGGAGAAATTAGCTTTCTATTATCTAAAAAGATACAAAAAGTTTCACCAATAAAATTAAGAATTAAAAGCCCAAAAGAAACTGAAAAAACCTTCTCAAAAAATGCAGAATTAAAAGCTAAATACTTTTCTAGATTTACAGAACTACCAGTAATTTCTGATGACTCAGGGCTTTGTATAAAAGCTCTTGGAGAAAAACCAGGAATTTATTCTGCAAGATGGGCAAAAAAACATGGAAGTTTTTTAAACTCAATGAAATTTATATTAAAAAAAATGAAAAATAAAAAAAATAGATCTGCTACATTTGTATGCAGTTTATCTTTCAAATATCCAAGAGGAAAAATGGTTACAGTTGTAGGCAAACTAAAAGGACTAATTTCACACAAGATTCTTGGAACTAAAGGATTTGGATATGATCCAATATTTATCCCAAATAAAAAAACTATTACTTTTGGTCAAATGCCAAAATTTAAAAAAATTATTATGGATCACAGATATATTGCATTTAAGAAATTAAAAAGAAAAGTTAAAATTTTGTGAATTTGTTATTTGCAGCTTTATAAATATTAAGGTCTTGAGTTATTTTTTTATTGTTAAAACTAAATGTTCCTATTTTACCTTTAATCTTTCCTTTGAAGGAAAAGTCATTAACCGTATTAATTTTTCCATTCTTTTTCCAAGCATAATAAATTAAACCTATTGCATCATATGCAAGAATAGTTATTTCACTTGGGTAAATGTTAAATGTTTTAAAATAGTTATCTTTATATTTTTTAAATTCTGTATAATTGACAGAAGGATAATACAAGCTCTTAACTGTATTTTCATAAAAAATACTTTCATCAAACCATTGATTTACAGTTGTGAACAATACCTTTTTCTGATCGACATCAGTAAAGATCAATGAAGTTAATACACTTTTTAAACTATTTCCAAAGTCAATTATAATTACTGAGTCAAAATTCACATCACCTAAGGTATACTTTTGCTCCAATCTTTCTAATTGACGTTTTGACTGTTCATCTTCTTTGTCCTCAAACATTTTTTTTCTATACTCCAAATTTTTCTTTCTTTGGGAATAATTTGTTAAAATTTCAATTTCTCCAGTTAAAATTTTAGGATCAGGGTTATACTTAAAAATTTTAAAGTTTTTTAAATCTAATTTGTTTAATTTGTTTTCGATTAAATTTGTGTATTGATTTATTGGCATAAGAATCACGGTTTTATTTCTTTTTTGTTTTTTAAGAAACTTCATCAATGCTAACATTTGAGATTCTAAACTTACTCCAATGCTTATTATATTATTTTGAAATTCAGGGTTTATATTTGAAGGAGAGATAAACACCATGTCATTGAATTTTTTAACTTCATCAAAGTCTTCATTGTTAATTGGACCGATTATAATATTGGCACCTTGTGCTCGAATTTCTTCAACTGCATTATACAATTTTTTTTTATCATTAGAACCAGAGTCTCTAGGTATAATATGAACATTTTTATTACCAATTTCATCTAACGCTAATTGCAAAGAATATAGAAGGGAGTCCCCTAGTTCCTTGTATTCTCCACTGAGAGGAGCTAACAACCCAATTTTGAGAATATTATTATTTTCATTACTTAGTAGATTAGAATTAAAAAATATTAATAAATAAGTTATTATTATTATAAATTTATTTTTCATAAAATGAAATTATCTATTAACAGTTTATATATTGTTTCCACGCCTATTGGAAATCTTGATGATATTACAATAAGAGCAATAGAAGTATTAAAAAAATCTGATATTATTCTCTGTGAAGACACTAGACACTCTCTAAAATTATTAAATCATTTAAAAATTAAAAAAAAATTAATCTCCTATCATAAATTTAATGAAAAAAAGGAGCTTGAAAAAATAATAGAATATTTAAATGAAGGCAAAATTTTGTCTTTAATTTCTGATGCGGGAACTCCATTGCTTTCAGACCCAGGCCGGTTACTAATTCAAACATGCATCCAAAAAAACATAAGAATTATTCCGATTCCAGGAGTATCTTCTATAACGAGCTCAATAAGTGTTTCTGGTTTTAAAGATCAATTTCTTTTTTATGGTTTTCTTCCCAAAACAGAAAAAGAGTTGGAAAAAATTTTATCTTCTCTTAGTCAATTAAGCTTCTCACAAGTATTTTTTATACCTGCTATTAAGATTAATTTTTATTTAAAAAAGTTTAAACAATTTTTTTCTGGTAGAAAACTATTAATTGCCAAAGAACTTACTAAGTTACATGAGACATTTTATAGAGAAGATATTGATAAAATTAATATGTTCAAAACTCGGATTAAAGGTGAGTTAACTATTGTAATATCGGAAAAAAATATTAAAAATAAATTTTTTGATGAAAAAAAAATTATTAAAAGAGCAAAATTGTATTTAAAAAAATATAGTTTAAAAGATGTTGTTGAATTATTATTTGAATCTGAAAAAATTAATAAAAAGAAAATTTATCAAATATGTTTAAATATCAAAAAAAATGAAAAAAATAGTTAGTTTATTATTAATTTTTTTTTTAGTTTCTTGTACCTCTGTTGGAAGATTTGGTACAGGAGTAGATATAACATTTGATCCTAGAACCATCGGAATGCAAATTGATGATGTTATCATGCAAAAAAATTTAAATGCCAGACTAGCCCTTACTGAAAAAAAATATTTTTTAACTATTCAATCTGAAGTAATTGATGGTCGAATATTTTTATCAGGTAAGGTAGATGAACCAGAAGAAAAAATTAAAATTACAAAAATGGCTTGGGAAACAAAAGGTGTTCGATCTGTAAAAAATGCAATTACCATCAAAGGTCAGAGCAATTTTAAAAGCACAGCTAAAGATATATTAATTACCAGTCAATTAAGGTCTGCTTTAATATTTAATAAAAAAACTAAAGCAAGAAATTATACTTTAGAAACTATTAATAAGAACATTTATATTTTTGGTATAGCAATGGATAAAGAGGAAAAAAAGGAAGTTATTGATGAAGCTAATAAAATATACGATGTAAAAGATATTTTTCCATCTATATATTTAGTTTCTGAATTAAGTCGAAACAAAAATTAACTTGAGTAGTCAATTATATCTGAAGAGTAAGCCGCTACTGAAGCCAAATTTAAAATATCAGATGTGCTAGATCTAAGCGGAGCTACTTCAATTGGGAGGCCTAGTCCTATTAAAAGAGGGCCTATTAGTTTTGCATCACCATATACTTTCATTAATTTTGTTGAGATTGCAGCGCTATGCAGAGCGGGCATTATTAAAATATTTGCACTTCCTACAATTTTTGAAAAAGGATAAACCTCTTTGTAGATTGGATTTAAAGCCACATCTGGTTGCATTTCACCATCAAAATCAAAATCTACTTTTTCTTTCTTTAATAATTCAATAGCATCTCTTACATGTTTTGTATTTTTTGAAACTGGCTTGCCAAAAGTAGAATGTGAAAGAAATGCAACTTTAGGGTCAAATCCAAACAACCTAGCTACACGCACACAAGATTTTGAGACTTTAACTAGTCTCTCTGGTGAAGGAAAGTCTTTAACGTTTGTATCTGCTACTAAAATAGTTTTTCCTTTTGAATTAATCATTGTCATACCAAAAATCTCTTCTCCAGGTCTAGGATCAACAACTTTCCTTAATTTTTCTATCGAGGCAGTATAATGTCTAATATTACCCGTTACCATTGCATCCGCATCTTTACATGCAATCATCGAAGCACCCCAAGCAATACGATCGTTTCTGACCAAACGATCAACATCTCGTTCTAATTGACCCTCTCGTTGTAATCTTTTGTATAAATGTCTTACGTATTTTAGTCTTTTTTCTTTATCAGTCGAATTTACTATCTGAATTTTATGGTTTTCATCTAAGCCAATTTTTTTTAACTGTTCTTTAATTCTTTTTTCAGTTCCAATTAATATAGGTGTACCAAGTTTATTTTTGCCAAATTCGATGGCTGCTTTAAGCATATTTTCATCTTCTCCCTCAGCAAATACAACTCTTTTTGGATTTTTTCTGACTTTTGCATTTATGCCTTGCATGATTGACATTGACGGGTCCAGACGATTTGTCAGTTGATCCTTATAAACATCCAAGTCTTCAATTTTTTTTCTAGCTACCCCACTTTTCATAGCTGCTTGAGCTACTGCTGATGGAATTACACTAATTAATCTAGGATCAAATGTTGAAGGTATAATATAATTTTTTCCATATTTAGGTCTATCTCCACCATAAGCAGACACAACTTCATCAGGAACATCCTCTCTGGCCAACAAGGCAATCGCTTTTGCTGCAGCAACTTTCATCTCTTCATTAATTTCTTTAGCTCTGACATCTAGCGCTCCTCTAAAAATATAAGGAAATCCAATTAAGTTATTCACCTGATTAGGATAGTCGGATCTGCCAGTTGCTACTATAGCATCAGACCTAACTTCATTTATAATTTCAGGCTTAATTTCAGGATCAGGATTAGCACAAGCAAATATTATTGGATTTTTTGCCATGGATTTTATCATATCTTTAGTAACAACATCTTTTGTAGATAGACCTAAAAATACATCGGCATTTTTTATTGCTTCTTCTAAAGTTCTTAATTTAGTATTTATAGCAAAAGCAGATTTAAATTGGTCAATATTTTTTCTACCTTTATAAATTACACCTTTACTATCACACATAATGATATTTTCACTATTAACACCTGAACTCTTAAATAAATTTGTGCACGCTTGAGCGGATGCTCCTGCTCCATTGACAACAATTTTTACTTCATTAATTTTTTTTTTGGAAACATCTAAAGCATTAATTAAAGCTGCCGTTGTAATAATCGCAGTACCATGCTGGTCATCATGAAAAACAGGTATATCTAAAACTTCTTTGAGTTTTTGTTCTATTATAAAACAATCAGGCGCAGCAATGTCTTCAAGATTGATACCACCAAATGTACCGCTTATATTTTTAATTGTTTCTATTATTGAGTTAGCATTATTACTATTAACTTCAATATCAATAGAGTCTATGTCGGCAAATCTTTTAAAGAGAACAGATTTTCCTTCCATTACAGGTTTTGATGCAAGAGAACCTAGGTTGCCCAACCCCAATATTGCTGAACCATTACTAATAACTGCAACTAGGTTTCCTTTACTTGTAAAATCATAAGCTAGATCAGGATTTTCTGCTATTTTTTTAACAGGAGCTGCAACGCCTGGAGAATATGCCAGAGATAAATCTCTTTTAGTTATTAAAGGTTTAGAGGAGCTTATCTCAATTTTGCCTGACTTTCCTTTTATATGAAAATCAAGTGCTTCTTTATCAGAATAATGATCGATTTTAGATTTTTTTGTCATTTAAATTATGAGCATGTAATATAAATAATATTGCATTTTTTATTTATTATTTGTGGCTTAATTTAGAATTTATATGAACTTGTTATCTTCAACATACATTTTTAGTTTTTTTACCTTATTAAGTAGAATTTTAGGCTATCTCAGAGATATATTAATTGCAATATTTTTAGGAGCATCAATTTTTTCTGATGCGTTTTTTGTTGCTTTCAGACTGCCTAATACATTTAGGCGTTTGTTTGCTGAAGGAACATTTAATGCTGCATTTATACCCAGCTACGTTTCAGAAAAAACTATAAGCAAAAAAAAGGGAAAAAAGTTTGCTGACGAGGTTTTAAGTGTATTAATTTTAATTCTTTTTTTCATAGTTTTAATTGTAGAAATATTTACACCGTATCTGGTTTATCTTATTGCTCCAGGTTTCTGGAGTAATAGTGAAAAGTTTAATCTTGCAGTTGAATTTACAAGAATAACATTTCCTTTTTTATTGTTTGTAAGCATGTCATCTTTTTTTTCAGGAATTTTAAATTCTAATAATAAATTTGCTGCCGCAGCTGCAGCACCGATAATATTAAATATTGTTTTAATACTAAGCTTATTAACTTCTTATTTTTTTGATCAAAATTTTGCTAAACAACTATCATATGGAGTTACTTTAGCTGGAATAATTCAATTACTATTTTTAATTTATTTTACGAAGAAATATTATTTACCATCTATTGAATTTAAAAACAAATTAAGCAGTAAAGTAAGATTCTTTTTTAAAAAACTTTTGCCAAGTATTTTATCTTCTGGAGTTACTCAGATAAACATTTTAGTAGGCACAATAATAGCTTCTTTTGAAGCTAGTGCGGTATCATATTTATATTATGCAGATCGTATTTATCAAATAAATCTAGCTATAGCAGGTATAGCTGTAGGAACTGTTTCTTTACCAGTTTTGTCTAAAGCATTTAAACAAAAAAATATTCTTAAGATTTC
Organism: uncultured Pelagibacteraceae bacterium; assembly: GCA_902582875.1. Lineage (GTDB taxonomy): Bacteria > Pseudomonadota > Alphaproteobacteria > Pelagibacterales > Pelagibacteraceae > Pelagilacustribacter. The sequence continues at coordinate 81,274 of CACHTV010000001.1, read as the reverse complement.
AAATATTCAAAGTAGATCGATAGAACTCTCACTCTTATTATCAATACCGGCAAGCTTAGGTTTAATTTTAGCTGCAAATGAAATTGTTAATGCATTATTTGGATATGGTTCTTTTACCATTGAAGATATAAAAATGACTTCTTCGGCCCTAAAATATTTTGGTTATGGTATCCCAGCATTTGCCCTAATTAAAATCTTGTCAAATTTCTTTTTTGCAAGAAACAATACAAAGATTCCTTTTTATGTTTCTTCTTTAGTAGTTTTATTAAATATCTTAATAAGTATTACTTTTTTCAGCCGAATTGGTTTTATTATAATTCCTATAGCCACTTCTATTTCTACATGGTTTGGGGTTTTCATTTATATATATTTGCTTAATAATAAAAACTTCTTACTATTAAAAGATTATTTACCTAAAAATATTGCAAAAATTATTTTAAGCACAATTTTGATGTCTATTATTTTGATATTTATGTTAGATACCTTTGTAGATTATTTAGATTATACCTATAAATATAAATCACTTTATTTACTAATAATTGTTGGTTTTGTTGCTAGTTTTTATTTGATATCGTGTTATTTAATTGGAGTATTAAAAATAAAAAATTTTAAAACAGATTAAAATGAGTGATAAAAAATTAGTATTTTCTGGCGTTCAACCCACAGGCAACCTTCATTTAGGAAATTATCTGGGAGCATTAAAAAATTTTGTATTATTACAAAAAGAGAAAAGCTGTATTTATTGCGTAGTTGATCTGCATGCTATAACTACTTTTCAAAATCCTAAAGATTTAAAAAATAATATTTTGGAAACTACTGCGAGTTTTTTAGCCTCAGGCCTTGACTCAAATAAAAGCATAATTTTTAATCAATCTTCAGTTTCTGCTCATTCTGAGCTAGCTTGGATCTTTAATTGTATTTCAAGAATTGGCTGGTTAAATAGAATGACTCAATTTAAAGATAAAGCAGGATCAGATAAGGAAAAAGCAAGTGTTGGTCTTTACATTTATCCAAATTTAATGGCTGCAGATATTTTACTGTACAAGGCGACTCATGTTCCTGTCGGAGCAGATCAAAAACAACATTTAGAATTATCAAGAGACATTGCACAAAAATTTAATAAAGACTTTAATTGTAATGGATTTTTTCCTTTACCTGAACCACTTATTCTTAAAAATATTTCTCGAGTAATGAGTTTAAGAGACGGAACAAAAAAAATGAGCAAATCTGAAGAGTCTGACTATTCAAGAATTAATCTTAAAGATGGTCCTGATGAAATTGTAAAAAAAATTAAAAAAGCTAAATCAGATTCAGAGCCTATTCCTGATAATCTTAAATCTTTAGAAAATAAACCTGAGGCATTAAATCTTTTAAATATATATTCAGAGGTATCTAAAACTAATCTAGAAAAGGTTTTAAAAGAAATGGGAGGAAAAGAATACTCTTATATAAAAACAAAACTTGCAGATCTTTTAATTAGCGAGATTTGTCCAGTTGGTAAAGAGATCATTAAATTAATGAAAGATAAAGCTCATTTAATTAAGATATTAAAAAAAGGCACCGAAAAAGCTGGCATTATAGCTGAGGAAAACCTAAAAAATATACGTGAAAAAGTTGGTTTGATATAATATACAATTACCTACATGATCCAAACTGAACAGACGCCAAATCCTGAGTCTTTAAAATTTTTGTCTGAAAATATAATTTCAGCAGTTGGAACTGAAGAGTTTCAAAAAAATACAATTAATAAAGTGACCAACCCTTTTATTAAAGAATTATTAAGTTTTAAGGGTGTAGAGTTAGTTTTGCTGTCTAAGAACTTTTTATCAGTAAAAAAAACAAAAGATATTACTTGGAATGAATTAAAGCCAATGGTTATTTCACATTTAAATCATTATTTTGAAAATCACAAGGAACCTATTTTAAAAGAAGAAAAAAAAGTAAGTGTTAAGAGTGAGAGTGATGAGACAATTAAAAAAATACTTGATGTTTTAGATACTAAAATTAGACCAGCTGTAGCTAGAGATGGCGGAGATATAAAATTTAAATCTTTTGAAAACGGAGTTGTTAAAGTTGAACTTCAAGGAAGTTGTTCTGGTTGTCCTAGTTCATTAATGACCTTAAAACAAGGTGTACAGAATCTTTTAAAACATTACGTAAAAGAAGTAAATTCAGTTGAGGCAAATTAAAATGAAAAAAAGATTAAGCTACAGAGATCAATTAATAGAACTGGCCCATATCTATGATGTAAAAGAAATTAAAGACTATTTAAAAAGAAGAAAAAATTTAACAACAGGTCAACTAGAGCTAATCTTAAAAAAAAATAAGATTATTATTCCAAAAGATTTTAAAACAAATTTTTTCAAAGAAAATTTTACTAAACCATTATCTAGAGTATCGAAAAGAATAGATGATTTTAAAGATGATAGCTCTAAAAAAGCCTCAAAAGTTTCTAGACAAATAACTTATTTTAAAGAAGACAGTTCAAGATCATTTTCTAGATTTTTATCTAATTTATGGAGATCTTTAGGACTTGCTGGACTTGGAGTTTTAAACACTTTTCCGAAAGTTGGAATAGCAATTTATAGCTTTTTTTCTAATGCTTTAACTAATTTATTCCATGGAATTTATGATCAGCAAATCAACAAAGGTAAATCTGGTAAAGTTGTCACGGCTTTTTTTGTTCTTATAGGAGTTTTAACAGTTTTAGCTTCTGGTGTTACTACATTTAAAAATTTAGAAAGATCTGGAGGAAAACAAATAGTTGAGAAAGAAGAAAAAATTAAAAAGCCAGAACTTGAACAGAAAAAAGAAGTTAAAAAACCAGAAGTTAAAGTAAAAAAAGAAGTTAAAAAACCTACAAAAAAAATTAAAAAAAAAGAAAAAGTTACCGAACTTATTTTGCCTGATTTAAATTTAAAAACTGAAACAGTTTTAAGTCTGTTTGAGGATGTAGAGTATGACTTAAATACTGTAAGATATCAGAAAACAGTACAGCCTATTTACTTTACTCAATTTCCTAAGGATTTAGATGAAATTCAAAGTGTTAAATTAAAAAAAGAGACTTTTATTAAAATTGTTCTTCCTCTAATTGTTGCTGAGAATGAAAAGATATTGGATGATAGATTTAAATTAAAAGATATTACCTCTAAGAAAACTACAACAAGTAAAGAGAAACAATGGTTACGGCAAAAGTTCTTAGAATATAAGGTAAAAAAAGGTGGCATAGAAGAATTAAAAGTAAGGATGGATATAATTCCTGCATCAATTGCTTTAGCTCAAGCTGCTAAAGAAAGTGGTTGGGGAACATCTCGTTTTGCCTTAGAAGGAAATGCAATATTTGGTCAATGGACTTGGAATGGAAAGGGAATTGAACCATTATTAAAAGATAAGTCTAAAAATCATAAAATCTTAAGATTTCCAATTTTGAGGGCATCTGTTAAGGCTTATAAAAATAATTTAAATACTCATAAAAGCTATGTAAAATTTAGAGAAAAAAGACAAAGTTTAAGAAACAAAAATAAAGAAATTAATGGCTTAAAGTTAGCAAAAACTTTAGGTAATTACGCTGAAACTGGAAGTGAATATACTAAAATTTTGGCACAAATAATTATTCAGAATAGATTAATGGATTTTGAACCGGTTAGATTAGCAAATTCAGTTCAAAGACAAGAACTAAATTTATAAAGATTATTTTTCCGCAATTACAAATTGAACTCCAAGCCAACGCCAAAAACCATCACTCTCTCTTAAAGAACAATTAATACGTCCACGTTCTCCTAAAAATTTCTCATCAATCTTTATTTCTAAAATATTCTCTTCAACAAAAGAGATTTTAGAATTTCTCCATTTATTACCTTCATTTGAAAAACATGTAATTTGTTTAAGGTTGTTTATATTTTCTTGAAAATAAATTTTAACACTTGGTGGATTTTGAGATTGTAATAAATATTTATCTTGAGGGGTAATTTTTTTGTATTTGAGTGGAAGTGTTTTCATTAAAGTTTTAAATCTATCTAATTCTCCATATTTTTCGTTTATTGGAAATCTTGGAAGTTCCCATAGGTCTTTAGTTTCATCAATCACACCTGAGTGTTGGCCAAACGCATATTTAAAACCAAATTCTTTAATTATCTTTTTAAATTCTTCACTATATTCACCAAATGGATAAGAAAAGAAATCTGAATTTTTTCCGAGTTTTTTATTAAAAATTTCAATTGATTTTTTAATATCTTTTTCAATTGTTTCTGCGCTTTCCTCTACAAGGTATTCATGAGAATGACTATGATTTCCAATTTCGACATGATCAGACTGATGAAGCTCAAGAATTTGATTCCAATCCATATAATTAAAAGACCCAACTTCTCTAGTATTTACAAATAAAATAAAAGGTATTTTCTTTTTTTTTAAAATTGGCCAGGCATTTTTATAAAACGACAATAGACCATCATCTATAGTTAATAAAACTTTTCTTTCTTTCTTATTTTTTGAGAGATGTTCTTTAAATTTCATTGGATGAATAAATTGGATACCTTCATTTTCTATTATTTTTAATTGTTCCTTAAAAATTTCTAATTGTATATTTGTTGATGGATATTTGCTTTCATTAAACCTATGATACATTATTGATATTAAGCCATAATCATTAAAAGTTTTTGCAGATGAAGTCGAATATGAATTGTTTTGAAGAAATAAAAAAATTATAAGTATAAAGATGATAAAAGATTTTTTAATAATAAATTGCACAGGCAAAAATGATAAAATTGGTTTAAAAATAAATAATAATTTTTTTGTTCATGATTTTAAAACTAAAATTAAAAATAACGAAATATTAGCCTTAACCATATTAAATTTTATCAATAAGCACAAAGCAAATATTGATGAAGATTTTACAGTTCTTGTAAATAATGGGCCTGGCAGTTTTTCAACTATACGAGTAGCTTTAGCTGTAGCGAAAGGAATTAAAATATCAAATAATGTAAAGTTATTTGGATTTAAAGATGAAAATTTATCTCAATTTAACCTTGAAAATATTGAACTTTTAATTAATAAAAAATTAATTGAAAAAAAATTGATTAAACCATTATATTTAAGTTAAATTAATAAATTATGAATGCAATAGAAGAAAAATGTAAATTAAAAGGGGTTAGACTCACTGATCAAAGAAGAGTTATAGCTCAGGTCATGTCTGACTCTAAACAGAAATATGGAGCTAAAGATCATCCAGATGTAGATGAGTTGCACAAAAGAGTTAGTGAGATAGATAATAAAATTAGTATTGCTACAGTTTACAGAACTGTGAAATTATTTGAAGAGTCCGGCATTGTTGAAAAACATGATTTTAAAGGTGGCAAAGCAAGATACGAACAATCTCCTGATGAACATCATGATCATCTAATAGATATTAATAGTGGAGAGATAATAGAATTTGTGGACAAAGATATAGAAAAATTACAAAATGCGATGGCAAAAAAATTAGGATACAAGCTTGTCGACCATAAACTAGAACTATACGGATTAAAAATCAAAAAATAAATTGTCAAAAAAAATATTTATTAAAACATTGGGATGTCAAATGAATGAATACGATAGTAATCGTATTTTAGACTTAACAAGAAAGATTAATTATAATTTAACAAAAAATATTCAAGAAGCAGATTGCTATATTCTTAACACTTGTCATATAAGAGAAAAAGCTACTGAAAAAGTTTATCATGAGATAGGTAGAGTAAAAAAAGAGTTTAGGACTAAGAAAAAACCAATCATATTAATTGCTGGTTGTGTAGCCCAGGCAGAAGGAGAAGTATTATTAGAAAAAGAAAAATATATAGACGCAGTGATTGGTCCACAATCTTATCATGAAATAAATAGGATAATTTTAGATAGGGAAAACAAAGATAAAAAAATAAATTCAACTGAATTTGATGTTATTGAGAAATTTGATCAACTTAATTTAGTTAAAAATTCTAGTAATAAAATTTCATCTTTTTTAACTATTCAAGAAGGATGTGATAAATTTTGTAAATTCTGTGTAGTTCCTTATACTAGAGGCCCAGAATATTCTAGATCCTCTGCAGAAATTTTAAGTGAAGCAAAACAGCTAGTTGAAAATGGCGTAAAAGAAATTATTTTATTGGGACAAAATGTAAATGCTTATAGTTTCAAAAACCTAAAACTTTCTAATTTATTGTATTCTCTTAATGAAATTAAAGATTTAGAGAGAATAAGGTATACAACCTCTCATCCAAAAGATTTTACTAACGATCTTATAGATGCACATGAAGAATGTGAAAAATTAATGCCACTTTTACACTTGCCAGTTCAGAGCGGTTCAACAAAGATTTTAAAAAATATGAATAGAAATCATTCAATAGAGGAGTATCTAGAAACAATTGAAAAACTAAAAAAAAAGAAGCCAACTATAAAATTTTCTAGTGATTTTATTATTGCTTATCCAGGTGAAACTAAAAGCGATTTTGAACAAACGGTATTACTGATGAAACAAATAGAATTTATAAATTCATATTCTTTTACTTTTAGTGCAAGGCCAGGAACACCAGCGGCAAATTTAAAAAAGATAGATGACAAAACTGCTAAGGAAAGATTATTTATCTTTCAAAGAGTAGCTGATGAAGTAAAGAAAAAATATAGAAAAGAGCTTGTTCATTCAAATGCTAAAGTGTTATTTGAAAATAATGCTAGAGGTCCAAACACATTTTTTGGTAGAGATGAATTTTTTAATTCTGTTATTGTTAATAGCAATGAAAATTTAATAGGTAAAATAAAAAAAGTTAAAATTCAGAGTTGTAATCAAAATACTTTATTTGGTGAAGTCGTTTTAAAAGACAAACCAAAGGAATGTGCAGCATAAATTTATGTCAGAGATAAGTAAGTTAGATCAAAATTTAATCATAAGAAAAATTGACTCAGAAACAATTAATATTCAAATTACTGATAACACAATGTTAATGTCAATCGTTGGTCAATTTGATCAAAATTTAAAGGAGTTAGAGAAGTTAACTAGCACAGTAATTTTTTTTAGAGGGAATTCTATTACATGTAAAGGAAAAGAGGGTAATTTAAATGATTTTTCAGAAGCAATTAAATTTTTAATTGGCAAATATCTTTTGACTAATCTTATTGAAAAAAGCGATATTATGTTGTCAGTTAAAAAAAATATGAAACCAAAAGAATCAAACGTACAATCATTTAAACAGTTAATTAAGACTCCAAGAAAATCAGTTATAGCTAGGTCTGAAAAACAGTCGGATTATATAAAAGCACTAAAAGAAAATGATATTGTAATGTCACTAGGCCCCGCAGGAACTGGAAAAAGTTTTTTAGCAGTTTCTGTAGCAGTAACTTTGTTGATGGAAAAAAAGATTGAGAGAGTAATTTTATCAAGACCGGCAGTAGAAGCTGGTGAAAAGTTAGGTTTTTTACCTGGAGATATGAAAGAAAAGGTAGATCCATATTTACGACCACTTTATGATGCTTTGTATGAATTGTTTGGTGCAGATAAAATAGATAAGAAAATTGAAACTGGAGAAATTGAAATCGCTCCACTTGCATTTATGAGGGGAAGAACTTTAAAAAATTGTTTTGCAATATTAGATGAAGCACAAAATGCAACAGAAACACAAATTAAAATGTTTTTAACTCGAATTGGAGAAAATTCAAAATTAGTGGTTAATGGAGATCCATCTCAAATAGATTTAATTAATAAATCACAATCTGGACTCATAAAGTCAAAAAATATTCTAAAAGATTTGAAAGAGATTAAAATTATAGAGTTTGACCATACCGATGTTGTAAGACATCCTCTGGTCTCAAAAATTATTCGGGCTTATCAAAAAAAAAGCACTGATGATAAAGATTAATGTAATTCTAAATAACATTATTTGGAAGAAATATATAAAAAATCCACATAGATTTATTGATAAAAAGATAGAACTACTTAATAAGAAAAATAAATTATACAAAAAAAATAATTTAATATGTTCTTTACTTTTGTCAGGAACAACAGAAATAAAGAAATTAAATAAAAAATTCAGAAACAAAAACAAATCTACTGATGTCTTATCATTTCCTTTTTATGAAAAAAAACAGTTAAATGATATCATCAAGAGTGAAAAAGAAGTTTATCTGGGAGATATCATCATCAATCTTAGCAAGATAAAAAACAAAAAAAATAAAACTCGATTTCAGCAAGAATTAAATAAACTTTGGATACATGGTTTAGTGCATTTATTTGGTTACCAACATAAAAAAAATAAAGATTTTAATAGTATGGATAAAATGGAAAAAAAATATCTTAAATTTATAAATTGAATGTTAGATAAAATATTAAACAATAGAACTATAGTATTATACTTGTTGCCTTTTTGCTTAGGATTATTGGCTGTATTTTCTTTTCAACCATTTAATTTTTCTTTTATTAATTTTTTTTTATTGCCAATTTTTTTTTTACTCATAGTCTATGTAAAACAAAAATCTAAAAATATTTATAGAAAAAAACCTTATCGCAAAAATTTGTTTTTGATCGGCTTCAGTTTCGGGTTTGGTTTTTATTTGAGTGGAATCTTCTGGATATCTTATTCTTTGACTTTTGATGATAGTTTTAAATATTTAATTCCTCTTGCTATAATACTTATACCTCTTTTTTTAGGGCTTTTTATTGGTTTAACAACTTTAATAATAGGTCAATTTTTAAGTTATAATTTTTCTTCACTTTTATTATTCTCAGGATCTTTTGCTTTATCAGATTATTTAAGAGGTAAAATTTTAACTGGCTTTCCTTGGAATCTTTGGGGTTATAGTTGGTCATGGCTTACTGAGGTTTTACAAATTCTTAATTTATTAGGTTTATTTGCTTTTAATCTTTTAGTTATAACTATTTTTACTGTACCAGCAGTTTTATTTTTTAAAACTAAATTAAGTAAAAAAATTTTAATATTAAGTTCTACATTTCTATTTATTTTTTTTATTTATATTTATGGAACTTTTTCTATAAATAAGAATAAAGGTTTAATTAATTATCTAGAAAGTAATAAAAAAGTTTATATAAAAGTTATATCTCCAAACTTTGAATTAAAATATAACTCTTCTGTTAAAGAGATAGAAAAGAGAATAAAAAAATTAGTTAGATATAGCAATCCAGATTCAGAGCAGGATACTCTTTTTATTTGGCCGGAGGGTGTTTTCACTGGATATAGTTTTAATGAAATTTCTCAATTTAAGAGTTTAATAAATAACCATTTTAAAGAAAATCACTTAATTTTATTTGGTATTAATATATTAGATAAAAAAAGTGGAAAATATTTTAATAGCTTAATTGTAGTGAATAATAAATTTCAACTATTACATCAATATAATAAAAAAAAACTAGTTCCTTTTGGAGAGTTTCTTCCTTTTGAGAAAGTTTTAACTAAATTTGGTTTAAAAAAAATTACAGAAGGTCATGGTTCTTTTTTAAAGGGCGATATACAAAAAAATATTATAATTGATGATTTAAACATTCTACCTTTAATTTGTTATGAAATTATTTTTCCAGAACTTGCACAAAAAACTAATAAAGCAACTAATCTTATAGTGAATATTTCTGAAGATGGATGGTTTGGAAGTTCTATTGGCCCCCATCAACATTTTGCTAAGGCAATTTTTAGATCTATTGAAAATAATTCATTCTTGGTTAGATCAGCAAACAAAGGAATAAGCGCTATAATAAATAATAAGGGAGAAATTACTAAAAAATTAAATACACATGAAACAGGGAGCATAGAGATGAATATTCCCTTATTAAATTCAGAATTTAAAAATAAAAATGATTTGATATTTTTTATTCTTTTATTTACATATCTATTTATCTTTTTAATTTTTAAAAATAAAAGATAATGAAAAATAATAAATATTTATTTACTAGCGAGTCAGTTTCTGAAGGTCATCCAGATAAAGTCTGTGATAGAATTTCTGATATGGTAGTTGACTCTTATTTATCTCTAGATCCTTTTTCTCGTGTTGCGTGCGAAACACTTACAACAACCAACAAAGTTGTATTGGCTGGAGAGACTAGAGGTCCAAAAATAGAAAAAGAAGAAATTATAAATAAAGTCAGAGAATGTATAAAAGATATTGGTTATGACCAAAAAGGTTTTAGTTGGAAATCAGCTAATATAGAGACGTTTCTACACGAACAATCTTCAGATATCGCAATGGGTGTAGACTCTAAAGATAATAAAGATGAAGGTGCTGGTGATCAAGGAATTATGTTTGGTTATGCATGTACGGAAACGCAGGAATTAATGCCAGCTCCAATTCATTTTTCACATAAAATTTTAAGGTTAATGGCTGAAGATAGAAAAAAAGGAATTTTAAAAGGGATAGAGCCGGACTCTAAGAGTCAAGTAACGATGTTATATCAAGATAACAAGCCAGTTAAAGTTACTTCAGTAGTAATTTCTACTCAACATTCAAAAGATTTAAATCAAGAAAAAGTTAAAGATTTAGTTGTTCCTTATATTAAAAAATCTATTCCAGAAAATTATATTAAAGATTTAGACACTAAAGAAATATATATTAATCCAACAGGTCAATTTATAATTGGTGGGCCGGATGGAGATACTGGTCTAACTGGTAGAAAAATTATTGTTGATACTTATGGAGGAGCAGCGCCACATGGTGGTGGGGCTTTTTCTGGAAAAGATCCTACTAAGGTAGATAGGTCTGCTGCTTATGCTGCAAGATATCTAGCTAAAAATATTGTATCTTCTGGCGTCTCAAAAAAATGTTTAATTCAGTTAGCTTATGCTATTGGAGTTTCAAAACCATTATCAATTTTTATAAAACTTGATGAAGATAATGAAGATAAAGTTGTTAATATAAAAAAGATTATTGACCAAAATTTCGATTTATCTCCACGAGGCATTAGGGAAATGTTAAAACTAAATAATCCAATATACGAGATTACATCTGCCTACGGTCATTTTGGCAGAAAATCATCAAATAAAGGTGAATTTACTTGGGAAAAAACAGATAAAGCACATTTATTTAAGCTGTAATCTTGAAAAAACCTTAATTTTCAATTAAATAAGCATTATAACTGGAGAATATCAAAATGGGCTTTAGCCCATTTTTTTTTAGGAGAGTTAAAATATGTTAAATAGAGGACTAGATAAACAAGAACTATTAAGAATCGTAGATGCTGTGGCAAATGAAAAATCTATCGATAAAGAACTTGTTATTGGATCTATGGAAAGTGCTATCCAAAAAGCTGCGTTAACAAAATTTGGCAATGATAACAATATTGAGGTAGTTATCGATAGAGAAAGTGGTGACATAACAATTCATAAAGTCTTGGATATAGTGGAAAAAGTTGAAGATACAGCAAGAGAAATTACTTTAAGTGATGCAAAAAAAATAAATTCTAAAAATGATGAATTAAAAGTAGGAGATAAAATTTTTGAGGAATTGCCCCAGGTTGATTTTGGAAGAATTGCAGCCCAAAGCGCAAAACAAGTAATTAGCTCAAGGGTGAGAGAAGCTGAAAAAAATAGACAATATGATGATTTTATAGATAAACAAGGACAAATATTAAGTGGAATTATCAAAAGGCTTGAATACGGAAACGTTATTGTTGATTTAGGAAAAGCAGAGGGGGTTATTAAAAAAGATGAACTTATTCCAAGAGAAATTTTAAAAACTGGAGATAGAGTCAAAGCATATTGTTATGAAGTTAAGAAAGAAATTAAGGGACATCAAATATTCTTATCAAGAGCCCATCCGCAATTTCTAGCACGATTATTTTTTCAAGAGGTTCCAGAAATTTATGAAGGAACAATTGAAATTAAATCTGTAGCACGGGATCCTGGTAGTAGAGCTAAAATTTGTGTTTATTCACAGGACTCCTCTATAGATCCTGTAGGAGCGTGTGTGGGTATGAGAGGAAGTAGAGTTCAAACAATTGTTAATGAACTTCATGGAGAGAAGATAGATATAATTAAATGGACAGAAGATTTACCTACTTTAATTTCAGAGTCTCTTTCTCCAGCAGAAATTCAGAGAGTTTTGATAGATCAAGATAATAAAAGAATAGATATTATTTTAACGGAAGAAAATTTAAGCAAAGCAATTGGTCGTAGAGGACAAAACGTAAGATTAGCATCAAAATTAACTAATTATGAAATTGATATACTGACTGACAAAGAAGATTCAGAGAGAAGACAAGCAGAATTTAAAGATAAGACTGAAACATTAATTAAAAATTTAGAGGTAGATGAAACACTAGGACAACTTTTAGTATCAGAGGGATTTACAAGTATTGAAGATATTTCTCAATCAACACCAGAAAATATTTCGAAAATAGAAGCTATTGATGAAGAAACAGCTAAAGAATTAATTAATAGATCAAAAGAAACATTGGTTAAAGAAAAAGAGGCTGTTGCACAAAAATTAAAAGAACTTGGAGTTGAAGAGTCTTTAATTAATTTAAAAGGTATGACCCAAGGGATGTTGGTGATCTTAGGACAAAAAAATATCAAAAAAATAAGTGATTTTGCAGATTTATCCTCTGATGAGTTAATTGGTGGATTTGATGAAATAAAAGGAAAAAAAATTAGGATTGATGGATATTTAGAGGAATTTTCTCTATCTAGAAAAGAAGCTGATGAGTTAATTATGTCAGCTAGAGAGATAGCTTACAAGTAATGTTATGGAAAAAGATAAAAAAAAGACACTTACAATTTCTTCAAGTCTAAAAAAAAAAATTGATACAAGTTCTATAGCCAGAGATGGAAAAAAATCTTTTTCAGTCGAAAAAAGAAAAACCTTCAAAGGAAGTCAAGGATTTATCAAGACAACTCAACCTTCCAAGCGAGTAACTGATCCCAATTTCAAAAAAAAGAATTTTGCTAGAAAATTTATAGAACAACAAGCTACTAAAGATTTTATTAAAAAAGACAATCAACCAACTGGTAAAAGCAAACTAAGACTAAAAAGTCCTGTAGACAAAAGAGACTTTAAACTAACTGTTTCTAGGGCTTTAAATGTCGAGGAAATTGAAATTAAACAAAGAAGTTTAGCTTCTGTTAAGAGAGCGAGGCTAAAAGAGAAAAAAAATAAGCCAGAAGGAGAAGAAAAAAAGGAATTTAAAAAAGTAATAAGGGACGTGAAAATACCTGAACAGATTACTATCCAAGAGCTCTCAAATCGGATGGCAGAAAAATCTAGTGATATCATCAAGTTTTTATTCAACATGAAAGTAATAGCAACCATTAACCACAATATTGATAAAGATACTGCCGAATATATTGTTAAAGAATTTGGACATAAACCAATAATAGAAGATCAGCCAAAACTAGAAACAAATAAGGTTAAAGAAAAATTAGAGGGAGATATTCAAACCAGACCTCCTATAGTTACAATTATGGGACATGTAGATCATGGAAAAACTTCTTTGTTAGATTCTTTGAGAGATGCAAATGTGGTTTCTGAGGAACATGGAGGTATTACTCAGCATATTGGAGCTTATCAAGTTACAGCTAAAAATAATAAAATTATTACTTTTATTGATACTCCTGGGCATGCTGCTTTTACAGAGATGCGTGCACGTGGATCAAAAATTACAGATATAGTTGTTTTAGTAGTAGCTGCTGATGATGGAATAAAACCTCAAACAGTTGAAGCTATTAAACACGCCAAAGCAGCAAAGGTTCCAATAATAGTTGCAATTAATAAATGTGATTTACCTGATAAAAATATAAGTAAAATTAAAAATGAAATGATGCAATATGAGTTAATAGCTGAAGATTTAAGTGGAGATACTTTATTTGTAGAAGTATCTGCAGTAAAGAAAATTAATCTTGATAAACTTAAGGAAAGCATTTTATTACAGTCAGAAATTTTAGATTTGAAAGCTTCTTTTTCAGGTCAAGCAAAGGGTATAGTTATCGAATCTAAAATAGACAAAGGAAAAGGACCAGTATCTACAGTTTTAATTAGTAATGGGAAATTAAAGAAAGGCGACTATTTTATTTGTGGTGACACATGGGGAAAGATTAGAGCGATGATAAATTATGAAGGTAAAAATGTGGATGAAGCTCTACCTTCAATGCCAGTTGAAATATTAGGAATGAATAGCTCAGCTTTTGCAGGTGCGGAATTCCTAGTAACAAAAAATGAGGAAGAAGCTAAAGAAATGGCAGAATATAGAAAAAACAATTTTGTAAAAAATAAAGTCTTAGTTAAAGATAAGACAACTCTTTTTGAAAGTGTCAAAGAAAAAGATGAATTAAATATTATAATTAAATCAGATGTTCAAGGATCAAGTGAGGCTCTTAAAATGGCAATTAATAAAATAAAACATGAAGAAGTTGAAGCTAAAATAATTTTATCAGATATTGGCATGATAAATGAAACTGATGTTTCATTAGCAAAAGCATCAAATGCAATATTGATTGGTTTTAATGTTAAACCAAACAGAGAAGCAAAAAAATTAGCTGAAGAGCAGAAGATTGATATCAAATATTTTAATATAATTTATGAAGCATTAGAATATGTTGAAAAATCTTTATCAGGTTTATTAGAACCTGATATTAAAGAGACAGTATTAGGTTCTGCTGAAATTCAAAAGATATTCAAAGTATCTAATGCCGGTAAAATTGCAGGATCAAAAGTTATTAATGGTGAGATTAAGAATAAATCTAAAGCTAGAATTATAAGAGATGGTGTCGTTGTTTATAGTGGTGAAATTCAGAGTATTTACAGAGAAAAAAATCAAGTTAAGGAAGTTGGTATTGGATTAGAATGTGGAATTAGCATTAAAGATTTCATTGACTTTAAAGAAAAAGATGTAATTGAGTCATACCAGGCAGAGGAAATTCAAAGGTCTATATAATGGGCAATCAAACAATACCAAAAACTTTTAGCCAAAGACAATTAAGAGTTGGTGAGCTAGTTAAACAAAATTTGGGTGAATTATTTATTAGGAATGAAGCTAAAATTCCATCAATCAATTCAAAACTAATTACTGTTACCGAGGTTAGAATGACACCTGATCTAAAAACAGCCAGAGTCTACGTAATACCTTTGGGAGGTGTTGATATGCAAGAAACAGTAAGAGTCTTGACGGAATACTCCCATCTTGTTAGAAAAGCGCTATCTAAAAGATTAGTTATTAAGTTTCTTCCTAAACTTACATTTGTTGAAGATAACTCATTTGAGTATGCAGAAAAGATTGAAAAAATTATAAAAGAAATAAAAATAAATGATACAGAAAAAAAAAGATACAATTAAATCACTAGCAATTCATGATAAAGACGTAGGATCTACAGAAATACAGATTGGATTATTGACTGATAAAATATCAAAACTTTCAGAACATTTTAAAAAATTCAAAAAAGACAAACACTCAACATTAGGATTGACAAAATCTGTAAATAAAAGAAAAAAACTTTTAGTTTATCTTAAAAAGAAAAATTCAGACTCATATCAAAAGATAATAAAACAATTAAATTTAAGGAAATAATGTTCAAGATTCATAAAGAAGAAATCGAAATAAATGGAAAGAAAATAATTTTAGAAACAGGAAAAATTGCTAGACAAGCAGACGGAGCAATTATCGCAACATGCGGCGAAACAGTAGTCATAGCTACAGCAGTTGGGGCAAAAAATTTAAAAGAAGGACAAGATTATTTTCCATTATCAGTAAATTACCAAGAAAAATACTATGCTGCAGGAAAAATACCTGGAGGATATTTTAAAAGAGAAGCAAGGCCTACTGAGTCAGAGACACTGATATCTAGATTAATTGACAGACCAATCAGACCATTATTTCCATCTAGTTTTATGAATGAAGTGCAATTATTACCTACAGTTTTATCTTACGATGGAGAAAATCAGCCAGATATTTTATCTATAATTGCATCCTCAGCTGCTCTAGCTATATCCGGACTTCCATTTCAAGGTCCAATTGCTGCTAGTAGAGTTGGCTATAAGGATGGAAAATATTTATTGAATCCTTCAACTACAGAACTGCAAGATTCCGAGTTAGATTTAGTTGTAGCTGGAACAAAAGATGCTGTTTTAATGGTAGAGTCAGAAACGTCAGGATTAACAGAAAAAGTAATGCTTGATGCGGTAAAATTTGGACACGAAAATTTTGTCCCAGTTATTAAAGCAATTGAAAAGTTGGCTAAAAAAGTTGGAAAACCTAAGTGGGAAGTTGAAGAGATAGATCATTCAGAGCTTAAAAAGAAAATAGCAAGTGCTTTTGAGACAGATCTAAGAAAAGCATTTAAAGAAATCGATAAAAAGAAAAGATCTACTGCTATTTCAGAAATAGATACAAAGTGTAAGAAAATGTTCGAAGAGGATGAGAATGTAACAGAAAATCAAGCAATGGCACAACTAAAGTCACTTGAAAAAGATATTGTTAGAACTGCAATTTTAAAAGATAAGAAAAGAATTGATGGTAGAGGTCTCGAAGATGTTAGACAAATAAATTGTGAAGTGGGTGTGCTACCAAGGACACATGGTTCTGCACTATTTACAAGAGGTGAGACCCAAGCTTTAGTAGTTACCACATTAGGAATGTCTGATGATGAACAAAGATTAGAGAGCCTTAATGGTATGCAAAGATTAAATTTTATGCTTCATTATAATTTTCCTCCCTATTCAGTGGGTGAATGTGGAAGAATAGGTACTGGCAGAAGAGAAATAGGTCATGGTAAATTAGCTTGGAGAGCTATCAACTCATCATTACCAAAAAAAGAAAATTTTCCTTATACATTAAGAGTTGTTTCTGAAGTAACTGAGTCAAATGGATCATCTTCAATGGCGACAGTTTGTGGAACTTCTTTATCTTTAATGGATGCAGGCGTACCTATAAAAGAACCAGTAGCAGGTATAGCAATGGGTTTAATCAAGGAAGGAGAAAAATTCTCAGTACTATCAGATATTTTAGGAGATGAAGATCACCTAGGGGATATGGACTTCAAAGTAGCTGGAACCAAAGACGGCATCACATCTCTTCAAATGGATATTAAGATTACAGGTATAACATTTGAAATTATGGAAAAAGCTTTAGACCAAGCTAAAAATGGAAGAGAACATATTCTAGGAGAAATGAATAAAGCTATAAAATCCTCTAGAAAAGAATTTTCAAAACATACACCTAAAATGGAGACGATAAAAGTAGATAAGAAAGATATCGCAACAGTTATTGGTAAAGGTGGAGCAACTATTAGAGAGATAGTTGAAACTTCTGGAGCAAAAGTAGATGTAAAAGACACAGGAGAAGTTACTGTTGCCGCTCCAGATGAAGAGTCAAGAAACAAAGCTATAGAATTTATAAAAAATCTTATAGCTAAACCTGAAATAGGTAAAATTTACAAAGGTAAAGTAGTAAAGATTATGGAATTTGGAGCTTTCGTAAACTTTTTAGGTAAGCAAGATGGTCTAGTTCATATTTCAGAACTTGCCGCTAAAAGAGTTGCAAAAGTAGGTGACGTAGTCAAAGAAGGGGATGAAGTTTCTGTGAAAGTTGTGGGTTTTGATAGAGGTAAAGTTAAGTTATCTATAAAGCAAGCTGTAGCTTAAAATCTTAAATTTTATATTCAAAATTTTGAGTTTTTTCATTTATTTGAAGTTCAAAAGCACCATTTCTAAGATGAAAATTTCTAGCCATTTCAGTCAAGGGAGATAAAGTCACTAACCTGTTTAAGTGATTTGATTCTTTGATTTTTTTAAAAACTTCTTTAACAATTAATTTTCCTCCACCCTTTTTCTTAGACCACACAGTATAGGCAATGGCTATTTTTCCAACATTTCGGTCTCTTAAAGTACTTTGTAAATGTGCATCTTTAGTCATCAAGTCTAACTCTTCAACAGTTTTGGGAATATCATTTGTAAACCCAAAGCACATAATTGCACAAATCTCATTTTTATATTTTACACCATAGATTTTACGTCCATATTCAGTTCTAAATTTAATATCAAGTTCGGGTCTCACAGGATCTTCATTGACATTACATGTTTGAAGTTCGACTAACTGAGCGCCTTTGATCCAATCAAAAAAGTTATCTAATTTTTCTTTTACATTTATTTTTAAAATTTTCATTTTTTATCTCTAGTAAAGTTACTTAAAGTTTTAATAATTATTTTATAATTGATATGATTTTAATTCACCTATGCAATTTTTGCAGATCAGGAAATATTTTTAGGATTAGGCATTCCTACTTTGTTATAACCTGCATCAACATAATGTATTTCTCCAGTAACACCAGAAGCAAGATCACTTAAGAGATATAAAGCTGAGTTTCCTACATCATTAATATCTACATTTCTTTTTAAAAATGAGTGACTCTCATTCCATTTGTATAAAAACTTTGCGTCACCTATAGCTGAAGCTGCTAAAGTTTTGATAGGTCCTGCGCTAATAGCATTTACTCTAATTCCTTTTGAACCTAAATCTCTTGCTAAATACTTTACACTGGCTTCAAGAGCAGATTTACAAACACCCATAACATTATAGTTTGGAATTGTTTTAGTAGACTCGTAAGTTAAGGTAAGCATGCTTCCGCCTTTCTTCATTATTTGTGAAGCTTCTTTAGCAACTTCTGTAAAAGAAAAACAAGACACCAACATGCTTTTTAAAAAATTTTCTCTTGAAGTGTTTAAATATTCACCAGACAATTCTGATTTATCAGAAAATGCTACAGCATGAACAACAAAATCAATTTGTCCCCATTTAGCCTTTATGTCTTCAAAAAGTTTAATAACTTCTTCTTTATTTTCTACATTGCAACTAAGAGTAAATTCAGAATTCAGAGATTTAGCTAGCGGTATGACTCTCTTTTTTAATGCATCTCCTAAATAAGTAAAGGCTAATTCTGCTCCAGCTCCAGCGAGTTTCTGAGAAATACCCCAAGCTATTGATCGCTCGTTAGCAACTCCCATAATCAATCCTTTTTTACCTTTAACTAAACTCATTTATACCTTTTCAAAAATTAATGTTGCGTTTGTTCCACCAAATCCAAAACTATTAGACATAATCGCATTTAAATTAACTTGTTTTTCAATTTTATTTATTATTGGAAATTTTTTTGCTTCTTCATCCATTTCACTAATATTAGCAGAACCAGCAATAAAATTATTTTTCATCATTATTAGACAATAAATGGCTTCATGAACAGAAGCAGCTCCTAAAGGATGACCCGAAAGAGATTTTGTTGAACTTATTTTTGGAATTTTTTCTTTAAAAGTTTCAGCTATAGCTTTTAATTCTGTAATATCTCCAACAGGTGTGGAAGTGCCGTGTGTGTTGATATAATCAATTTTATTCCTTGAAGATTTTAAAGCCAGTTGCATGCATCTAACTGCTCCCTCTCCAGAAGGTGCTACCATATCGTATCCATCTGATGTAGCTCCGTAGCCTGTAACCTCTGCATAAATTTTTGCTCCCCTTGCTTTTGCATGCTCGTATTCTTCAAGAACTAAAACCCCTCCACCTCCAGCAATGACAAAACCATCTCTAGTTTTATCATATGCCCTTGAAGCTTTTTCAGGAGTATCATTATATTTTGAGGACAAAGCCGTCATAGCATCAAACATTGCAGTCATAGCCCAGTGCAATTCTTCACTGCCACCTGCAAACATTACTTTTTGTTTTCCCGATTGAATTAATTCAACAGAATTGCCAATGCAATGTCCACTAGTTGCACAAGCTGAGCTCATTGTATAGTTCACTCCTTTGATTTTAAATGGCACTGCTAACGTAGCGGATGCCGTGCTTGCCATAGTTCTAGGAACAATAAAGGGCCCCATTAATTTTGGAGTCTTCGCTCTAGTTTTATCTGCTGCTAAAATAACATTTTCTATCGAGGGGCCTCCTGAACCCATAACAATTCCAGTTGTAATGTTGCTTATATCTTTATCCTCTAATCCTGAATCTTTAACAGCTTCTTTCATAGCGATATAATTATATGCTGATCCGGAACCCATAAATCTTATTGTTTTTCTGTCAACATGATCTTGAAGATTAATATTTGGTTTTCCGTGAATATGACTCTTTAAGTTATGTTCTTTATATTCTTCACAAAAAGAAATTCCTGATTTAGAATTAACTAAAGATTTGAATACTTCATCTTGATTATTTCCTAGACAAGACACTATCCCGATACCTGTTACTACTACTCTTTTCATGACTTAAATAATCCTACTTTTAAATTTTCTGCTGTATAAATTACTTTTCCATCTGCACTTAATATACCATTAGCAAGACCAACTACAGCACCCTCTTTTTTTAAAATTCTCTTCATATTTATTTCATAAGTTGCCATTTTGACTTTTTTTAGAACTTCACCAGTAAATTTGACTGAGTTGACCCCTAAAGCTCTTCCTTTTCCGGGTTCGCCGATCCATCCTAAATAAAATCCTACTAACTGCCACATTGCGTCTAAACCTAAACAACCAGGCATTACAGGATCATTTTTAAAATGACAATCAAAAAACCATAAGTTATCTTTTATATCTAGTTCCGCTTTAATAAAACCTTTTTTAAATTCACCAACTTCCTTTTTAATTTCGGTTATTCTATCAAACATTAACATTGGCGGTAAGGGAAGTTTTGCATTACCTTCACCGAATAGATCACCCTTACCACAAGCAATTAATTCATCGTAATTAAAACTGTTTTTTTGCATAGATTAAGTTAGTAGTTTTTACTTGATTTATATACAATTTTATATAAATAATTTAAAAAAAATTAGATAATACTTCTAAAAAACTATTGTTTATGTACCAAAAAAAAGAAATTGTAAATAAATTAAGATCTTCTGGCCTTAGACCTACGAAACAAAGAATTGTAATAGCCAAGAATTTATTTGATAGAAAAAAAACTTTTCACTTTACAGTCGAAACATTAAATATTGCAATTCATAGAAAATGCAATGAACGAATTTCATTAGCAACAATTTATAATACAGTAGAAGCATTTAAGAGAGCAGGACATATAAGAGAAATTTTAACGAGTAATAATAAAAATTATTATGATACGAACATTAAGTCGCACCATCATTTTTATGATCCTGACACTAAGGAGCTAACTGATATTGATTATCAAGAAGTTGTTCTAAATAAAATTCCTAATCCACCAAAAGGAAAAAAAATTAAAGACTTAGAGGTTGTAATTAGTTTACAAAAAAAATAATTTCATATTGACTTTGTAGTTTAGAATAATTATAAACTACAAAAGTTACTTTCTTACATATAAAATTTATGAGTGTTGAATATAAAAAAAATGGTTCTGGAAAATGCCCTGTTATGCACGGAAGTATGACAGCACAATCAACCCCAACACATTGGTGGCCAAAAAATCTTAATTTAGATATTTTACATCAGCATGACACTAAGACCAATCCTATGGATAAAAAATATGATTATAAAAAAGAAGTAAAAAAATTAAATTTTAAAGGTATTAAAAAAGATTTACTAAAATTAATGACTGATAGCCAAGAGTGGTGGCCTGCTGACTTAGGTCATTATGGCGGTCTATTTATAAGAATGGCTTGGCACTCAGCTGGTACTTACAGGATTGCTGACGGACGAGGTGGAAGCGGAACAGGTAATCACAGGTTTGCTCCTCTTAATTCTTGGCCCGATAATACTAACTTAGATAAAGCAAGAAGATTGCTCTGGCCAATTAAAAAAAAATACGGAAATAAAATAAGTTGGGCTGATTTAATGATATTAGCCGGGAACATGGCTTATGAGTCAATGGGATTAAAAATGTATGGATTCTCTTTTGGGAGAGAAGATATATGGCACCCTGAAAAAGATGTTTATTGGGGTTCAGAAAAAGAATGGCTTCAAGATAAAAGATATACTAGCAATAGCAATCGAAAGTCATTAGCTAATCCTCTAGCAGCAGTTGTTATGGGTTTGATTTACGTAAACCCCGAAGGTGTAGATGGAAAACCAGACCCTTTAAGGACTGCTCATGACGTAAGGGAAACATTTGGTAGAATGGCAATGAATGATGAAGAAACTTGCGCATTAACGGTTGGGGGCCACTCTGTGGGAAGAGCTCATGGTAATGGTGATGCGACTTTATTAGGACCCGAACCTGAAGCTGGAGAAATACATGAGCAAGGATTTGGTTGGAATAGAAAAGGTGGAGGCGGTTTAGGAGTTAACCAAGTAACTAGCGGTATACAAGGCGCTTGGACAACACATCCAAACAAATGGGATGACACTTATTTAAAACTTTTACTAGACTATGAATGGGAGTTAAAAAAAAGTCCTGCAGGAGCTAATCAGTGGGAGCCAATAAATATGAAAGAAGAAGACAAACCTGTTGATTTAGCTGATTCTTCAATCAAAAGAAATCCAATTATGACTGACGCCGATATGGCTATGAAAATGGATCCGAGTTACAGAAAAATCTCTGAGAAGTTCAGAAAAGATCATGGTTATATGGCAGACTCTTTCACTAGAGCTTGGTTTAAGTTAACGCATCGAGATATGGGAGCTAGAAAGCATTATATAGGTCCGGATGCACCAAAAGAAGATTTAATTTGGCAAGATCCAGTACCTAAAGGAAAAAAAAGTTTTAGTGTTACTAAGGCTAAAAATTTGATCGAAGCTACAGGTTTAAAAAATTCAGATTTAATTAGCACAGCTTGGGATAGTGCAAGAACCTATAGAAGAACAGATAAGAGAGGTGGGGCAAATGGAGCAAGAATCAGTTTGTTGCCTCAAAAAAAATGGCAAGGAAATGAACCAGCTAGATTAAACAAAGTTATTGGAAAATTAGAAAAAGTAGCAAAAAAAGTAAAAGCAAGTTTAGCTGATATTATTGTACTGGCAGGTAATGTTGGCTTAGAAAAATCTATCAAGAAAGCTGGTTTTAAAATTAATGTTCCTTTTACACCAGGTAGAGGAGACGCAACTCAAGACCAGACTGATATTGATTCTTTTAAAGTTTTAGAACCTTTAAGCGATGCGTTTAGAAATTGGCAAAAAGAAGAATATGCAGTTCACCCTGAGGAAATGATGTTAGATAGAGCATCTTTAATGAACTTATCTGCAAAAGAGATGACAGTGCTAATTGGAGGCATGAGAGTTTTAGATACAAACTATGGTGGCACAAAACATGGGGTATTTACAAATAAACCGGGAGTTATGACAAACGATTTCTTTGTCAATCTAACAGATATGAAATTTGTCTGGAAACCTCTAGGTAAAAATCTTTATGAGATTGTAGATAGAAAATCAAAAAAAAATAAATTCACTGCAACCCGAGTTGATTTAGTTTTTGGATCAAATTCAATTTTAAGGTCATATGCCGAAGTATATGCCCAAGACGATAATCAAGAAAAATTTATTAAAGATTTTGTTGAGGTATGGACAAAAATAATGAACGCTGACAGATAAGAATCAACTAATTATCAAATGATATAAAATGTTAAAATTAATCTTAATTTACGAAGTTAGTTTTGTATTATTTTGGAACATTTTATATCATTCGAACTCAGGAGTAGAAAACTGGTTTGAGGAAAGAATTTTATCTGCAATATATACTATCTTGTCTACAATGGCTTTAGGTTTTGCGATTGTTTATGTTATATATATTACAGCAAAATTATCTGGGATTTTAGATAAAGTAAAAAAAATAAAAGATCCGAGAAGGGATTTGACTAAATGACAGAATTAACACAGGGTATTTTTTCAACCGCTAAAGGGATTTACAAAAATAATAAAGGATCAATACTTAGGACAGTAATTTATACAATTGGTCACTTTGCGATAGCAATTATTGTTTTGATGTCAGTAGCAGATGTGTCATTTGCAATTGCTTTAACCGACGCTATAGTTGAGCCATTAGCTAACGCAGTTTGGTATTTTTTATTAGATAAGTTCTGGGCTTCGAAAGCTAAAAATTAAAGCAGTCCCCACAAGCCTTCTTTTTTTAACCACCCTTTGTAACTATCCGACTTAGCTTTGCACCATATTTCTTTACATTTTATAATTTTTGTCAGACGACCTTTTTTAAGTATTGCTATTGGCTTTGAATAAACTGTAGGGTTTTTGAACATTATTAATTTATCATTAATTACTATTGCAGCTTTTTTTTTAGAAAGCTGAGAACTATGTATCCAACCAGTGTTATTTTCGTGATCCCTAATTTTTCTAAAATTATCAGATGTATCTTGAATTAGAACAGGTAAAAATTTTTTCTTGTAAAAAATTTTAACAGGGTATTCTTTAGATGGACCTTGTCTAAGATTTACTTTTTCATATCTTAAAGTCATAAAATATTCATTTTGAGAAAAACTTAAATCTTCAAAAAAAAGAATACCTGAAATTACAATAATTATTCTCAACATTTATTAATACATCCTGGATTAATCGATATTTTTAATTTTCTAAACTCAGTTTTTAGAGCATCAAACACAAGGACAAGGTTAGTCAAATCATCTTTAGTATTTAAAATAGCTTTTAAAACTTCATTTGCTTGAAGAGATCCCATTATACCTGCTACCGGTGAAAATATTCCTTCATTTTGACAATTATTTTCAAAATCAGGTGGGCTAGGCATAAAACATCTATAACAAGGTCCTTTTTTTTTAAAATTAAATTTCATAAGCTGACCATCAAATTTACTTATGGCAGATGAAATTAATATTTTATCGTTTCTTACACAATAATCATTAATTAAATATCTTGTATCATAATTGTCAGTACCATCACATATAATATCAAAATTATTAAAAATTTTACTTATATTTTTAGATGTTATTTTTTTTTTAAATGGAATAATTTTAATCTTTTTATTTATTTTATTAATTATTTTTTTTGCCTGATATACTTTAAATTTTCCTACATCTTTTGGATAAAATAATGTTTGTCTGTTTAAATTTGAAATTTCAACTTTATCATAATCAATAATCCCAATTCTCCCAACTCCAGAAGAAGTTAAATAAGTAAGTAAAGGACAACCCAAACCACCCAATCCTACAATTAAAACATTAGCTGAAAATATTCTCCTCTGTCCTGCCAAACCTATCTTTTTTAAGATTATTTGTTTCTCAAATCTTTTAAATTGGCTCAAACTAATTTTCATCTTTAGAATTATTTAGTTCCAGTAGACCCAAATCCCCCTTTTCCACGTTCTGTTTCATTTAAATCATCTACTTCTCTAAACTGAGCTTGCACAATAGGACAAAAAACCATTTGAGCAATACGCAGTCCCTTTTCAATTTTAAAAATCTCTTCTCCAAGATTTATTAATATTACTTTGATCTCTCCTCTATAATCAGAGTCGATCGTACCTGGAGTATTTAAAACACTTATCTTTTTTTTGGCTGCTAGCCCTGATCTTGGTCTTATTTGAGCTTCAAACCCTTTTGGTATAGATAATGCTAATCCTGTAGGAATTATAGCTATTTTACCAGGACTAATATTGGCATCTATATTTGAGCCTAAATCCATGCCTGAAGAACCACTTGTTTCGTATTTAGGTAAAGAAATTTCTTTTGATAGTCTTTTAATTAATATTTTTATCATTCATTAAAAGCTTATCTAATATAATTCTAGCTATTGTATTTGCAATATAACTTTTTTTATTTTTTGGAATTATTTTGATTTTACCTTTTTTATCAATTATAGAAACTTGATTATACTCAGAATTAAAGCCCGAGTCTTTTTTTGAAACGTCATTAGCAATAATTAAATCACAATATTTTTCTTTAATTTTTATCTTTGAGTTTTCAATAATATTTTCTGTTTCAGCAGAAAAACCCACTACTATCTTAGGTCTAGATTTATTATTTTTACTTAAGTAATCTAAAATATCAGGATTTTTTTTTAAGGGTATATTATTTATATTTGAAATATTTTTCTTTATTTTATTTTTACTTTTATTTATTGGTTTAAAGTCAGATACTGCAGCTGCACAAACAGCTATATCAACTGGAAGAGATTTTTTAACTTCATCCATCATTTCTTTAGCAGAAACTATTTTTTTAATTTTTAAATCTTTAGAAGAAATAAAGTTAGATGGTCCTGCTATTAATTTAGTTTTTATTCCAAGTTTATTTAATGCTAAGGCAACTTCATATCCTTGTTTACCACTTGACTCATTCGAGATATATCTCACAGGATCTAAGTACTCTCTAGTCGGTCCTGTAGTAACTAAAGCTTTAAAATTTTTATTTTTTACTAAATTTTTTTGATCAAAATAATTTTTAAGATAAGAATAAATTTGTCTTGGACTTGACATCTTTCCTTCTCCATATTCTCCACAAGCCATTTCACCTTTTTCTGGACCTATAAAATTATAACCAAAGTCTAGTAAAATTTTCAAGTTTCGCTGCGTGGCTTTATGAAGCCACATTCGAACATTCATTGCAGGAACCAAAAGAATATCTTTATTAGAAGCTAGTAAAACTGTTGTTGCTAAGTCTTCTGCTTTACCTAAAGTTAATTTTGTCATGAAATTTGCAGTTGTAGGTAAAACAATAATTAAATCAGCCCATCTAGATAAAGTTATATGATCAATTGAAGCCTCATCATCCTTATCAAAAATATCTTCAAACGTTTTATTTTTTGTTAAAGTAGAAATTGATAGCGGCGTAACAAATTCTTTACCACTTTTAGTTAGAATAGTTTTTACTTCAACACTATTTTTTTTTAACAGTCTTATGAGATCAAGAGATTTATAGGCAGATATTCCCCCTCCAATGACTATTAGGATCTTTTTATTTTTTAATGACATTACTCAATTAAAATACTAATAGAGCAAGAATTACAATACCAAAAAAAGTGATAATCAAATTGTTTCTGAAATTCTTTAATTTCATTTGTTCTATCTCTAAATTTTTATCACTTCTTGTTCCTAAATTTAGTTTTCCTTCTGCCATTAGTTGAAGAGCATAATTAGCTTTATCCATTAGATCAGGAAAATCAGGTATTCTTTTTAGTATCTCTGCGGAAGTATGAATTGCAGTGTCTATAGTGGCTTTAGGACTTTTGACATCTTTTATCCAATCCTCCAAAATAGGACGAGAAACTTCCCATATGTTAGTTTCAGGATATAATTTTCTTGAAACACCTTCTACAACAACCATTGTTTTCTGTAATAGAAGTAAAGGTGTTTGTGTTGGCATATTAAATTTTTCAGTGATTTCAAAAAGTTGCGCTAATAAATTTCCTCCTGATATATCTTTAATTGTTTGTCCAAAGATTGGTTCTCCAACAGATCTTAATGCTTGAGCAAATTCTTCTTTAGAAGCATTCTGGGGAACAAGACCAGCTTTAAAGTGTACTTCAGCAACCTTTACATAATCTCTTTGAATAAATCCGAATAAAATTTCTGCTAAAAATTTTCTATTGTTTTTGTCCAATCTGCCCATAATCCCAAAATCAACAGGTATAATATTTCCTTTCTCATCAACAAATAAGTTTCCTTGATGCATATCTCCATGAAAAAAACCATCTCGTATAGCTTGCCTTAAAAAGTGTTGTATTAAGTTTTCTGCTAACATCTTTAATTCAATTCCATTTTCTTGAAGTTTTTCTTGTTCTCGAATAGATATTCCATCAACTTTGTCGAGAGTTAAAACTTTTTTAGAGGTATAATTCCAATAAATTTTTGGAACATTAAAACCTTTGTCATTTTTTGTATTTTCGTATAACTCATTTGCAGCAGCGGCTTCAAATCTTAAATCCATTTCAACATTTGTAATTTCACGCAACAAATAAATTACCTCAACTAGTTTAAGCCTTTTTGCTTTTGAAAATGTATTTTCAATTATATATGCAAATAACATCAAAGCATCTAACTCTTCATTAAATAATTTTTCTATATTTGGTCTTAAGATTTTAATCGCAACCTGATTATTTTCATTTTCATTTTTAATTTTTGCTATATGTACTTGAGCGATAGAAGCTGCAGCTATAGGCTCGCTTAGTTCTAAAATATTCTTAAATTGACTCTCTCCAACCTCTTTTCTAATAATTTTTTTTGCTTCATATGTGTCAAATGCTGGAAGCTTATCTTGAAGTTTTTCTAAATTTTTTGCTAGATCTTCGCCGATTATATCTGGCCTAGTTGCAAGGAATTGACCAAGTTTTATAAAAGTAGTGCCCATCCCTTCAAGCGCTATACAAAGTTTTTCTCCTGGAAGTTTTTTATTATTTAATGCCTTTTTTTCTGATCCAATTGAAATTAAATTAAAAAAAGTATTTATTACAAATGGTAAAGTATATATCTGATTAATTGTTTCTATTGCTCCAGAAGTAGATAGTCTCCTTGCAATTTTAAATAACTGAAAAACTCTATTTAGCATCTAAATTTTCCATCCAGAATGTATTGCAGAAATACCACCAGAAAGGTTTCTATATTCTACATTAGAAAATCCATTATTCTTTATTAAATTTTTCAGCTCATCTTGAGTATGAAATGAATTAATGCTCTTAATTAAATAATCGTAAGGTTCTGAAGATCCTACAATATATTTACCCACTAGAGGTATAATTTTTGAGTATTTTTGATAAAGAAGATCAATCATTTCATTATCTATTTTAGAAAATTCCAGACACATAAAACGACCACCAGGCCTTAAAACTCTTAATGCTTCTTTTAAACATAAATTTATATCTGAAACATTTCTTATACCGTAACTAATTGTATAAAAATTATATGTATCATTTTTGAATGGTAGTTTTTCCGCCTTAGCTTTGTGCCATTTAATATTTTTGAAACTCTTTAAACTTGATTTACCAACAGAGTACATTTCATCATTAGGCTCAACACAAGTAATTTGAGATGAATTATTATTTTTTTTCGAGAAAAGCTTGGCTATATCACCAGTGCCTGAAGCAACATCTATAAGGCTCTCATTAAATTGCGGGTTCATCCAATCTATTAATTTGTTTTTCCAAATTCTATGAATGCCTAGAGATGCTATATCGTTCATTAGGTCATACTTTTTGTATACCCTAGAAAAAACAGTATTAACCAGCTTGTCTTTATTTCGTATAGTACTTTTCATAAATAAGTTATATGCCAGAATTACCTGAAGTTGAAAATAATAAAGTTGACCCTGATAATACTGACATATATACAGATTAAAAATTATGCCAAATACAAAATCAGCAATTAGAAGAGTGAGAAGGGTAAAAAAACAAACTCAAATCAATAGAATAAGAAAAAGCAAGTATAAAAATGCTGTCAAAAAGATGGATTTATTAATTAAGTCTAAAGATAAGGCAAAAGCTAAGAAATTTTTTTCAAAATTTCAATCAATTCTAATGCAGGTTGCTAAATCTGGAGTAATGAGTAGAAAAACTGCTGCAAGAAAAATTTCCAGAATTTCTAAAAAGATTTAATTTTAATTTAACAATTTCAAGTTGATAAATTTCCCAAAATTATTCTACATTTAGTTTTACAGATCCAAATATAGTTTCTTTTTAAAGTTGTAAAATAAATTTTTTCTATCACGACATGAATACAACCTGACTCGGTTTTTTTTTCATTACAACCTATGGCTAGTTGCAAAAGATTAGCAAAAAGCGTTTAAAGGAATTTCTTTAAGAATTAATTACATGGATAAAAATAATAGAAAGAAACAAAACGTTTATATTTCTGAAGAAGAAAAAACATTAAACTGGGATGAGATACAGAGCTCTTTCAGTAAAACTTTTGGTAATGAAATTTATACAAGTTGGTTACAAAAAATTTCTTTAGTTAAAGAATATAATGATTATTTAATTCTTGGTGTTCCAACTAGATTTTTTAGGGATTGGATTGTTTCTAGGTATTTAGATAAAATTTTAGAACTGGTTAAGAGCTTTAAGCTTAGCTTAAATAGAATTGAGTTTAAGATTATTGAAGAAAATAAGAACTCTTCAGATTTGATTAAAATTGATGAATTAAACAAAGTTACTGAGATTAAGGATTCAATATTAAATTATAACAGGCTCAATCCTAATTTGAATTTTGATAATTTTATTCAAGGGAAAAGCAATGATATTGCTTTGTCCTATTCAAAAAAAGTATGCGAACATATATCACGGTATAATCCTTTATATATTTGTGGCGGAGTAGGCTTAGGAAAAACGCACCTTCTTAATGCCATTGGACTTGAGCTTCAATCTGAAAACAATGTAATGTTCATATCTGCTGAAAGATTTATGTATCATTTTATAAAATCTATAAAAAAAAATGATATGGTAAATTTTAAAGATTTTTTCAGAAAATCCTCTGTTTTTATTATTGACGATATTCAATTTATAAGAGGAAAAGAAAGTTTACAGGAAGAATTTTTTCATACCTTTAATAGTCTTATGGACAAAGGATCTCAGATTATTATATCTGCTGATAGGACACCTATGAAGCTAGATAGGGTACAAGAAAGAATTAAATCTCGATTAGCAGGTGGTCTGGTTGTTGATATAGATACGCCTGACTTAGAATTAAAAATAAAAATTATAAAGAAAAAAATTATAGAAATAGAAAATCAATTTAAGGAAAATATTAATCTAAGTGATGATATAATTAATTATATTGCGAATGAAACTAAAACTAGCATAAGGGAACTTATTGGCATTTTAAATCGTGTGATTGCTTTTAGTAGGGTGCATAATAAGATCTTAACAATAAGTGATACTAAAAATATATTAAAGGATGTATTTAGCCAAATTAAAGTTATTACAGTAGATAAGATTCAGAATGTTGTATCAAACTATTTTAATATTCCATTAAGTGAGATGCTTTCTCAAAGACGCTCAAGACCGTTAGCTAGACCTAGACAAATTGCGATGTTTCTTTCAAAAAAAATGACAACCAGGTCTCTTCCGGAGATAGGAAGAAGATTTGCAAATAGAGACCATACTACAGTGATACATGCTGTAAAAACTATCACGAGGCTATCCGAGCAAGACGACGAAATGAAAAAGAATATAAATCAGATTAAAAGTCTTTTACTGGAATAGTAATAGAAATGCAGTTTATTGTTAAAAGAGATACTTTATTAAAATCATTAAATTTTGTTCAAGGCGTAGTTGAAAAAAAAAATACCCTACCTATACTTTCAAATGTTCTATTACAACTAAAGGATAATAAATTATCTATAGTAGCAACTGATTTAGATATAGTTTTTTATGATGAAATTAATGAAGTTAGAATTACCAAAGAAGGAAGCACAACTACATCGGCGGCTATACTTTATGATATTCTTAGAAAAATATCTTCAAATTCAGAACTGAATTTTGATTTAAAAACAGAAAACAAGTTAAGCTTAAAAAGTGATAATTCAGATTTTAATTTACTTTGCTTACCGACTGATAACTTTCCAACATTTCAAGATGAATTTGAGGGTTCAGAGATTCCACTAAATAACAAAAAATTTTTAAAACTTTTGAATAAAACTAAAATTGCTATTTCTAATGACGATACAAGACATTATCTAAATGGAATATTTTTACATTTAACCGAGGCTCATGGTAGAAATTTTTTAACAGGAGTCGCAACAGATAGTCACAGATTGTCATCCAGCAGTCTTGAAATAGAAAATACAGATAATTTTTCATCTTTAATTTTGCCACGAAAAACAGTATTTCAACTTTGTTCGCTATTAACAGAGTCTAATGAGAAATTATCTATGCAAACTATGGAAAACAAAATTAAATTCACACTGGGAAATATTAAATTGATTTCAAAAGTTATAGATGGAAAATTTCCTGATTACAAAAAAGTAGTACCCTCTAATAACGAAAAGTCATTAATTGTACCTTCTAAAGATTTTATTAATTCTATTGAAAGAGTAACAAGTGTTTCTTTAGATAGGAAAGAAGGTGTAAAACTTGCAATTAATAAAGAAAATATTCAACTTTCTGTAAATAGTGCAAATTCTGGGGAAGGTAACGAAGTTATAAAAGCTAATTTTAATTCGAGCGACTTAAATATTAGTTTTAATTCAAAATATCTTATTGATATTGCCTCTGAAGTTGAAGATAAAAATTTAAAAATGAATTTAAAAGACTCCGTTTCGCCAGTTTTAATTGAAGATGCCTCGGATAGGAACAGCTATTACGTTATTATGCCTATGAAAATCTAATTTAGCATAAATTTACAAATTTTTTTTTATTTTAAGCTAAAAGCATTGGTATTAAATCATTCTAAGCAATGAGTGTTTGTAGTCATTTTCTATTGATCTAAAAAAATGATATAAACAATCATCTAATTTATAACAATGTCAAAAAATTCTGCTTTAAACTCTAATCCATCTTATGGTGCGGATTCCATAAAAGTTCTTAAAGGCTTAGATGCTGTAAGAAAAAGACCAGGTATGTACATTGGAGACACTGATGATGGGTCCGGCTTACATCATATGGTTTTTGAAGTGATGGATAATGCAATTGATGAAGCATTAGCTGGCTATTGTAAAAATATTACGGTTATAATTAATAAAGATAACACTGTCACAGTAGAGGATGATGGCAGAGGTATACCTGTGGACATGCATAAAAGTGAAAAGATGTCAGCAGCAGAGGTTATAATGACTCAATTGCATGCTGGAGGAAAATTTGATCATGACTCTTACAAGGTTTCAGGCGGTCTTCATGGAGTTGGTGTTTCAGTTGTAAATGCTTTATCTGAAAAATTAGAGCTTAATATTTATAGAGATGGAAAAGAATATTTAATAATTTTTAAAAATGGGAATACAATAAAATCTTTAAAGGAGATTGGAAAAACAAAAAAAAAGGGTACAAAAATAAATTTTTTACCATCAAAAGAGGTTTTTTCATCGATTAAATTTAGTGCTACAATTTTAGAAAAAAGAATTAGGGAATTGGCCTTTTTAAATAAAGGAGTATGCATAAGTCTTATTGATCAAACTTCTAAAAAAGAAAAGGAATTTGTTCATAAATATGATGGTGGAATAGTAGAATTTGTAAAACATATTAATAATAAAAAACCAATTTTAGTTAATAAGAATGAAAAACAGGTATTCAAAAAACCGGTTTACATAACAGCAACAAAGAACAATGTAGTAGTAGAATGTTCTTTTGAGTGGAATTCAGGATATTCTGAAGATGTTCTTCCTTTTACAAATAATATTCCCCAGAAAGACGGTGGTACTCATTTGTTAGGCTTTAGAAGCGCACTAACAAGAGTGATTAACAAGTATACAAATGAAAGAAATACTAAAAAAAATAAAATTACTTTATCAGGCGAAGATATAAAAGAAGGATTAACAGCGGTACTGTCAATAAAGATGCCAGACCCTAAATTTTCTTCACAAACTAAAGATAAACTTGTTTCATCTGAAGTCAGACTAATCGTTGAGAGTATAATAAGTGATAAGATCTCAACTTGGTTTGATCAAAATCCTTCAATTGCCAGAACTGTTATAGAAAAAATTACTCAAGCAGCAATGGCAAGAGATGTTGCTAGAAAGGCTAGAGACAGTGTCAGAAGAAAAGGATCTTTTGAATTATCAGGTTTACCCGGTAAACTTGCTGATTGCCAAATTCAGAAAAAAGAAGGAACAGAATTATTTATAGTTGAAGGGGATTCAGCGGGCGGCTCTGCAAAACAAGGAAGAGTCCGTGAGTATCAAGCGGTATTACCTTTAAGAGGAAAAATTTTGAATACGTTTGTTAACGGAAAAAATGGAAGATCCAATGGAGATGATAATACTACAAAAGCACTGTCTAAAATGATGTCTTCTAATGAGATAGTGACTTTAATTAATGCATTAGGGACAGGCTCTAAAGATTTTAATATTGATAATTTAAGATACGATAAAATCATAATCATGACAGATGCTGATGTAGATGGTTCACATATAAGAACTTTGTTACTCACTTTTTTTAACAATTATCCTTTCAATCAATTAATTGAAAATGGTCATATTTATTTAGCACAGCCACCATTATTTAAAGTAACAAAATCAAACAAGAGCGTTTATATTAAAGATGAAAAAGAACTTGAAGAGTACATACTTAAAGCCTCTGACAAAGCAAACAAAAAAATCAAAAAAGGATCTGCGGAGTATAATAAGTTTATGCAAGACCAAAGAGAAAAACTTTCAATACAGAGATTTAAAGGTTTAGGAGAAATGAACCCTGAAGAACTATGGGAAACTACATTAAATCCAGAAAATCGAACGATGTTAAGAGTTCAGTATACTAAGGGAACAAAAGAGAAATCCAAAGAGGATCAGAAGATGATAGAAATCTTAATGGGTGATGAAGTTGCTCCTAGAAAAGATTTTATTACAAGCAATGCCTTGGATGTTACAAACCTAGATATTTAAATTTTAAAATGAATTTTTCTACTCTCTTTAGATTGAGAGAAAATCTTAATTTAGACAAAAAAACTTTAGTAATTTTAAGATGGATAGCAATAATAGGTCAATTCTCGGCAATTAATCTAGTCTATTTTTATTTGAAGTTAGATTTTCCAGTTTTTATTGCTCTTCTCATCTTATTTTTAGGTTTTTTAACAAACATATACTTACAGTTTGGTATTAGGTCTATTCTTTTAAAAGATTTTTATGCAAGTATATTTTTAATTTATGATCTAATTCAACTTACGTCTCTACTATATTTAACTGGTGGGATTTCTAACCCTTTCTCAATATTAATGATTATTCCAACTATTGTCTCATCGACATTTTTAAGTATGGGAACAACTATCATATTGGGGGTTTTAACTATTATCTTTTTATTTATGTTAACAATCTTTCATTATCCCTTACCTGGAATACATGATCATTCTATTACTTTTCCAAAACTTTATTTAACAGGATATTTTTTAGCAATTATCGTTGGTTTAATATTTTTAAGTTACTTTGGAATTAGATTTTCTGGTGAAAGCAAAAGAAGATCTGATGCAATAAACAAACTACAACAAGTAATAGCAAAAGAATATGAATTAGAATCTTTAGGTGGTCAAGCCGCAGCGGCCGCCCATTCTTTAGGAACTCCTTTAGCAACTATAAACGTAGTTGCTGCAGAGCTAAAAAAAGAATTAGGAAAAAATAATGAACATTCAAAAGATATTGAACTATTGATTAGTCAAACCAAAAGATGTGGAGAAATATTAAGACAAATTTCAAATAAACAAATAAAAGAGGATGAATTTTTCTCTAAAACTACAATGGAAGACATACTTAATGAAGTTATTCAATATTTTAAAGAAACTTCTTCTAAAAGATTAATATTAAATTTAGATTCAGACAAAAATAAATTTGATTTTCTAAGATCTCCTGAATTAATCTATGGGTTAAGAAATTTTATCGGAAATGCTGTAAAATTTGCTAAAAGCTCTATAGAAATAAAGATCATAAGTAATTCTAAAAATTTAGAAGTTTCAATAAACGATGACGGTCCTGGATTTCCAGAGGATATAATAGATAGTCTTGGAGAACCCTATATTAAATCCAAATCAACAACAGTTGTTAAAAATGCAGGCACAGGATTAGGAACTTTTCTTGGCAAAACACTTTTAGAAAGAAAGTCAGCGCGTTTATCTTTTTTAAAAGATAAAAAGTTAGGTGGTGCTTCAGTAAATATTATCTGGGCAATAATAGATTTGAAATCTAACGTTTAAATTCAAATATATAAGATAAAATTTTGTATGCTAATTTTGCTACCAGAAAATTATAAGAGTCAAAATTTCTTATAGGAGCTAACTCATTAATATCGACACCCACTATATTAGAAATTTGGCATACATTTTTAATTATCGGCAGAACATCCTCCCATAGCAATCCACCTGGTTCTGGAGTACCTGTTGCGGGCATAATACTTGCATCAAAACCATCTACATCAAACGTTATATAGACATTTTTTTTTTTAAAAATAGTTTTAAGGCGACTTAAATCCCAATTTTTTTTGTCTTTAGCCCAAAAAATCTCAATTCTGCCTTTGTTGTTTTTATAAAAGTTCATTTCAGATTGAGATAAATTTCTTATTCCAAAAGAGACAACTTTTACATTTTTAAAATCTAAACATCTCTTTATTGCAGAAGCATGAGAGTATTTTTCTCCTTTATAACTCTCTCTTAAATCCGCATGAGCATCAAAATGAAGTAAAATTATATCATCATATTTTTTAACAAAAGGTTTAATCGATCCTACAGTTAAAGAATGTTCACCTCCAAAAATTATAGGAAGTTTATTATTTGATAAAATTTTTTCATTAATTTTTGATAATTGATTTAATGCTGACTTAATTTCTTTTTTTATTAAAAATGGCTTAAGAGTTTTAATACCAATTTCTTTATAAGGCTCTTTATCTAACTCTTCATCAAATAGCTCAACTTGATGAGAAGCCTTGATTATCTCTTTAGGTCCATTTTTAGTTCCTCCACCATAACTAACAGTTTTTTCTAAACCAAAAGGAACTACAATTACTTTATGATCTTTTTTTTTGGCTGCATCATAACCAAGAAAACCTTTTCTTTGACTTAGATAGTTCATTAAGACTTAAATAATTGAGAAAAATTTCTTTTTTTTCTATTCTTCCAATTTTCACGATGGTATACGTCACTAGCAATCAAGGGTAAAACACTAGTTGCCTCTGCAAAAACCATTTGTTCCTTTGCTACATCTACTTTTCCCCAAGAGCTTGCCTCTTTTAAAGTTGAGCTACTACAAGCACCGTCTCTAGTGTCTGCTACTGTGATTTGAATTGCATATTTATGCATGTCAACTTGTTTACCTATCAGATCAGCACAAACAACAGTATCTTGTACAAAATTTTTTGGCACTCCTCCACCTATCATTACCAAACCAGATTGTTTAGATTTTATTTTAATTTCTGTTAATTCTCTCATTTCTCTTATCGAGTCGATTGTTATGTGTTTATCAGGATTTTGTTCTTGATGCATAACTAATCCAAAACCAGCAGAACTGTCTGTAAAAGCTGGGCAAAAAATAGGAACATTATTATCAAAAGCCGTCTCTATTAATGAACCTTGCTTTTTAGCATTTTTTTTTAAGAATTTGCCTAACTCAAGAATAAATTCTCTTGAAGTATAAGCTTTAGGCTGCAAAGAATTAGCGACATCACAAATAGCTTGATCGCAGGCTTGAAGCTCCTCTTCATCGATATAGGTGTCGTAAATTCTATCAATATAATTTTTTCTAAGTTCAGTATCGTCCTGGAATTGAGATCCTTGGTAATGTTTGAATCCTAAAGATTCAAAAAAATCCATATCAATTATAGAAGCTCCTGTAGCTACTACTGCATCAACCATATTATATTTAATCAAATCAGAATAAAGTTTCATACAACCTCCTGCAGAAGTTGATCCAGCTATAGTAAGAAAAATAGAGCAGTTTTCATCTGATATCATCTCATTGTAAATTTTAGCAGCATTTGCTGTATCTCTAGATGTGAATGACATTTTACCCATCCCCTCAATTATTTTTCGGGAGTCAAATGAAGTAATATCAATGTGCTCTATAGGGTTATTTAAAAATGATTTTTTATTATGTCCAATATTTGGACCATTTTTTTTTGTCATTAAGCAACCAAGTAATCAACTTTACTTGAATCTTCGTATAAAGACATGATTGGTTTATCATTCAATTCAAAGATTTCATTTGAATAAAAACCATTGAATTTTGTTCTAAATGTTAATCCGTAAGCACCTAGTTGCCCTAATTCTATATAGTCTCCTTCTTTTATATTATTTGGTAACACAAAAGGTCCCTTCATATAATCTAAGCTGTCACAAGTAGGTCCAAAAAAGTTAAAAGAAGTTAATTTTTTAGAATGAGTTCTTCCATTAGTAATCAATCTACTTGGTAAAACAAAGTTTGGAACTCCTGCATCAAATAAAGAGCCATAAGTACCATCATTAATATATAGGCTCTGTTTTTTTCTTAATATAACCTTCACTATAGTTGATCCACTTTCTGCAACAATAGCTCTTCCAGGCTCACAAATAATTTCAGGCGTTTTTGGTAATTTTAAATTTTTAAGAGATCTTTTTATTTCATCTAGGTAGTTATTAAGTGGTTCAGGATTAAGATCAGGGTAGATTGATGGAAAACCACCTCCCACATTTATAACATCAGGTATAATTTTAGTTTTTTTTATTATATTTCCAATTTCTCGAATACCTTTCGAATAAGAAATCTTATGCATGCATTGAGAACCAACATGAAAGCTTATCCCAAGTTTTTTTGAATTGTCTTTACATAATCTTACAAGACCCAAAGCTTCTGAAGGTAGTGCACCAAATTTTCTTGATAAATCGATTTCAGCATGCTCATTAGAAATAGCTATTCTTACGTATAAATTTAAATCTTTAGCTTGATTTGTGGCTTCGAGAATTTTTCTAAGTTCATCTTTGTTATCTAATGCAAAATTTTTAACTCCGTAATCAAAGTAAGCTGATGAAATACTTTCTTTACTTTTTACTGTGTGCATAAAGTATAAATTAGCTTCTGACTTAATTTTTCTTATTAACTTAATTTCATTTAGAGAAGCTACGTCAAAATCTTTAATTCCATTTGCAATAATTTGTTTGATAACTTTTTCATTAGGATTAGTTTTAACAGCGTAAAGAACTTTACCTAGGAAATTCTCCTTAAAAAATTTTATGGATTTTTTTATAGACTCTGGCCGTATACAATATACGGGGTAATCAGGCTTTAGTTCATTAACTAGTTCGTTAACGTCTTTAAATTTTCGCATTTCATGTGTCCCTCGTTAGTTTACACAGAAGGTTTTTAAAAAATTTTAATAAAAAAAACCCTATTTGTCGCATTTAAGGTTTTTTTCACTTTATGTAAAGAAAAAAATGTCATTTTAGACTGTTGTAATATTGCACTGAATAACTATATGAGAAGTGAATGAGAGCTCAAAATAAATATCCAGATCAACTAAATCTGTCGGATTTTTCCGACAAGTCTCTACTTATTCTTGATGATGATGATCCTTTAAGAGGAAGGCTTTCTAGAGCCATGGAAAAGAAGGGTTTTGAGGTAAAAGAGGCCAAAAGTGTTTCTGAGGGGCTAAATATAGTCAAAAATAAGCCGACTGCCTTTGCTTTAATAGATTTAAGACTAGAGGACGGCAATGGTTTAGATGTGATTAAGGAACTTTCTAAGAGGAAAAAAGACTGTAGAATAGTAATGTTAACCGGATATGGAAATTTGCCTACAGCAGTAGCAGCAGTAAAGGCGGGGGCTATAGATTATATGGCTAAACCTGTAGATGCAGACGATGTAGAGGCTGCTTTGCTAGCATCGCCAGAGTCAAAGGCTTCTCCTCCTGAAAATCCAATGTCAGCAGATAGGGTAAAATGGGAACATATTCATAGAGTATTTGAACTATGTAATAGGAATGTTTCTGAAACTGCCAGAAGACTTAAAATGCATAGAAGAACTTTGCAGAGGATACTATCTAAAAGATCTCCTAAATAACCTAAAATATTCTTTTAATTTTTTTTATTTGATTAATAGCAAAAGTTACTAAAAGAATTTTGAATAATTCAGCCAATAAAAAGGGCTGTGCACCCAATTTAAATATTGGTTTATCCCAACCTATTAATCCTCCAAGCCAAAGCATACCTAAAATATAAATAAAACTTGTTGCAAAAGTTAATTTTAAAAAGTTTTTTATTAAGTTTTTATCGAAATTGAATTTTCCTGCAAAAAAAACAGCTACCAAGAAACCAATTAAATAACCCATTGTAGGACCAGTAAAATATACAAGACCAATTCCTTTTTCAGGAGTTCCTGAAAAAACAGGCAAACCTATTATGCCTTCAAATAAATATAATGTTATAGTTGCAACACCAAGTTTCCATCCAAATGCAATTCCAATCATTAAAACAACCAAAGTTTGCATTGTCATAGGAACTGGGTAAAAAGGAATTTTAATTTTAGATGAAATAGCCAAAAGTACAGTCCCAATCAAGGCTATAAATAAATTTTTTATTAATTTTGACTGCGTAAAATTTTTAACAATATCCATATGCATATATTTATCTTTTTTTTAAATTAAATCTACCTATTTGTTAGTTGTACAAAGACATCCTCTAAATCCCCATCTTCTGTGACTATATCTAGTATTTTTATATTATTTTTAGTGAAATAATTGATAATTTCTCCAAAATTAAGTGAATTTTTTTCGTAGGTAATTGAGATTGATTCATTTGAGTTAATTTTAAATTGAATGCCTTTCATTTTTAAAATTTTATCTTTGTTAATATCTTCAACTTTGAAATTTATTTTTTTTGTTTGAATTCTGTCTAGTAGTTTTTGCGTTGTATCAAGAGCAACTAAATTTCCTTTATCTATAATTGCTATTCGATCACACATTTCTTGAGCTTCATATAAATAGTGTGTTGTTAGAATAATTGTAACACCAGCTTTGTTTAATTCTTTTACATTATTCCAAAGATTATTTCTTAGCTCAACATCAACCCCTGCAGTTGGCTCATCTAAAATTAGAATAGGAGGTTGATGTACCATTGCTTTTGCTATAAGCAATCTTCTCTTCATACCTCCAGACAAACTTCTTGAATATGCGTTAGCTTTATTTTCTAATGCTACCATTTTTAGAATTAAATCTGTAATTCTATCCTTTTTTGTAATTCCGTATAAACCAGCTTGTAATTCAAGTAATTTACTAGGACTAAAAAAAGCATCCAAATTAACTTCTTGAGGAACTATTCCAATTGAGGATTTTACTTGTCTAGGATTTTTATCAAGATCAAATCCCCAAACATTAATTTTACCTTTAGTCTTTGCAACTGTTCCTCCTAAAATACTTAGGAATGTCGTTTTGCCAGCTCCATTAGGCCCAAGTAAACCAAATACTTCTCCCAGTTTAACTTCAAAACTTAAATCATTAAGTGCTTTATCTTGTTTTTTGTTTTTAGAATTTGAGTAAACCTTTGTAAGATTTTCAACAGTTAAAGCATATTTATTCATAGTTTGATTAAGTATAGGTTAAAAATTAATGTAATATATATATATGAGTTCAATAAAAAAAACAGATCATTATTATCTCATAGATGGATCAGGTTATATTTTCCGAGCCTATTATGCGTTACCTCCACTATCTAGAAAAAGTGATGGACTTCCTACAGGTGCGGTAAGCGGCTTTTGCTCTATGCTTTTTAAATTACTAGAAGAATCGAGATCAGACAATTCAGCTAATAAACCAACACACTTTGCAGTCATCTTTGACTCCGCCAGAAAAAATTTTAGAAATGATATTTATAGTGAATATAAAGCTAACAGAACAGAAGCACCAGATGATTTAGTTCCTCAATTTAAATATATAAGAGAGTCAGTAAAAGCATTTAATCTACCATCAATAGAACTTCTTAACTATGAAGCGGATGATCTCATAGCTACTTATGCAAAACAAATTACAGATGCTGGTGGAAAAGTTACAGTAATCTCATCAGATAAGGATCTTATGCAACTAGTATCAGATAAAATTAGATTATATGATCCAATGAAAAACAAAGTTATTGGTGAGAAAGAAGTTCTAGAAAAATTTGGAGTGAAACCTCATCAAGTCATAGATGTTCAATCATTAGCGGGAGACTCATCAGACAATATTCCAGGGGTGCCTGGTATAGGAGTAAAAACAGCAGCTGAATTAATTAATAAGTATAAAAATTTAGATACATTACTAGAAAAAGCATCAGAAATTAAACAAAATAAAAGACGAGAAACATTGTTAGAAAATAAAGACAAAGCATTATTAAGCAAACAATTAGTTACATTAAAAAAAGATGTTCCGATCAAAGATGATCCGAACAGTTTTATAATTAGAGAAGTAAAAAAAGATAATCTTTATAATTTTTTAAGAGAAATGGAGTTTAATAGATTATTAAGCCAAGCAATAAGTTTTTATGGCGAAGAAAACTCAAAAGATTATGGCTCTTATGATAAAACAAATAAAATATCTAAAATAGACACCAAGCTTTACAAAAGCATAATTAACGAAAAGGATTTAGACAAATTAATAGGTCTTTTAAACGAAAAACCGTTATTTTCTATAGATACTGAAACATCCTCTTTAAACCCTCTAGAAGCTGAATTAATTGGAATTTCTTTTAGCTATGCTCCAAACAAAGCCTATTATATTCCCTTAAGGCATAAAAACGTTAAAAGTCTCAGCAAACAACTAGTTTTAAAAAAGATTAAACCTTTACTTGAAGATCCAAGTATCAAAAAAGTTGGTCAGAATATAAAGTTTGATTTTATTGTTTTAAAAAACAATGGAATTGAAATAAATCCTATGGAAGACACTATGCTTTTATCTTATGTGTTAGATGCTGGAAATAATAGACATAATATGGATACACTTTCAGAATTACACCTAGGTCACAAAACTATTTCTTATAAAGATGTTGTTGGCACAGGAAAAAAACAGCTGAATTTTTCTGATGTAAATCTTGAAGAAGCAACCAAATATGCAGCAGAAGATGCTGATGTAACATTAAGACTTTATAATCTTTTATTAGAAAGGATTAATAATGAAAAATTAAACAATATCTATGAAATTTTTGAAAAACCTATGATTAAGCTCCTTTCTAAATTAGAGATAAATGGAATTAAGATTGATGATATGTATTTAAAAAAATTGTCCAAAAAATTTAAAGAAAGACTAGAAAAAATAGAAAAAGAAATTTATAAAATTTCAGGGAAAGAATTTAACATTGGTTCACCAAAACAACTTGGAGAAATAATTTATAATGATTTAAAAATTGCAAAATTAAAAAAAACTAAGAAAGGAAGTCTGGCAACTAGTGCAAAAATTTTAGAAGATTTGGCTTTAACAGGCCATAAATTCCCTAATTTAATCTTGGAATGGAGACAAGTATCCAAATTAAAAAGCACGTACACAGATGCTCTTCAAGACCATATTAGTAAAAAAACCAAAAGAGCACATACTTCATTTCTTTTAGCAGCAACTAATACAGGCCGACTAGCCTCTAGCGATCCAAATTTACAAAATATACCTATTAAAACTTTAGATGGGAAAGAGATTAGAAAAGCTTTTATTGCAGAAAAAAATAATATTCTGATCTCAGCTGATTACGATCAAATAGAAATGAGAATTCTTGCAGATATAGCAGATGTTAAAGAACTAAAAAAAGCTTTTAAAAACAATCAAGATATTCATGCTTTAACTGCTAGCCAAGTTTTTGGATTGTCTATTAATAAAGTTACTGATGATTTTAGAAGAAAGGCAAAAGCAATAAATTTTGGAATTATTTATGGTATTACACAATATGGCCTAGCCAAACAAATAGCTGTATCAAATCAAGAAGCATTGGATTTTATAAATTCCTATTTTAAGAAATTTCCTGAGATCAAAGATTATATGAATGCAACAATTAAAACTTGCAGGAAACAGGGTTATGTTACTAATATTTTTGGCAGAAGAATTCATCTACGAGGAATTAATGATAAAAATTTTAGCGTAAGAAGTTTTCAAGAAAGAGCTGCAATTAATGCACCTATTCAAGGTTCTGCTGCTGATATAATCCGACTTGCTATGGTTAAAATTGATAAAACTTTAAAAGATGATAAAAATAAAGCTAAGATGCTTCTTCAAATACATGATGAATTAATATTTGAATGTTTAAAAAAAGATGAAAATGAAATTAAAAAAATTATTAAAGATGCTATGATTTCAATTTCTGCATCAGAGCATCATATGTTTTCAATTCCTTTGGAAGTTAGCATTAATTCTGGTAATAATTGGGGTGAAGCTCATTAGACGCCTAAATTTTGACATTATGATCTTGAGAATAATTATATGACACAAACTATCGCATTAGTAGACGATGACAGAAATATTTTAACCGGTATAAGTATTGCGCTTGAGAGAGAAGGTTTTAAAGTTCAAACCTATATAGACGGTGAGTCAGCGTTAGTCGGATTAACAAGAAACCCCCCTGACTTAGCAGTTTTAGATATTAAAATGCCTAGAATGGATGGTGAGGAGTTACTAAAAAAATTAAGAAAAAAAATGTCAATTCCTATTATTTTTTTAACATCAAAAGATGAAGAGGTGGATGAATTGCTTGGTTTAAAATTAGGTGCTGATGATTTTGTTAAAAAATCTGGAGGTTTTTCTACTAAAGTTTTAATTGAAAGAATAAGAGTTCAATTAAGAAAAAAAAATAGTGTAGTTGATGATGCTAAGAATATAATAAGCCATGGAAAATTAAAATTAGACCCTTCTCAGCTAGAATGTGAATGGGGTGGAAAACCTTTACCAGATAAACTAACAACCACAGAATTTTTAATTGTTAAAGAATTGGCAAAGAGACCTGGAGTAATAAAAGAGAGGGCTCATTTAATGGATATTGCTTACAAGGAAAATACTGAAATTGAGGATAGAACTATTGATAGTCATGTTAAAAGAATAAGAAAAAAGTTTAAAAAAGTTGATGAAAAATTTTCTGCAATTGAAACTAGATATGGAAGTGGGTATAGATGGAATGTTAGTTAATGAGACAAAAAAAATCAGCATCTATATTAAGAAAATTTTTATTATTTAATTTAGCTGTTTTCTCCATACTAGGGCTTTTTACAATAATCTATCTTAAAGCTATTCAACCAAATCTTGTCAAAGAAAGAACTGCTGACCACTATATTATAATTAATAATACTGCAGATCATTTAGAAAGACTTAATATTAATTTTAAGGCAAAAGATATTAGAACTTTTTTACTATCTACTAGATTTTTATTTCAAAGTTTAGATAGAGTACAATTTTATAATATGGATGGAGACCTGATTGGAGATACTAATATCTTAGA
The DNA here is from genome assembly GCA_902582875.1 of uncultured Pelagibacteraceae bacterium. Classification (GTDB taxonomy): domain Bacteria; phylum Pseudomonadota; class Alphaproteobacteria; order Pelagibacterales; family Pelagibacteraceae; genus Pelagilacustribacter. Next base: position 36,453 of record CACHTV010000001.1, on the reverse strand, counting down.
TTTAGATCAAAATGTTTTTACAAAATCAGATATAATCGTGGAAGAAACAATTAATGGACAAATTAAAGAAAAAGATAATTTAAAAAGATCAATTAAAGAAAAAAATAAAAATTTAATTAAAGAAACAATATTAAACAAATATCAAACTGAACCAATTACAATCTCAGAAAATATTCAAAATAATTTTTTTGTTAGTACTTTAAGCAGAATTAAACTTAATGAAATAGATGTTGGTTATATTGTTGTGTCTGAAGAAGCCAATGATATTCTTAATGCTGTTAAAGAAAGAAGAGCTTTTATTCTCAGAACTGTTTTAGCAGTAGCATTAGTAATTTTAATTTTTTCTCTTTTCTTAAACAAATATATTTTAAAGCCAATTGCTCTTCTAGTTACTTTTAGTGAGGCTATTAAAAAAAAATCTAGTAAAAATATTGATATAAAAAATTTTTTTGTTAGAGAAGATGAGATTGGAAAATTAACAAAATCAATTGATGAGATGACAAAAGAACTTCAGAAGAGAACTACTAGAGCAGAAACTTTTTCTAATGATCTAGCACATGAAATTAGAAATCCATTGGCATCTTTAAAAAGTGCTTCTGAGTTACTTGATAAAACTACTGAAAAAAAAGAAAGTGAAAAATTACTAAAAATTATTAATCACGATGTAGAAAGAATTGAAAGATTAATAACAGATTATTCTCAAATGTTAAAAGATGAAGCCTCTTGGTCTAGTGAACAAATGAGCAAGATTAATTTAATTGAAATTATTACTAATGTTGCGGATGATTTTAGACAAGATTTAAAAAATCAAAATAAAAAAATTCATATTAATATCAAAAAGAAAATAGTTTCTAAAGATGGTCATTATATTTTGGGTATTGAAAATAGATTAGAGCAAGTAATTGCCAATTTATTGGATAACTCTATTTCGTTTAGTGATGATAATAAGAAAATAGAGATCGAGGTTGAGGAAACTACAAATAATATCGTTATATTGATCAAAGATGAAGGGCCAGGATTTTCTGAGACCTCTCCTCAAAAAATATTTAAAAGATTTTACAGCAATAGACCAAAAAGCTTTGGAAAACACTCTGGTTTAGGACTGAACATCGTTAAAAATATTGTAGAATTACATGAAGGAACAATATCTGCTTCAAATAGAGTGAATAAAAGAGGTGCTCAAGTTGAAGTATTGCTACCAAAATTTTCTTAGCAATCTTTCTTGATAACGTTCATTTATATTGTTAAATAACTCTAAAATATGTCTCAAGATTTTAAAGTAAAAGATATAAAACTAGCAGAATTTGGTAGAAAAGAAATTTCTCTAGCTGAAACTGAAATGCCAGGATTAATGGCTTTAAGAAAAGAGTATAAAAGTAAAAAACCCTTAAAAGGAGCTCATATTCTAGGATGTCTTCATATGACTATTCAAACAGCAGTTTTAATTGAAACATTGGTAGAGTTAGGAGCAGAAGTTAGATGGTCATCATGCAATATTTTTTCTACACAAGATCATGCAGCTGCGGCAATTGCTAAAGCTGGTATTCCTGTATTTGCCTGGAAAGGTGAGACCGAAAAAGAATACTGGTGGTGTGTTAAGCAAACAATAGAAGGAAAGAAAGACTGGAAGCCAAATCTGATTTTAGATGATGGAGGAGATCTTACAGCTTTAATGCATAAAGATTATAAAGACATGTTAAAAAATGTTAAAGGTGTTTCAGAAGAAACTACAACAGGTGTTCTAGCTCTAAAGAAAATGGAGTCAAAGAAAGAACTTTTAATACCTGCAATTAATGTAAACGATTCAGTCACAAAATCTAAATTTGATAATTTATACGGTTGCAGAGAAAGTTTAGTAGACGGAATAAAAAGAGCAACAGACGTTATGATGTCAGGGAAAGTTGCTATTGTTGCAGGATTTGGTGATGTTGGAAAAGGGAGCGCGGCATCATTAAGACAAGCTGGAGCAAGAGTTATGGTAACCGAAACAGATCCAATTTGTGCTCTACAGGCCGCAATGGAAGGTTATGAAGTTGTGTTAATGAATGACGCAATTAAAGATGCGGACATAGTAGTAACTGCCACTGGAAACAAAGATATTGTAACTGCAGATCATATGAGAGACATGAAAGATAGAGCAATATTATGTAACATTGGTCACTTTGATAATGAAATTCAAGTCGAAGCTTTAAAAAATTATAAATGGGATGAAATTAAACCACAAGTTCATGAAATAGAACTGCCAAGCAAAAAAAGAATTATTTTATTAGCTGAAGGGAGATTAGTAAACTTAGGTTGTGCAACTGGACATCCTAGTTTTGTAATGAGCGCTTCTTTTACTAACCAAGTAATTGCTCAAATTGAATTATGGAACAATTCTGATAAATATGAGAAGAAAGTATATGTTTTGCCAAAACATTTAGATGAAAAGGTAGCAACACTTCACTTGGAAAAAGTTGGAGCAAAGTTAACTAAAATGTCAAAAGAACAAGCAGATTACATTAGCGTTAAACCATCAGGGCCATTTAAACCAGATACTTACCGCTACTAGTCTAGTAGCTAATGATTATTAAATCTTTAGATCATCTTAAATTAATTTCAAATAAAATTGCAGATAATGTATCCGAGAAAGATTGTATTTTTTTAATTGGTGAAATTGGCGTTGGTAAAACAACTTTTGCAAGAAATTTTATTAATTTTTTACAAAAACGAGAAGGTGTTAAGGAAACAGAAGTTTTAAGTCCCACGTTCAACTTATTATATGAGTACGATATTAAAAATTTGAAGGTAATGCATTATGATCTTTATAGAATTAAAAACAAAAAGGAGTTAGATCACCTTGGTATTTTTAAAGAGGAGTTAGACTCAATAAAAATAATTGAATGGCCAGAATTAGTTGGGCTGAATATAGCTAATAGATTAGAGTTACATTTAAAATATTCTAACAAAGAGAACGAAAGAGAACTAAGCCTTGAAGGACAAGGAAAATGGAAAGATATTAATATAAATGAATTATAAGTTAAAAAAGATTTCCGGTGATGCATCTTTTAGAGAATTTTATAGGGTTAAAAAGAATAATAAAACTTCGATAATAGTTTTTGCAAAAAAAGAACAATATAAAAATTTAATTGTTTATTCAGTTGTAAATAAAATTTTAAACAATCATAATATTTCATCACCTAAACTTTTAAAAAATTATTATAAAGACAATATGATAGAAATTACAGATTTGGGCGACAAATCTTTCTATGACTATATTAAAAATAAAAAAAATAAATTAAAAGATTACAAGAAACTAATTGAATTAATCATTAAATTACAAAAGATTAAGCTTAAAAATCAATATTATTTTAAAGGAAAAAAAATCAAATTTACTAAATATTCTCTTAGCCATCTACATAAAGATTCAGATCTATTTTTTGATTGGCATCTAAAGTATTGTTGTAGAAATTTAAAGCTTGGAAAAATTAAAAAAATATTAAGAAAAGAACTTAATAATATTTATAAAAAACTTTATTTTAAAAATAATTGTTTTACGCATAGAGATTTTCATGCATCAAATATTATGATCACCAAAAAAAGATTTAGTCTTATTGATAGTCAAGATGCAATAATTGGCAATCCATTATACGATGTTGCTTCATTAATCGATGATGTGAGAATTAAAATGCCAAAAAATTTACAGGATAATTTATTTAAGTACTATATACAAAAATCAAAATTTAGAGCTAAAGATCAATATTACCTAAAAAATGACTTTGATATTTTATCTGTTCAAAGAAATTTAAAAATACTTGGAATTTTTGTGCGTCTTTATAAAAGAGATAAAAAACCAAATTATTTAAGATATTTACCCCATACCTGGACGCTTATTGAAAGAAGAATGAGAAACCCTATTTTCAATAAATTGAATCTATTATTTAAAAAGCATCTGCCTTTAAAAAAATTAAAAAGGTTAAAATATGAAAATTAAACATGGCATGATTCTAGCAGCTGGATTGGGAAAAAGAATGCAGCCGATTACTCTAAAAACTCCAAAACCATTAATCCAAATAGGTGACAAGAACTTGTTAGAGAGAGCTATAGAGTTGTTAATCAATCATGGAATAGAGGAAATAGCTATTAATGTTCATCATCTCCCAGATCAAATAAAAGATTTTATTAATAGTAAGAATTATAAAGCAAAAATTATAATTTCCGATGAACAGGATATGCTGCTTGATACAGGAGGTGGAATACTTCAAGCCACTAGATCTTTTAAAAAACCTTTTGTAGCAATTAATCCTGACACTTTATGGAGTAATGTTTACAGCAATGAATTAAAAGATTTAGAAGATCTTTATTTTAAAAAGAAAAAATCTTGTTTATTGTTAGTCAATAAAAATTTAAGTTTTGATAGTTCTTTTAAGGGAGATTTTAATCTTCATGATGGCGAGGTTAGTAGAAATAATACTAATGAATGTATTTTTACTGGCCTTCAAATTTTAGATCCTAGCATTTTTAGTTCCATAAAAGATAAAATATTTTCTATGAACAAGGTTTGGGACTCTTTAATTGAGGAAAATTCCCTAATTGGAAATGAAAGTAAGCAAAAGTTTTACCATCTGAATACAAAAGAGATTTACGAAAAAATATCGAATTTAAAAATTATTGATTAAAGATAATATTTTTAGCTCTAGTTTCATCCAGATAATAATATTTTTGAATTTTAAGATTGTTATCAAATTCAATTATTAAAGGATTTCCTGTTGGAATTTCTAATTCATTTATCTTTTGATCAGAAATTTTAAGTAGATATTTGCATAGTGCTCTTAGTGAATTACCATGTGCTGATATTAAAACGTTTTTATTTTCTTCAATATGTTTTTGAATTTCTCTTTCATAATAAGAAATTGCTCGTTCATAAGTATCTTTTAAAGATTCTGTAAAAGGTATCATCCCTACGGGTATACTTGGGTTTAAAGGACTAAATAACGAATGATTTTCGTCATTTTCAGCTATTGGGGGCGGTGGTATATCCCAAGATCTTCTATATTTTTTAAACTGTTCCTCACCTATTTTCTTTTTAGTTTCATCTTTATTTAAACCCGTTAAAGATCCGTAATGTCTCTCATTCAATTCCCAAGAAGTATTAAATTTAAGCTCCAAGCCATTTTCTTTAAGTATGGTGGTAAGAGTTTTAATGGCTCTTTTTAGAAAAGATGTGTAAGAAACATCTATATTAATATTTAGATTTTTAATTAATTGACCAGATTTCTGGGCCTCTAAAATTCCTTTTTCCGATAAATCAACATCTACCCATCCTGTAAATCTGTTTTCTGCGTTCCATACACTTTGACCATGTCTTACTAGGATTAATTTGCTCATAATAGATAAATACCAGATATTATGTAATATTAAAATTATAATGAAAAATAATGTCTTAAAGTTGATTAAATATCTTTATTATTTCTCTTTGATATTATTGTTCATTCTATATTTATTTCCTGGCAGTCTTATTGGATATCTTTTGTATGGAGATTTAGGTAAACAACCAAATTTAGTTGATAATCCTATAGGGACATCAATTAATCATTTATTTTGCTTTATGTATCTGACAGCTTTGGCAGTAATTTGTAATTTAAAAAATACTCGAATTTTTACTAATTTTTACTTTATCTTTTTTATATCAGTTTTTTTAGAGCTCTCACATTACATTATTCCTAATCGTGCCTTCGAGCTTTATGATTTATTTGCTAATGTAGCCGGAGTATTAATGATATCATTATTAAGAAAATTAATTAAATGATTAAATATATAATTATAATTTTTACTTTATTTTTTTTTCAAACTGTGCAAGCGTCAGAAATTGTAGGATTTCCAAAAGTAGTTGATGGAGATACCATACACATTAAATCTTATAAAATAAGATTGGAGGGTATTGATGCTCCTGAAATGAAACAAAAATGCAAAAAGCCCTACCTAAAAATAATGTTTTTTAATTTTCAGAAAGATTATTACTGTGGACAGATGTCTAAAAAAAAGCTTGTTCAAAAAATTGGCAATAAACCAGTAAAATGTATTCTGTTGGGAAAAGATAGATATAAAAGATATTTAGCAAAATGTTTAAAAGGGACTATTAATTTAAATAGATGGATGGTTCGTAATGGTTATGCAATAGCTTATAGAAAATATTCAAAAATATATGTACTTGATGAAAATTTTGCAAAAGAAGAAAAACTAGGTTTGTGGAGTGGAACTTTTATTAAACCAGAAAAATGGAGAAAGCTTAATTAATTTCTTATATAATTTGAAAAGTGATTCTTTTAAAAAAAATTATATTTTTTGGAATTTTTTTGATAGTAACAGCATGTTCATCAATTCCAAAAAATACCCAAAATAGTTGTGCAATCTTTGAAGAAAGGTATTTGTGGTATAAACATACAAAAGCTTCATATGAGAAATGGGGAGCTCCTATTCATTTGCAACTAGCTTTCGTCAAAAAAGAAAGTGACTTTAATTGGCTTGCTAAACCACCAAGAAGAAAATTATTTAAAGTCATACCATTTAAAAGACCATCCAGCTCATTTGGTTATTCTCAAGCTGTAAAAGGTACTTGGGAACAATATAAAAGAGAAATAAATAATCCACTTGCTACTCGTGCTCGCTTTAAAGACTCAGTTGATTTTATAGGTTGGTACATTAATAAAACTTCTAAGATATTAAAAATATCAAAGAAAGATGCCTACAGACAATATCTAGCTTACTATAAAGGTTGGGGAGATTATAAAAATTATTCAAAAGATAAAAAAGCTGTTATTTATGCTAAGTCAGTAAGAGATATGGCCAACAAATATAGAAAACAACTTACACTTTGTAAAAAAAATCTAGATAAAAATAAATATATTATTTTTTAAGTTGTTTATTTAGTTCAATTTCTACTGAGTCAATTCTTTGAGTATTTTTTCCAACAACTGTGTAAATAGTAGGTATTACGTAGAGAGTAAAAAAAGTAGAAAATATCATTCCAGCAAATATTGTAATTCCCACAGTAAGCCTGCTTGCAGCACCAGGCCCAAAGCTAATGATTAGAGGCAATACACCAATAATAGTAGATAAGCTTGTCATTAAGATTGGTCTTAATCTAATAGCAGCTGCTTCAAATACAGCAACTTCTAAATTTTTTCCTTCTTTTCTTAATTGATTTGCAAATTCAACAATTAAAATTCCATTTTTTGCGGATAACCCAATGAGTATTATTAATGCAATTTGGCTATAAACGTTTAAGGAAGATCCTACGACCAAAATACCGAGCAATCCTCCGAGAATAGCCATGGGAACAGTTAACATAATTGTGAGTGGATGTTTCCAGCTTTCAAACTGAGCGCACATAGCAAGATAGGCAGTAATTAGAGCCAAAGCGAAAATAATATATAATTCTGTATTAGTTTTTTTATATTCTTCACTCTCACCTTTGTAAGCAATTTTAGCTTGAGGGGTATTTTCTTCTACAACATTTACTAAAAATTTTAACGCTTCGTCCAAAGAATAATCCCCTACTAGTCTTGCAGAAATTGTAACTGCTTTTTGTCTATTATATCTTGCTAAAAAAGGTGATTGGCCTTCTTCGCTGTATTCAACTAAATTAGAAATGGAAACAAGCTTGCCATTATTTTTTGATCTAACAAATACCTTGCTAATACTGTCCGGCTCTTGTCTATCTTTAATGTCTCCTTGAAGAATAATTGAATATTCTTTTCCATCTTGTGTAAAATTAGTAACTTTTTTTGATCCGAAGATAGTTTCTATTGTTCTACCTATATCTTCAGTAGAAACACCTAAATCTGCTGCTTTTTTTTGATCTATTTGAACATTTAATTGAGGTTTGTTTAGATCAAAATCATCTTGAATCGATACTAGACCAGGATTTTTTCTGGCTTCTTTTTTTATAATTTCTTTCCATTTGATTAGTTGATCGTAAGTATTTCCTAATATGACAAACTGAACTGGACTTTCGATCCCTCCAGTTCGAATTCCTTGAGGCATTATAGGAAATGCAAGTACGCCAGGTACTTTTGCTATTTTTCCAAAAGACTCCCTCATAATTTTTACTCCATGACGATCTCTTTTTGACCAAGGTTCTAAAAGGACAATAATAAAACCACTATTAACTTGCTTTGCTGATTTTCCAAATCCTGGCACTCTCATTATAAGTTTTCTATATTCACCTTTACCTACATTAGGTAGCAAAAGCTTTTCAATTTCCTCTGCTTTAGTTTTTGTAAAATTAAAACCAGATCCTTGAGGAGCTTTTACAATTACAAAGAAAGCTCCTCGATCTTCAGGTGCTATTAATTCTTTTGGCGCAAAATTAAATAAAAAAACAGTTAAAGCGAGTGTTCCAATTAAAAATGATGTAATTATTTTCTTTTTTTTTATCCAGCCTAAAAGAGATAGTTTATAAAGTTGTGTTAAATTTTTTAAAAATTTCTCAAATCTTGTTACTATTTTTGATTTGTTCATATTTTTCTTCAAGAACTTGCTTCCAAGCATTGGACTTAAAGAAAGAGCGACAAAACTTGAGATGATTACTGCAGAGGCAAGGGTAATTGCAGTTTGAGTAAACAAAACTCCTGTAATACCTTTAATAAAGATTAAAGGAACAAATACAGCTACTAGGACTACTGTTGTCGCTATAATAGCGAAAGATACTTGTTTTGCTCCTTTATAAGCAGCTACTAAAGGGCTATCACCTAATTCTATTCTTCGGACAATGTTTTCTAGCATTACAATTGCATCATCCACCACAATTCCAATAGCCAATACAAGAGCCATCAGTGTAAAAAGATTAATCGAAAAACCAAATATATAAATAGATAAAAAAGTTGAGATCAAAGAAACAGGTAATGCAATTAACGGTACCACAAGAGCTCTTATATTTCCTAGAAATAAATAAATTATTATTGTGACTAAAATTAAAGCAATAACTAAAGTTTTGTAGACTTCATAAATAGCAGCTTTAATATAATTGCTTCTATCAAACGAAACTTCTAGGGTAGTACCCGGTGGTAATGTTGGTTTTATTTCTTGAATCTTTTTCTTAATACCATTCGCGACTGCAATTGTGTTTGCATCTGACTGCTGATAAATTCCAATTCCTACAACTTGTTTACCATTTCCTTTAAATAAAGTTCTAGTAGACTCAGCACCTATTTCTACTCGAGAAACATCACTCAAAGTAATTATTGAACCATCTTTAGCCCTTTTAAGAGGTAATTTTTTATAATTTTCTAAATTTTTATAAGCTTTATCTAGTTTTATAGTTAGATCGATATCTTTAGACTCAATTCTTCCAGCGGGAAATTCTACATTTTCTTTTTTTAAAACTTGTTCAACTTCTTGTGTAGTTATATCTCTTGCTGCTAAAGCGATAGGATCTAACCAAACTCTTAAAGATAGCTCTCTTTCTCCACCAAGACGCACTCTACCAACTCCAGAAACGACAGAAAAAACATCTGTTAAATATCTATCTGCATAATCTGTTAGTTCTAAATCTGTCATTGTTTCAGAATTAAAAGATAACCACATAGTAGTTCTCATTCCTGCACTTTGTTTAAATATTTCAGGTTGTCCTGCGCCATCAGGCAAATTATCTACTACCCTGGAGACAGAACTTCTTACGTCATTGGCAACATCATCAAGATCTAAGTCTGTTTGAAATGTTAGAGTTATTCTTGAGCTTTCATCTTCACTAAATGAGTCAATTGTTTCTAACCCAGGCGTTCCACCTACAAAGTCCTCTATTTTTTGTGTTATTTGTGTATCTACAATTTCAGCAGATGCTCCTCTGTATTCAGTTTGAATTGTAACTACAGGAGGTTGTACATCAGGTAATTCATCAGTTGGTATTTCTTGAAAAGTCACAAGTCCAAAAATAACAAGCACTAAGCTCATTACTGATGCTACGACAGGTCTTTTAATAGATAAGTCCGTTAAAAACATATTTTATGGATTTATAATTTTAACTTTAGCTTTATTTCTGACTTTAGACACACCCTCGCTAATAACCATATCTCCTTCATTTATTCCTGACAAAACAGAAACTTTTCCAAAATTTCTTTTGCCCATCTTAATATTTTTCTTTTCAGCTATGTTAGCTTTTACAATGTAAACAAAAGCGGTATTTCCTTGAATAGTTACAGCGCTTTCTGGAACACCTATCTGATTTATTTCGTCATAAATTATTTTAACAGTCATTAATTGTCCGGGTATAATTTCAAAATTTGAATTATCTACAATAATTCTTGCTAAGATGGATCTGGTTGATGGATCTATTCTTGAGCTAATAGAGTCCACTCTACCTTTAAAAGTTTTGTTAAATGCTGAATTTATTATTTCTGCCTTTAAACCAGGTTTCAAAATTCCAACATAGTTTTCTGGAACTTTAATATCTATTACAATTTTTTTTAAATCATCCAGAGTTATAATTAAACTATTTGAACCTAGAACACCCTGAGCAATTTCTCTTTTTCCAATCTTACCTTCAAAATCTGCAACAATATTTTTGTCATCTTTTAAAGCAATTATTATTTCACCTTTTTTTACAAATCTATTTTCAATATTTAAGTTCCCTACTATACTGTCTTTTTTGACTCTATATGTTTTAGAGTTTTGAGCTATCGCCGTTCCAAAAGTTTCTATGCTCTTATAAAATAAAGATTTTTCAACTTTAGCTACAATTACGCCAGGTGCTGGTCTCGCACTAAATTTTTTTTTGAAATGTAATCCAATAAAATACCGAGCAGCAATTACTGCAAAAATTGCTATAAAAAAAACTATTAAAAAAGCTTTTAATTTTGAAGATGTTTTCATTTTTACTTAATTCCGTATTCTGCCCAAGAACCATCATAGACAACGGGTTTTTTACCACTTATGATAGAATTAGTTAACCCTAAAACACAAGCAGTTATTCCAGATCCGCATGTAAAAGCTATCTTTTTATTTGGATCAACTTTATTTCTTTCAAAAATAGATATTAACTCATCTTTTTTTTTAAAAGTATGATCATTTCTATTTATTAATTCTGTAAAAGGCATATTTTTTGAACCTTCTATATTTCCGCTTCTTAACTCTTTCCTAGCCTCTGGCTGCAAACCTAAAAATCTTTCTCTACCACGAGCGTCTACAACTTGGAATGATTTATTTTTGATATTAGCTACTATTTGATCTTTATTTAAAACTAGAGATGAGTTTTCATGAGCTAAGTAGGTACTTTTTAGAAATCTTTTATTATCTTGAGTAGTGGTCTTTTTTTCGTTCAACCATTTCTTAAAACCACCATCCAAAACGGAAACTAAATTTGGATCATGATTAAAATATAGGAAAGTATACCAGACACGACAGGAGCTTATAAGATCTGAATTATCGTAAATAACAACATGATCAGAATTTTTAATTCCAAAATTACACATAGTTTTTTCCCAAACATTTTTTTCAGGCAACATGTGTGGTAATTTAGATTTTTGGTTAGAATTTTTGTCTATATCAAAGAAAATTGAATTTTTTATATGAGCTGTCTGAAATTCATCTAATGCATTTCGATTAGCATTTGGCAAATGCCAGCTACCATCAAAAATTCTTACATTTTCTAAATTTTTTTCAAGCCAATCTGTAGATACTAGATGTTTCATCGTTTATTTTTTTCTATATATTTTTGATGATAATTTTCTGCTTTACAATAATTTTTTAGTTTTGAAATATTTGTTTGAATTTTTCCATTAAACTCTTTATTTTTTTCATTTAAAACTTCTTTTGCTTCTCTTTTCTGTTCTTCAGTTTCATAAAAAATTTCACTTCTATATTGCTTTCCAACATCTGGAAATTGCATGTCTTTTTGAGTTGGATCATGCATTTTAAAAAATAGATCTAATATTTTTTTAAAAGAAATCAATTTGTCATCATAAGTAAGTCTTACAACTTCTGCATGACCAGTATTTCCACCACATACTTCTTCATAAGTAACATTGGGATTGGTTCCTCCGGCGTAACCGACTTCTGTCTCTATAATTCCAGGTTTGTCTTTGAAGTTTTCCTCAGGTTTCCAAAAACAGCCCAGCCCAAGTGTTGTACATTTCTTCATAAGTTATTTAATATGTTTAGAATTAATGAGGATATTAAATTGTTAACACAAAATCAAATAGGCGTATTGTACATGATTGGAAGTGTAATTTGCTTTTCTATCATGGATATCTGCGTTAAATGGCTTGATTATTATCCAGTTGGACAGGTTTTATTTTTCCGTTTTTTTATCGGGTTTCTCCCGATCTTTTTTATTATTCCAAAAGATAAAATTTTTACATTTTACAAAACTTCACGACCTGGACTTCATGCTTTTAGAGCAATTTGTGGAGCATTAGCGATCATTGCATTATTTTTTGGTTTAAGAGAGCTGCCATTAGCCGATGTTGTTTCATTAACTTTTGCTGGCCCTATATTCGTAACCATCGCTTCGATTTTCTTTTTGTCCGAAAAAGTTGGAATGAAAAGATGGTTTGCCGTGGTTCTTGGCTTTATAGGAATGTTACTAATTGTTCAGCCAGCATTTGTAGATTTAAATTACTATTATGTTTTTCCAGTTATTTTTTGTATTTTTTTTGCGTGTGTAGCAATCAGCGTGAGATCTCTCTCTAAAACTGATGCCAACTATACTATAGCTTTTTATTTTACTTTATTATGTACCATCTTAGGTTTGGTTTCTATATTTTTTGTTGATTGGATTATGCCGACTAAAATAGATTTTTTAATATTTGTTATTATGGCACTTTGTGGAAGTATTGCCAATTTGTTATTAACTCAAAGTTATAGATTAGCTGAAGCATCACTTGTTACACCAATAAAATACCTTAGTTTAGTTTTTGCAATAGTTTTTGGTTTTTTAATATGGAGCGAGATACCCAAAGTTTTAACTTTAATAGGTGCTATGCTTGTTATTTTAAGTTCTTTAATTATTTTTATTAGAGAGTCTCAGTTAAAAAAACAAATCATTGCTCCTAGGTCATGAGCAACAAACCAAAGTATTGGAATAGAGCTAAAAGAATTTTATCAAAAAAAGATAAGATAATGAGAAAGCTAATTTATACATATAAAGACAAGTCTTTAGTAACAAGAAACGATGTCTTTTTTTCACTTTGTAAGAGTATTATTGGACAACAAATAAGTGTAGCAGCTGCAAATTCTGTTTTTTTAAAATTTAAAAAGAGATGTAATAATAAAATTACTGTAAAAAATGTTAATAAACTATCTGCTAGTAGTTTAAAAAGTTGTGGTCTAAGCAGACAAAAAGTAAAAGGCATTAAGGATTTAGCCAAAAGAATTATAAATAAAAGTTTTAAACCCAGTTTAATCAATAAAATGAGTGATGAAGAAGCAATAGAATATTTATCTGAATTAAGACAAATAGGAAGATGGTCAGCTGAAATGATTTTATTATTTACTTTTAATAGATCAAATATTTGGCCTTTACAGGATATTGGTCTTTTAAGAGCTATTTCAAATAATTATAATAAGAAATACTTCCCTCCAAAAAGTTTTTTAGAAAAACTTTATAAAAAATTTACTCCTTATTGTTCGGTAGCGACATGGTATCTCTGGAGATCAATAGATAATGAGCCTATCCAATATTAACTACCTTCAACTATCTGATGATGTCTCACAACATGTCCTTGAAGAATATCATGTGCTTCTTGATATTCCGCAGAATCATAACAGTCTACAGCAGCGTTATAATTAGGAAATTCAACTACAGCTATTCTAGGAGATTTAATTCCATCATTTGTTCTATTTTTTCCGCCTCTAACCAGAAATTTTCCAGAAAATTTTTCTACTGCTGGCCTAGCTTTAACTGCATATTCCTTTAATTTATCTACATTATCAATCTTTTCGTATATACATACCCAATAAGCTTTCATTTACAACTCCTCTAAAATAATTTAGTTTTTTCTATGGCTGACAAACTTATCATAGATTGGAAACAGTATAATCTAATTGTAGAAAAATTATCAATTCAAATTCATAAGAGCGGTTATAAACCAGACTTATTAATTGGAATAGCCCGTGGCGGCTTACCTATCACGGACGTTTTAAGTCGAATATTTAAATTAAAATGTGCTTATCTTGCAGTAGAATCTTACTCAGGTAAAGGAATTGAAGATCAGCAAGGAGAATTGGTATTTTCTAGAGAAATGAGTTCAACGGTTCAAGATATGAAAGGAAACATTCTATTATGCGATGACTTGTCAGATACCGGGGTAACATTAAATAAAAGTATTCAGTGGTTAAAAAATTATCCTCCTTTAAAAGGAAATATTAAAAATATTAAAACAGCTGTTCTTTGGAAAAAAAAAGATTCTACTTTTGAACCAGATTTTTGTGCTCAAAAATTAGACAGCAATCCTTGGATTGTCCAACCTTTCGAGCGGTATGAAGAAGTAAGAATAGATGATTTAATAAAAAAACATCAAAAATAAAAAAGGGCCAAAAAAAATCTGGCCCTTTAAATTTAATTATATTATTTACTAAGAATATATTGCCAAGTTAACTCCGCTTAGGATAGCTACTATCCACATAGCAGGTGAAACTTTCGAAAATTTTCCTGTAAATATTTTTATTAGTGCATACGTGCAAAAGGCCAAAGCAATCCCGTTAGAAATGCTGTAAAAAAATGGCATTGCAATCATACAAATAATAGCTGGAGCTGACTCAGAAATATCTTTCCAATCAATATCAACAATATTTTTAAGAAATAAAAGCGCAACAAATATCAGAGCTGCCCCATCTACTTGTTTCGGAATTGCTAAGAAAAGTGGTGATAAAAATATACAAAATATAAACAGTACACCAACAACTAAAGGCACCATACCTGTCCTGCCGCCTTCTTTAACTCCAGCACCCGACTCCACATAAGAAGTTACTGTAGAAGTACCAACCATGGCTCCAGCAACTGTTGCAACACTATCAGCCAATAAAGCCTTATCAATATCTTTTACATTACCTTTTTTATCAACTTTTCCTGCTACATTAGCTACAGAAACTAGAGTCCCAGTAGAGTCAAAAATGTCAACAAAAAATAGTGTGAAAATCACAGTCAATCCACCAGCGCTTAAAGCTTTTGACACATCAAAATTCATGAAGTGTTTCATCTCAGGTAAGTTTAAAAGGAAAACGCCTTGAAATGCTGAGAAATTAGCTTCTTGTAGACCAGTCGGAATAAAAATCCATGATGCAATAGTCCAAAACACCATTGATATTATAATGCTACCTTTTATATTAAGTTTATCCAAAACTATCATTGTTACAAGTGCAGCCAGACCAAACAAAACAAAAAGATTATCTAAACTTCCAAGTTTGATCAAAGTAGGATCTTGGAATTCCCAAGGAACTCCTTCTTGGAAAGTAGTTACTGTAATTCCCATTATTTGAAATCCTATCATCGCAAGAAACATTCCTATACCAGCTCCGATTCCAAGTTTTAAACTTTTTGGAATTGAATTGATGATCCATGCTCTCAAAGGTGTTATTGAAGCAATAACGAATAATACTCCAGCAACAAGTACCGCGCCTAATGCTTCAGCAGGTGAATAACCAAGCGCTCCACAAACAACGAATCCTATGAATCCGTTTAATCCCATACCGCTTGAAAGGGCTACAGGCCATGTTCGAGCCCAGAAAGCCATAATTCCACAACCTATTGCAGTAGCAATAATAGTTGCTATAAAAACTGATCCTTTGTCAAAACCTCCTGCGCTTAAGATCATAGGATTGAGGGCCAAAATGTAGGCCATAGTAAGGAAGGTCGCAGTTCCTCCTCTAACTTCTGTTTTTAAATTCCTATAACCAAAATATTTTTGCATCATATAATTTCTCCTTTATTTTTAGGATTTGAAAATACTCCGATTCGGTAAAAAAATCCTTTTAAATGTAGATTTTAGGCTCATTTTACAACCTGAAGGTAATATTTCTGTTTATAAGTTTTAGGTGTAAAATAAATTGCTTGTTATGAATAAAATCAAATTTATTTTTATTATTATATTAAGTTCTCTATTATTCACCGCTTGTCAGACAGTTTCTAAAAAAATAGATGAAAAAACAATTCAAGAAGAAAAAGAATTAAGTAAATGGTTAAACAAACCCGAGTCAGAACTTAAAATTGCTTATGGACAACCAGACAAAATAGAATTCCTAGAAACAAGAAATAGATATTACATTTACGTTTCAAAAAAATATAACATTCAGTGTGAAAGAAAGTTTGAAGTAAATCCAAATAATATGGTAATAGGTTTTACTAGCAAAAATTGCTTTTAGAATTCTCAATCAAGAATTTTAGCAGTTTTTAAAATAAAACTATACTCTTCCGCTAACTCAGTGATAGCGTTGTCTCTACCACTCATTCCCCCATGGCCAGCAGCTTCTATTTTGCATTTTAGCAATTGAATATTATTATCATTTTTAACATCTCTTAATTTTGCAATATATTTTACTGGTTCACTATATAAAACTCGGTTGTCAAATATTGATGAACTAACAAACATCGCAGGATAATTAGTCTTATGTAAGTTATTATAGGGAGAGTAAGATAAAATATATTCAAAGTATTCTTTACTTTTAATTGGATTTCCCCACAATTCCCATTCAGCTGGTGTAAGCGGAAGTTTTTCATTTAGCATTGTTGTCATTGTGTCAACAAAAGGCACAAGCAGTAACATAGAAAAAAAAAGTTCAGGTGCCATATTTGCTACTGAACCACCCGTTAATCCTCCAGCACTGCCGCCAAGAAAACAAACACCACCTTTGTAAGTATACTTTTTATCGATCAAATGATTAGCGCAAGCAATGTAATCTAAGAAAGTATTTTTTTTTAATTTCTTTTTCCCTTCTTGATGCCAGATATCACCTAGTTCACCACCACCTCTTACATGAGCAATTGCATAAGTAATACCTCGATCAACTAAACAAAATCTTGAAGCACTAAAGGAAGGTAAAATATCGTTTTTATAGGCTCCGTATGAATAGAGAACAATTTTTGATTTTCCATCAAGTTTAGAATTTTTTAATCGAACTAAACTAATAGGAACCATTCTTCCATCGTGAGACTTAGCCTTTATTCTCTCAATAATATATTTATCTGGATCATGACCTGAAGGTATTTCTCTTTCTTTAACAAGTTTTTTTTCTCTAGTTAAAATATCGTATTCATACACCTTACTGGGAGTTGCCATGCTTTCCCAACCCACTCTAATTTTGGAAGTGTTCCTATCTTTTTGCATTAAAGAGATGCCAGGACAACCTATTGCCTCATTCGAAATTTTTATTTCTTCTTCTTGATTATTTTTAATATTTCTTACAAAAAGTTTAAGAATGGCATCAGACTTTTCACTTCGAATAATAAAATTATCAAGAAATTCCAGACCTCCTATAACAGTCTCTTTTTTTGAAGGAATGAATTCCTCTAGTTTATTAATATCATTAATTTTACACCTGAGAATTTTATAATCTCTAGCATCCTTATTTGTCTGGATATAAAAATATTCTTTCCAAGAGTCTACTGAATAGCGAACATCTTTTTCTCTTTTTTGGAATAAAACTGGTTTAATAGAGCTTGCATTTGCAGGAAAAAAATATTCTTCTGTTGTAATATGATCTGATGTAGAAATTATGAAAAATTTTTCATCAGAGCTTAAACTTATACCAACAGTAAAAGTTTCGTCTTTTTCTTCAAATATTAGTTCATCAGTATTTATTTGAGTTCCAATTTGATGTTTATAAATTTGTCTAGGTCTGTGAAATTTATCTAGTTTTGAATAAAAGAAACTTTTACTATCTAAAGACCAAGTTATACTACCACTTGTATTTTCAATGATATCCTTTTCATTTTTGTTGAGATCTAGATCTCTTAGATAAATTGTGTAGTATTCGGATCCTTTAAGATCTAAGGAGTAAGCCATATATCTATCACAGTTAGAAACGCTTATACCTCCTAAGCCAAAATATTTTGAACCACATTTTTTCTTTTCAAGATCTCCATCAAAATAAATTTCTTCAGGTTTTGAGCCATCTATAAGTTGCCTGATATTTTTTCCGTAATTTCCTTTAGTTTCGGTTTTAGACCAGTAATAATATTTTTTATCTTTAAATTTTAATGAAGTATCGTCTAATTTTATTTTAGATTTAATTTCATTAAAAAGTTTTTTTTGTAAGTTTTTTACGTCTTTAAAATAATCCTCAGTTAGAGAATTGTTTTCTTCTATATATTTTATTACATCTTTTGATAATTTATCTGGATCTTTTAAAACTTCTAAAATATCAGGTTGATCTACCCAGGCATAATCGTCCTCTATTGATATGCCATGATACTTTTTTACAGATTCTATTTTTTTCAATTTAGGAATTTTCATGATAAAAAGTTATATGAATTTGTTTTTGATTGGAATTATCATTTTTGTCATTGTTTATCTTTTATTGAATGCATTTGCTAGAGCAAGTTCAAAAAAAATTGCTCTTATTCTAAAAAAAATTGCAGTTTATTTATCTCTAATTCTTGCAGCTTTATTTACTATAGGAGGAAAGTTTTTATTTTCTTTACCTTTTTTATTAATAATTTTAAGTGGATTAAAGATTAAAGGTTTTACTGCTTTGCAAATGTTTCAGTTATGGAGGCTAATTCAATTTTTAAAAAATTCAGGTAGATTTTCTCAAGGCCAGTTTAATCAACCTCAAGGATCATCCAGCCTATCTATTGATGAGTCTTATAAATTATTAGGATTAAAAAAAGGATGTTCTAAAGAAGATGTATTAAAAGTAGCAAAAAAATTACAACAGAAAATTCATCCAGATAAAAATAGAGAGATTCGAACCGAAGAATTAAGCAAACTTGTCAATCAAGCGGTAGATAAAATAATTAAAACTGATTTTAGTTAAGTATTTGAATTGATTTATTATAAACTTCATCAAAAGAAACAGAATCAGCGCCTAAAGTATTGTGCACAGTGCTTTCATGCTCCCCTTCTGGTTCTACAGTAGACATAAATGCTGGAGCATAGCGACCGTAAACTTTGATAGGTGTATCGGTAAAAATAACTAAAGACTTTATCTTAAGAGCAACAGATATATGAGCAAAACCCGTATCATTTCCAATATAACAATCACAATTTTTTATGATTGGAAGAGTTTCTTTTATATTTAATTTTTCAAATGAAATAGAATTTTTTCCAATATTTGATTCTTTAAATTGATTAACTAGATCATTATCATTTGGCCCAGCAGCTATATAAAATTTACACTTCACCTTTTTTGATATCTCTTGTCCTAACCTTATATAGTTATTTATATTCCAAATTTTTGTTTTGCCACTAGCCGCAATTCCAAAAATAATATGTTTAAAATTTTTATCAAAATTATTTTCTTTTTTCTTTATTATTAGATTAGGCTCTGTTGAAACAACTTTTTCAATTATGTCTTCAGTAAAAATTTTTGCACTAATTACCATGTTATCTTTTTTTCCAAAACTAAAAGGATATTGATAAATAGATTTAATACCTGCCAATCTAGCAACTAAATTATATCTTAATGATGAATTAAAAATAAAAACTTTATCAAAGGCTCTTTTTTTTAATTCATTTACTAATTTAAAAATTCCTCTCACTCCATCCATTTCTTTTTCAAGAGAAATAATTTCATTAACATGGCTGTCTTCTTCTAGAAGATCTTTTGCTTTAGAATTATCCTTGGCTAACAAGGAAACCGGTATTTTGAATTTTTCTGAAATAGCGTGAATATAAGGAAGAAAAATAATCTGATCTCCCATTCCTTTTCTAGTGTTAATACAAAGAATTTTCATACTTGATTCTAACTGTATAACTTAGATAGAATAAATTAGGTAAGATTATGATTAAAGGTGTTTATAGCGCTACTTGTAGTATTTTGCATGATGATTGTTCTTTAAATATAGAGGCAACAATTGCGCACGCTGCTTCTTCTATTAAAAACGGATTACACGGATCTATATTTTTTGGCTCTACGGGCCAGAGCCAATTAATTGACCTCAGCTCAAAAAAAAGTTTAATTTCAAAAGCTGCAAATCATAAGTTAAAAAAACAATTTTTTTTTGGCACTGGTTGCAATTCTTTAAATGACACAATTGATTTAATTAAATATGGAATGGAATATGAATTTAAATCCTGGTTAATCATGCCACCAGCATATTACAAAGATAACACTGATGAAGGAGTATTTAGTTTTTACTCACTAATTATTTCAAAAGTTCCTAAAATTAAAATCATTCTATATAATTTTGAAAAACTTAGTGGATATAAATTTTCAATAGAAGCAGTTAAAAAATTAGTTAAAGCTTTTCCTGATAATATTATAGGCTGCAAGGATTCGAGTTATAATTTATTCGAAAATTTAAAAATACCAAATTTTTTAATTTTTCCAGGTACTGAAACAAAACTATTAAAAGGATTAGAGATAGGTAATAGCGGTATCATTTCAGCTATTTGCAATGTAACGGCACCTATTGCTAGAAAAGTTTTTGATGATTTTGAAAAACAAAAAGTTCAAACACATAATGATAAATTGATCGCAGTTAGAAAAGTCTTTGACGAATATAATTTGATATCAGCTTTGCATAGTTATTTGTCAACAAAAGACGATAATTTTAAAAATTTACTTCCTCCATTGGTTCTTTTGAGTGCTAAAGAAAAGAAAGATTTAGTTAGTAAATTAGATAATTTAAAATTTATGATTAAAGATAATTTAGCTGCTTAGATATGATTTTAGCAAGAGTATTTTCAAATATATATAGAGAAGGTGGAATTATTCTTATTGACTCCAAAGGTCAAAAATATATTTGTGGCAATCCAAGAAAGGATAATCCAGTTACAGTTAAATTATTAAAAGAGAATCTTAATTGGAAACTCATTTTAGATCCTGAATTAGAATTTCCAGAAGCCTATATGCGAGGAGAAATCATTATTGAGAATGCATCATTGAAAGAATTTTTAATGGATTTAGTTAGAAATTTAGGAAGACGAGAAGTAAATTCTGCTAGTTATATTTCTAAAAAGATATTTCAGATATGGAGATATTTGTCGAACTTTAATTTACCAGGCAATTCTAGAAAAAATGTAGAACATCATTATGATATTGGAGGTAATAAAGGTGAAAAACTTTATGACATATTTTTAGATAGAGACCATAGATTATATTCATGTGCTTATTGGAAAGATGATACAAAAACTTTGGAAGAAGCACAAAAAAACAAGATAAACCATATAGTAAAAAAATTAGATATTAAACAAGGTCAACGAATTTTAGAAATTGGTTGTGGGTGGGGAGGAATGGCTTTTGAAATTGCAAAACAAAAAGGCTGTGAAGTTAAAGGTATTTCTTTAAGCAAAAATCAGATTAAATATTGTAACAATAAAGCCAAAGAATTGGGTTTAGATAATCAAGTTAACTTTGAGTTGGCCGATTATCGAGAAATCAGTGGTCAGTATGATAGGATTTATTCAGTTGGAATGTTTGAACATGTAGGAAAAAAATTTTATAAAGCTTTCTTTGAGTCAATAAACAGCTTGCTTAAGGATGATGGCATATTCTTACTACATACCATCGGAGTAGTTGATAGACCATCTGCTCCAAATAAATTTATAAATAAATATATTTTTCCAGGTGGTGTATGCCCTTCTTTTAGTCAAATTATAGAACCTATAGAAAAGACAGGATTAATAGTGGCTGATACAGAGACTCTTATTAGACATTATGATAAAACACTAGAAAGTTGGTTAGAAAGATTTTTAGCTAAAAAAAATTTAGTAAAGGATCTTTTTGATGAAAAATTCGTAAAAATGTGGGAGTTTTATTTAGCTAGTTGTGCTGCTGCTTTCAGATATAGAGACTTAGCAGTTTTTCAATTACAAATTGTGAAGAACTTCCAGTCAGCTCATAGAACAAGAGACTATATATATTCATAAAACCTGATATTTAATTAAATACAGGCATGAAAAAAAAGAAAAGAAAATATAAAAAACGATACCTCAAGAAAAAATCTAGAAAAGTCTCTTTAAAGAAAAGAAATAAAAAGATTTCAAAAAAAAGAAAAAAGAAAAAAATAAAAAAAAATAGAATAAAAAGAAGTAAGACAAAAAAAAGCTTAAAATCTCCGAAAAAAACAAGAACAGTAATACTTGGTTTAATAAAGGCTAATGAGAAAATAAAATCAGTTTTTAGATTTAATTTCAATTTAGATCGTTCACTTCAAAGTTTTTTTCAAGGAATATCCAATAAAATTTCTGAAATTAAAGAAGTTATTCAAGAAGAAAGAGAAAAACAGAAACTTCTTAAACTTCAAGCAATGGAGAAAGAGAAGCGGGAGATTCAGAATAAAATAAAAACCGAACAAAAGAATGAGCTAAAAGCTAAAGAACAGGAATTAAAAGAAGAGATTAAACTTGGAAAAGAAAGAAAACAAGAATTGCAAAGATTTATTAAGCTTGAGCAAGCTGAAGTAAGAAGAGAGCAGGCTGAAAAACAAAGAAAATTTTTAGAACAAATTAAATTAGAGAAAAAAATTGAAAAATTTAGAAAACGAGAAGCCTTAGAAATAAAAAATCTTGAAAAATTTGTTTTAAGTCAACAGCGAGAGTCTTATGTAGATGTTCAAGAACGTATTGATAAAATTAAACAAAAATATCATGCATTAAGAGATCAGAAAATAAGAGAAAGAGTTGAACAGCTTGGAGTCAAAGTTGAAGAAGGTGATGATAGAGCTGCATTACTTGAAAAAGAAAGAGTTTACAATTTAGAAAGACAAAAGATTGAATTTGCTTTAGAGAGCTTCTATAGATCTGCCCATAGTCTATGTTTTCAAATCAACAAAAGGTATATTCCAAAATATTTAAGCATTCTGAGATTGATAGACAGACGTTTCGAGACAAGTGAGATTTTTATAAAATGGGATGATGCTCCCGATGAAGAATGGCTCATTTTAATTTATCTTAAAAATAATTCACCATCAGAAGGTATAATAATAGAAGATAAAACTGATCCAGAAAGAAATATTTCACATGAGTTTAAATCTAATGAAATTTTCAAAGCCTCAGATATGATGGTAGATGCTTTAACAAAACTTCTAGATAAAGAAAGAAATAAGAGAAAAGCTAGTTAATTAATTCATCTAATTTTTTAATCTCACCTATTTTAAATATAATTGCTTCTTCTTTTTTGTAGCCAAACTTTTCAGCATTTCCTTTAAATCTAACAGGAGGTTCCCAAATCGGTTCTAAACTTAATATTGCTGTACCCCAGTGCATTCCAACTACTTTTTTAACTTTAAGATCTTTCATAAGTGACAAGAGTTCTTCAGGGTTTGCATGAGCTGTAGATTTATCTTTAACATTTATAATTGGAAAGAAATTATAAGCACCAATGTTTCCAAAACCTAAATCAATTGGACCAAATTTTTCTCCCAACTCTTTATAAAAAGGAGCGGGTCCAGTATCGCAGGCAAAAAAGATTTTTTTTCCTTTATATTCAATTAAAAAACTTCCCCAAAGACTTCTATTAGTATTTCCATCACCCCAAATCCAACGTTTACTCCAATGTTGTGCTGGTAACATTGTTATTGTGATCTCTTTATTAATTTCAACTCTATCAAACCAGTCCATCTCTTTTACTTTATCTTTTTTGTATCCATTTCTTGTAAAATATTTTCCAAGCTTTAAAGGGACAAGAACTTTAGTATTCTTATAAGGAAAGTTATTTATTGTTTTTTGAGACATGTGATCAAGATGGTTATGGCTAAGCAAAAATAAATTTATCTCTGGAAGTTCTTTCAATTCTAAAGGAGGCTTAATATATTTTTTTGTACCAAAACCAAAATAACCGTAATATTCTTCAAAAACTGGGTCTGTAATAATTGTAGTATCTCCAAGTTTAATAATAAAGCTCGCATGGTCAAGCCACATAACATATGAATCAGACTTATGTTTCTCAAGATTTTTTAAAACTATTTGTCTATCAACGACATGCTCAGGAGGATAATCAATTTTAAGTTTCTTTTTTTCTTCCCTAAAAAGCTTCCAATTCCATTTAAAATTAGGATCTCTCTTTGGACCGCCTTCTAAATTTCTAAAGGCAAATAGCTTTCCGTCTTTGTAAATGTGATGATAGGGTTTTTGATCCATAGCTACTAAATTTGAGTTAAAAAAAAAGAAGAATATAGAAAAAATAATAAGGGGTCTATACATAAACCCCTTATTAACATAAATAACAAAAATTAATAATTAATTTAGCTATCTAAACAGTTTGCTTTATTTATTCTTTTGTCAAAATCCTTTGCGGCATCTTTACTCACAAACCACACGTAAGATTTTTCCTGTAGTTGTTTCGCATCAGAAGCAGTGCAACGCTCTCCAAATTTGACTTTGGCCAAGTTGCTACCAGCACAATTAGTTAACAAAAACAACAAAGATAAAATAGATAATATTTTCATAATATTAATTTGATAAAAAAATCTGTGTTTTGATTGGCATAAATTAGTCCAAAAAAAGAAATTAAACTCTATTGTTTTTATTTATAAAATTGATTAAATTGGTCTGTGAAACTCAATAAACAAAATAATAAAGTAGCAATCATAATGGGGTCACAATCTGATTATCACGTTATGAAGGAATGCGAAAAAATTTTAAAAATTCTTAAAGTTAAATACCAATCTTTAATCGTAAGCGCTCATCGAACGCCAAAACGCATGTTTAAATTTGCAGAAAATGCTGAAAAAAATGGTTTTGGAGTGATCGTGGCTGGTGCTGGTGGAGCCGCTCATCTACCTGGTATGGTGGCATCTTTAACAACATTACCTGTTTTGGGAGTACCTATAGAAACTAAAAAATTGAAAGGACTTGATAGTTTACTATCAATGGCACAAATGCCAAAAGCAGTTCCAGTAGGTTGTTTAGCTATTGATGGCGCATTTAATGGTGGATTACTTGCTGCATCTATCATTGGCAACTCAGACTCAAAGATAAAATCTAATTTAGAAAAGTGGAGACGTATTCAAACTCAATCCATTAAAAAAAAACCTAAATAATTAATGTCAGACATTACTTTAGGAATTATAGGCTCTGGTCAGTTAGGATCTTTATTATGTCAAGCTGCCAAAAAGCTTAATATCAAAACAGTTATCATTTCTGACGATGAACAAGGCCCAGGACAAAATTATTCAGATCAATTTATATTTGCTAAATACAAAGATAAAGACAAAGTAAAAGAATTTATCAGTAAAGTAGATATAGTTACTTATGAATTTGAAAACATTCCTATTGAAATATTAAAAAGCATAAATAAAGAAAGAAAAGTTTTACCTAAACCTGACATCAACCAGACAGTTCAAAATAGGAAATTAGAAAAAACTTTTGTAAACAACCTTGGTATTAGGACTACTGAGTGGGCTTTTATAGAATCAGCTCAAGATGTTAAAAAAAATGAAAAACTTTTACCTGGAATCTTAAAAACAAATACCCTTGGTTATGACGGACATGGACAATTTGTTTTAAACTCTTTAGACGATGTTAAGAAAGATTGGTGTTTTACCGCTGACTACATTTTAGAAAAAAAAGTAAATCTGAGTAGAGAAATTTCAGTTGTAATTACAAGATTTGGAAATGGTGAAATATATACATATGAACCCATCGAAAATACCCATAAAGATCAAATTTTAAAATATTCCAAAATACCCGCAGACATTACTGATGAAATATTTAAAAAAGCACAATCTAATGCAAAACTTATTGCGGAAAAACTAAATTATATAGGCACTATGTGTGTTGAATATTTTATCGATCAAAACAACACTTTATTAGTCAATGAGATTGCACCTCGAGTTCATAATTCGGGCCATCTAACCATCAATGCTTTTAATATCAGCCAGTTTGAAAATCACGTTAGAGCAGTATGTGGATTAAAAAATGATAAAGTTCAAAAGACATCTAATGCAGAAATGATAAATATCTTAGGTAAAGAAATTGAAGAGTATAGAAACAGGTCTTTTAGTGATAAAGAATTCTTCTTTGATTACGGAAAAAAGGCAATAAAAGATAAAAGAAAAATGGGACATCTTACTGTCTTAAAGAAATAATTATTTCATCGTAATACGGTGCATTACTCTTCTACAGTTTTTAATTTCACTAGCCATATGTAAGATACTTAAGTTGTCCCAGAGACAAATGTCACCTTTTGACCATTCATAAGAAAAAATAAATTCCTTTTTATTTACGTGCTCTATTAAATATTTTTTTAGATAAACTGCATCTTTTTTATCAACATTTTTGATCTCCATTAAATGACCTGGAGAAACATATAAAGTCTTTTTACCGTTTACCATTTTTACGATTGGGTGTTCAGCTTCCATGTTGTCAGAAGACCTAATTCCCATTTCTTTTTCTCTTTCAAGTCTCGTTACTGCTATAGGTCCTGCTGAAGAAAAAATGCCTGTAGCATTTTTAATCTTATGTTTGATTTCATCTGGTAATTTTTTATAAGCGTTAAATCCTGATGAAAAAATAGTATTGCCTTGGCCGTTAGGAATTTCTACTCCCATCAGCATAGTATAACGAGGCCTATCATTAGCTAAATAACTTGTATCCTGATGAAGCCAACTAGAACCAAAACTTAAATTTTTATCAGTTGGCTTTCTTTCAATGACATTGATAAATGGAAATTTTTTATCTAATCCTTTTAATCTTGGGTAGATAACTGGTGTTCCTATACTTTTCGCAAAGTTTTGATAAGCCTCAGGATCTAAACTCTGTTCTTTTATAAAAATAACTCCAAATTGGCTTAAAATATCTTTTATCTCATTAACTTGTTTCTGTTCTAAGTTTTTTAACTCAATACTGTTAATGTAGGCGCCTACATTATTTGTTCCAGGAGTAATAGATAGATTGCACATTTAATTTATAGACTTAATTAGAGCTGGGTCATTATTTATAGGATTATTTACATCCTTTGATATTGGGTGAAATTTTAATTTAGGTGGTTTGATAGAATTTAAAATTTCCATAGCTTCTTTTTTAACGTTTAGATAATTATTAATTTGACTTTGATTAATAATCAAAGGCTCTCTATGATGAATATCACTTATTTTTTCTGTCGCTTCTCTTGTTATGATGCAAAATTGATTGTTTTGATGAATGGCAGCAAAAAACATAATCTTATCATCTTCTTTAGTAAAATAATAAGGTACTTTATTTTTATCTTCTCGTTTCCATTCATAATAACCATCAGCTGGAACTACACATCTTGAAGCCTGTATTAAGTTTTTAAAAGTAACTTTCTCCATAAGAGTTTCTTTTCTTGCATTAATTAATGGAGAGAATTTATCCAGTTTTTTAGACCAAGCAGGTACGAGTCCCCATTCACATAATTCAAGGGCTTTTCCATTAGTATAGGATTTTATAACAGGTAATTTTTGTGAAGGGTGAGCATTAAAATTGTCAGCATCTTCAACTTTTATATTAGTTTTGACAAGATCTACTGTCTTACTTACAGGTTTAGATATCACGTACCTTCCACACATTATTTTTTTTTCTTTTCTTTCTTCAGTTTTCTTTTTTCTTTTAGACTAAGTTTAGCTTTTTTCATAAAACTTCTATCCTTATTGCTCTTACCGCTATATCTTTTAGACATTTATTACTTTCATAATTTTTTTACTAATTTTCTTACCTTATTCATATGATTTTCAAATCTTTCTTGGGACATTCCAGGTAGTACCTCATAGAACCGTATGTATTGAGTCCGCATGCCCCCAAGTTTAAGAACCCCAGCTTTTATTCTTCTAAAAGGAATATTTTGAAACCACGTTTGAATACTAAACCAGTTGCCTCCATAACTCATTGACATAATAGCCTGACGATCCTTCATCGCACCGGCAACTGGGTATCCCCAATTCCCAACAAGTCTTTTAAAAGAAAAAAACCATTTAGGAGCTAGAACAAGATCTATCCAATTTTCTAAAATAGCCGTTGCTCTTAAATTGTAGCAAGGTGAAATCATAAATAGTATATCACTTTTTTCTAATCTTTTTCTATAATTTAAAATCTGTTCACTAGGTTCTGAACCATCATAAAAAGGTATAGGTTTTTCCTCATGTAAATTTATTAGATCAATTTCATGACCTAATTTTTTAGCTTCAGAAATAAAAGTGTCTCTAATTTCTTGGTTGAAACATTTTTTTGTATTATGATGACCGTAAACAACAAAGATTCTTTTAGACATATTATTTTTCTGTATCGCTTTCTTTATCCTTCCACCACCAAATGCCACTACCTATCCCGATTAAAATTGCAGATATTATCCAAGCATACTCCTGTTCGCTGTATAAGACTAAACTTCCAAATACTATCGCTATTATTCCTATGGTTTTATTGTTCATTTTTACAGCTATTGATCGCTTAGTTATTATATATTATATTACTATAACCATCCACATGGTAAGATGTGGCTCATCTACATGAGTTAAAAGTAGGTTGAATAATATAGAACAAGGAGAGTGTTATGAGTAGACACACAAAATTGTTAAATGAATTCAGCCGAAGCAAATCTCAGGCTGAATTTCTTAACAAATTGCAAAAATCAAGAAAAGCAGTAGAAATAAATGCAAATGGAACTTCTGGATATAAAATTCAAAACGGAAAAAATCGCGGCAAGGTTCTTAAACATTTAAAGAAATCGTCAGAGAATATTTAACTTTTATAGGGAGGGGTTCACTTTACCCCTCTTTACCATTAAAACTTCTCAACAGTAAACATGAAACAAAATTTATTCGATTTAAATTACGAAGATTTAAAATTTTTTCTTAGTGAAAAAATAGGAATCAAAGAGAAAAAGCTGAATATGAGAGCTCAGCAAATATTTACTGCTGCTTATCAAAAAGGATTAAATGATTTTGAAAAATTTACTACTATTCCAATTGATTTAAGAGAAGAACTCTCAAAAAAAATTTCTTTTAATGATTCAAAAATTGTTGAGACGCATGAGTCATCAGATGGAACACTAAAATTTCTGGTAGAACTATTTGATGGCAATAAAGTTGAATGTGTTTATATTCCAGAAAAAACGAGAGGAACAGTATGTGTATCTTCTCAGGTTGGTTGTAGTTTGACTTGTACATTTTGCAGGTCTGGCACTCAAAGATTAGTTAAAAATTTATCTGCATCAGAAATTGTAAGTCAAATTGTACTGGTAAAAGACAAACTTAAAGACTGGGGAGATCAAAAAATAGTTACAAATATAGTTTTTATGGGGCAAGGTGAACCCCTTATTAATATGAAAAATCTAAAGACCGCAATTCAAATTTTAAAAGATAAAAAAGGATTAAATTATGGAAATAAAAAAATTACAGTTTCAACATCTGGAATTGCCAATAAGATTCCAGAAGCTGCTGATGAAATAGGAACTTATCTAGCACTTAGCTTACACGCACCTAATGACAAATTAAGAGAAGAGATAATGCCGATAAATAAAAAATTTAAGATTAAGGATTTAATTCAGCAGTTAAAATATTACACGTCAGTTGTAAAAGAACCAATCTTCTTAGAATATGTAATGCTCAAGGGTATAAATGATACTGAAGATTGCGCAAAACAATTAGTAAAATTAATGGCTCAATTTCCAAGCAAAGTAAATCTTATCGAGTTTAATTCATGGCCAGGCGTTAAATTTAAACCCACGGAAAGAAAAGATATAGAAAAATTCTCTAAATATATTCAAGATAAAGGCTATATGTCATTTATTCGAAGAAGCAGGGGAGATGATGTTTTAGCAGCATGTGGACAATTAAGAACAGAAAGTCAAAAAAGAAAAAAACATTTATCTTGATTTTTAAAATTTAGTGTTTATATTAAGAATCATTAACGAACGCTTATATTAATTGTATTAGAATGTGTTTTGTTGAAAATCAAAATTTTCCTCACATCACTATAGGCGTCAGAACAAAAAGGTAAGTTATGTCTGACACAAAAAAGACAAGCAAGGAAAGCAGTGATAAATTTATTTAGTCTTGAAATCTTAATTGGATTAATAGTTGGTATTTTTATTGGCTGGGTTTTAAAAAATATATTTTCTAAGAAGGAGAATGTAGGAGATCTAGCCAGCAACTTAAAGTCTTTAGAAGATAAAATTGATGGTTTTCAAACCTCAAATGCCACTGAACGAGGATCTATAAAAACTATTCTTCAGGATATTAAAACTGGAGAAGCCGATGTAGTAAAAGCCGCAGAAGATATTAAAAAAACTCTTGTTACAGGAGGATCTCAGAACCAAGGTTCGTGGGGCGAATTAGTTCTTAAAAGGATTTTGACTGAAAATCTTCGATTTACAGAGGGTGAAGAGTTTGAAGTTCATAAAAGCTTTAATGAAGAGGATGGAAGAAAAATTCCTGATGTCATTATTCATTTTCCTGACGGAAGAGATGTAGTAGTAGACTCAAAGGTGTCTCTAAAAGCCTGGGATGAATATGTAAACACCACTGATGAGAGAGAAAAAGAAGAAGCATTAGAGAGACATAAGCTGTCTTTAAAAACACATATAGACACTTTAGCAAAGAAAAATTATCAGGGCATTAAAGGAATTAAAACAATTGATACAGTTGTAATGTTTTGCCCTAATGAGTCTGCAATATCAATTCCTTCAAGGCAAGGAGGAAGTGAATTATTTGAATATGCTATAAAAAATAAAGTTACTTTAGCTTCTCCGAGCATTTTTTATTATATGTTAAAAACTGCGGAATACTCTTGGAAAGCGGATAAACAAAGCAAGAGTGTAGCAGACATAATTAAATTAGCTAATCTTATAAGCTCTCAAGCAGTAGATATTTATGGTAGCGCTAAAAAAGCACAAGAAGCTATTGCTAATACATCAGAAAATGTTTCTGAGGTCATGGCAAAAATTAAAGATGGCAGCGGAAGTTTCTTAAGCAGAGTAAAACGATTGAACAAATTAGGTCTAACACCTAAAAAACAAATTCCAATTGCCGTTGAAGATGAGGATGATGATAACAATACGGTACAATAAATAATGGCAAATATAGCAGTTTTAGATTTTGAAGCTCAATCAGCATCGACTTCTACAGGTAAAATTATTTCTGTTTCTGGAATCTTGTATAATGATCAGTTTCAGGAGCTAGATCGTTTTGAATTATTTTGTAGAAATGTACCTGGGTATATTCCAGATCCTTATAGCTTATGGGTAAATAAAGGGCTTAAGAAATTAAAGGAATCTAATTTAAATCATTACCAACTTATGTTGGAAATGCATAAAAAAATTAATCAATGGTCACCTTGTATTTGGGCTACATGGAATGGCCATGGATATGATTATCCTCTTGCAGAAAAAGAGAACTATAGATCTCTACTTCCTATTTATATTTTAAAAACAAACGGTAATGAAGCATCTGACTTTCTTCCTTTTGCTAGAGCAGCTAAGCTTTTTTATCCAAAATCACTAGAAACATCTTATTCAAAATCTAATAATCCAGTCTTTAAACTAGAAGATTTAGGCATGAAGAACTTTCCAGATACAGATAAAAATAAATTTCATACAGCCACACAAGATGTTGAGATAACAGCTAAAGTGATGAAAAAAATTAAACAAACAGCTAAACCAATATTTGAATCCTCTTTAATGACTATTTCAAAACAAAAAGCAAAAGATGAAATTTTTAAAAATAAATTATTTACAACTGCTTTGTATTATTTTGGTAAATCTAGACCATTCGCTTGCACCTATTTTTTTGATCACCCTCAATACACTTGGCCAATGGTTTATTGTCTAGAAACAGACCCTAAAGATTTGATGTCACTTGATTATAAATCTTTAAAAGAGACAATGAAAAAGCCAGGTAAGTTTATTAGAGCTATACCTTTGAAACATCCAGTAATTCTTAATATAGATTATGCATTAAAAGCAGAACCTTTTAGAACGATAGGCTTAGAAAAACTTACTGAAAGAGCAACTTTAATAAAAAGCAATCCAGAATTTGCAGAGAAATGTAAAAAAGCGATTAACGAAATAGTGAAAGAAAAAGAATTAAAGAATAAATCTAAAGAAGATGAGCTAACAGCTAACGACCCACACAATCAGTTATATAGTGGTGGGTTTTTAGATAAAAACAGTCCTGATAACGACATCATTAAAAAATTTCACACTATTGAGTGGGATAAAAGATATGAAGAGGTAATAAAAATTAAAGATCCTAGATTCAAATATTTTGGAGAAAGGCTAATATATCAAAATGAACCAGAGTCTCTACCAAAAGAAGTTTATAATAGAATTCACGTTGCAACAGCTGAAAGAGTGCTAAGATTAGAAGAAAAGAACTTCACAACTATCCCGATGGCTGAACATTTGATTGATAGTATTAGAGCTGAAAAAGACATAAGCAAAGAAAAACTTGATTATATCAATGAGGTTGATGCAATGATTAAAGAGATGAGAATTGTGTATGAAAAAGCACTGTCAAGTAATAATAAAAAAAAGAAATAGCTTAAGACACATTGACTTTAAATCAAAAATACTTATCTAGGATGTATGCCGACAATTAAATCAACTGACGAAACTTTTGAAAAACTTAAAAAAGAACACAAGAATTTATATTTGGATTTTTGGGCACCTTGGTGTAATCCGTGCGTTCAGATTTCTCCCATCTTAGAAGAAATTTCTAACGAGATGAAAGATGTTACAATAGCAAAACATAATATAGATGAACAACCAAATGTTCCGACCCAATTTTCTGTGAAAGGAATTCCTACTATGATTCTGTTTTGTAACGGAGAACAAAAAGCAGTTAAAGTTGGGGCTACAAATAAAGCTGATCTAGTTGATTTTCTTAAGAAAAATAAAATTTAATTTTTATTTAAAATATTTCCCGCTGAATATAGGCTGCCAAAACAACAAATAATTTTTTTTTCTTTTGAAGTTATCTTTTTTAATGCTTCTTCAAAACTTTTAGAAGTTTCCGAATTATAATTATTTTTTTTTGCTATTTTAAGCAATAATTTATTTGATAAAGCAGCAGATTCATTTTCAATAGGTATAGTTATAATTTTTTTAAATATTCCTTTGAATTGTTTTATAAATCTATCGGGATCTTTATTTTTTGTCATAGCCCAAATACCATAAATTGGAATTCTAATAGTTTTAAGATAATTTGCTAAATTTTTAGCACTTGTTTCAGAATGACAACCGTCTATTAAAAGCTTTTCATTTTTATGTATTTTTTTAGCCAATCTACCTTTAATTAAATAATCTATTCTAGCTGGAAACTTAATTTTAGGAATAGTTTTTATTATTATCTTCTTATCAATTTTTAGATCTAAAGCGATTTTAATTGCTAAACATAGATTTTCCAGCAAACCTTTTGAATGAATGTATTTTGTATTTAATTTTATTCTTATTTTCTTGTCTTTATAAAAAAAATTATTATTTATTTTAATTAATTTCCAGGAATTTGAATATTGAATTGAACTGCTATTTCTTTTTAATAATTGTTTAATCTTTTTTAAAACTAGAGGTTTTTGTTTTCCAATATAGATACTAGTAAAATTGCTTAAAAAACCAACTTTTTGATAAATGACTTCATTTAATGTTTTCTTTTTTAAAAAGTTTAAATGTTGTTTGTTTATATTTACTATTGCTTGTATTTTTGGAAACTCAAACAGATTTGTTGAGTCTTTAGCAAATAATGCGCCTGCTTCGATAAGATTATAATCATTATTTTTTCTTGATGCATTTAAAACAAATATGACTGTTAAGGCTTCAAAAATTGTTAAATGAATCTTTTGCTTTTCAATGATTTTTACTGTCTCTTTAATTTCTTTATAACTTAGAAAGTTTTTACCCATCCAGAATCGTTCCCTAATGGATTTTAAACTAGGTGAAATATAAGCCGAGGCTTTTTGATGATTTGCTTCAATAAAATATTTTAAGGAAGTCAACAGCGAGTACTTGCCGTCACTTCCAATGATATTGATAACATTTTTTAGTTTTTTTTCGGGATGATTTAATTTTTGGAGAATTAATTTGATCCTTTTAAGATCAAAATTTACTGATTTACTAAATAGTTTATTTTTAGCTAGCTGATTGTAAAGATTGATTGATTGAGACATTAGATGACTCATTTTTAACCTGAGCCTCTGCTTTTTTCAACAATACATTCAGCAAAGTTCCTATAGTGGAGTTTAAATATTTTCTTTCAACCACAAGGTCAATACCACCATGATTTTTAACATACTCTGCAGTTTGAAATTCTTCTGGCAAAGTTTCTCTAACAGTATCTTGTATTACTCGTCTTCCAGCAAAACCAATAGTTGCTTTAGGTTCAGCAATTAGGACGTCGCCCAACATAGCCCAGGAAGCTGTCACTCCTCCAGTAGTTGGGTCAGTTAAAACCACAATGTATGGAATATTTTTTTTCTTTAATTCATTCACAGCTAAAACAGTTCTAGACATTTGCATTAAAGCTATAGATGACTCCATCATTCTCTGACCACCACTACAACTAAAAAAAATAAATGGCATATTATTTTCTATAGAATGTTGAATTCCAGCAATGAATGCTTCACCAGAAGCAGCTCCAAAAGACCCCCCAATGAATCTAAAATCTTGAGCACCCACAACTACATCAACATTTTTAATTTTACCCTTTGCTATTGAAACAGCATCATCTTGTTTTGTAATTTTTCTAGCAGATTTTAGTCTGTCTGTGTACTTCTTATTGTCTTGAAATTTTAAAGGATCGTCTTTTGGTAGAGGCGTCTCTATTAATTCATATTCTTTGTTATCAAAAAAAGTTTCAAATCTTTCTTTGCAAGATAATTTATGATGTGCTCCACACTTCGGACAGCATTTTAGATTAGATTGTAGATCTTCTTTATAAATTAAATTTTTACATCCACATGTAGTCCAAAGATTTTCTTCTGACTTTGATGATTTTTTTTCAAATAGTGACTTGATTTTTGGTTTGATAAATTTTGTTATCCAATTCATAGAATTTTATTTTTTAAACTGTATACCAATTTATCTAACTTTGTGACAGGATTTTGTCTTTTTTTAATAGAATTGGTAATAGTTTTACATAATTGACTACCCACAACTAATCCGTCAGCTGTTTTGAGGGAAGATATAGTTTTATTTGTTATTCCAAAACCTATCACTAGATTTTTATTATTATTGAGCCTTTTTATTTTTTTATATTTTTCAAGAATTTTTCTTGGCGAAACTTTTAATTTTCCACCCGTCGTAGATAGCATACTTATATAATAAATCATGTCATGAGAATCTTTGATAATTTTTTTCATTCTATCTTTTGAAGTTGTTGGAGATAAAAGCTGAATAAAATTTATAGATTTTTTTTTACATTTTTTTGCAAAATTTTTATTTTCTGGATAAGGAAGATCAACAACAATCAAACCATCCACACCAGAAACTTTGCAGTTCTTTAAAAAATTATTTTCTCCTAATTGATAAATTAAATTATAATAACCCATTAAAATTAGCGGTTTATCTGGATAATTTTTTTTAAATTTTTTGGCTATTTGAAAAGTATCATTTAAAGTAGTTCCGTTTTTTAAGGCTCTATATGTACTATTTTGTATTTGGCTTCCATCTGCAATAGGGCAATTGTGTAAAAATGATAGTTCGAGTATATCTGCGTGCTTTGAAATAGAATTTAAAATTTTTAAAGAGTTTTCTTTTGTATTATCTCCAGCAACAGTAAAAGTAATTAAAGCTGGTCTCCTCTCAGCCCTACATTTTTTGAAAGCCAATGCTATTTTTGATTTCATCTTACGTAAGATCCTAATTTTTGTTTAATAATGTCTCTGTCTTTAATGCTATCTCCACAAGAATTAACAACAATTACATCAGATGATTTTAATTTAGGTGCTATTTTAATTGCTTCAGCAAAAGCGTGTGAAGGTTCTAAAGATGGAGAAATATTCTCTAATTTAGAAACTAATTGATAAGCTTTCAAAGCTTCTTCATCAGTTGCTGAAGTATATTTAGCTCTTTTTGCATCTTTGAGAAAACAATGTAAAGGTGAAATACCAGGATAATCTAAACCAGCAGATATAGACTCCGTAGAACTTATTTGTCCTTCTTTATTTTGAACAACGTATTGTGCAGCACCATGTAAAATTCCAATATTTGAACCATTGGTTAAAGGTGCAGCATGAAGTTTGCTATTCTTGGGTCCGCCTGCTTCTATACCAATAAATTCAGCATCAGTATCCATAAACTCATTCCAAAATCCCATAGCAGAACTACCTCCCCCCACACAGTTTAATAATTTCATTTTTTTTGGAACTCTTCCAAATTCCTCTTTAACCTGTATCATTAACTCTCTTGAAATTTGAGCTGTACTCCAAG